>JAZRWD010000247.1:0-3305 GCA_045599525.1 Candidatus Limivicinus sp. | reverse complement strand
GCCCCATGCGCCCCAAGTACGAGGATATTGATGTTAAGGCCTTCACCGCAAAACTGCACGAATATGGCTGCACCATCGGCTGGCAGTACGGCACCATGGGCTCCCCGGTCGGTCCTCTTACCTATACCGAGCCCTTCATCGGCAACTATCCCACCGAGAAGGTCCACGAATGGATCAAGACCATCGGTGACCTGGCTGAGACCCTGCAGCGCGACGGCTTCGATGCCATCGAGCTGAACATGGCAGCCAACAACCTGGGTCAGTCCTTCTTCAGCCGCGAAAGAAACAACCGTACCGACGAATACGGCGCACAGAACATGGACAACCGCTGCCGTTTCTGCGTCGAAGCCATTCAGGAGATCAAGAACCGCTGCGGCAAGGACTTTATCGTTCAGGTGCTGATCAACGGTCTTGAGCAGGATGATAAGAACTTCGATAACAGCCTGCTTACCTCCCTGCCCGAAAGCATCGAGATTGCAAAGCGCATCGAAGCCGCCGGTGCAGACAGCCTTCATGTCCGCATTGCTCCCCAGATCGCCCATATCGGTCAGTTTGCTTCCGACCTGTACTTCTGCGCCCGCGGCCTTGAGGGTTCCAACTCCATTCAGGGCAACGTATTTGACTTCAAGCGCCACTTCGACGGCCGCCTGAACGCAACTCACCACGGCTACGGCATCTTCCACGATGTAGCTGCCGAATTCAAGAAGGCCGTTTCCATCCCCGTTGGCTGCCCCGTAGACAACGACCCCGCCGCAGCTCCCGACCTGTTCAACTCCGCCCTTGCTGACGGCAAGTTCGACTTCCTGATCATGAACCGTCCCCTCTGCGTGGATCCCGAGTATGTCAACAAGCTCCGCGAGGGCCGTCTGGACGAAATCGCCCCCTGCACCCGCTGCCTGCACTGCTTCTATGACGTTGACCTTAAGGGCCACACCATGGAGCACTGCCGTGTAAACGCAGCCAACTGGCGCGCATTCCACCCGGTCATGCCCGAGGGCTATGTTCCCGTCCCCGCAACCGAGGAAAAGAAGATCATGGTCATCGGCGGTGGCCCCGCCGGCATGGAAGCTGCACGCATTGCAGCACAGCGCGGCTATGATGTAACCCTTTATGAAAAGGAAGCAAGCCTGGGCGGCATGCTCACCTTTGCAGAAGCTGTTAAGGGTCCCCACGAGAATCTCGGCCGTCTGCGTGATTACCTCATCCGTCAGCAGGAGCTCAAGGGCGTTAAGGTCGTAACCGGCAAGGAAGTTGACGCCGACTTTGTCCGCAGCGAAAAGCCGGATGCCGTCATTCTGGCTGTCGGCGGCAAGCGCGACAAGCTGAACCTGACCGCAGGCACCACCAAGATCGTTGCTCTGGATGATGTGCTCGGCGCACAGATGGGCGAAAACGTTACCGTTTACGGCAGCAATGCCCAGGCCGTCGACACCGCAATCTACCTCAACTACATTGGCAAGAAGGTCACCATCATCACCCCCGACGCAATGGCAGACTTTGAAAAGGGCCACTCTGTCAACGTCAGAGACTTTATCAAGCCCGCTATCCTCACCGCAGGCATGCGCATCATTCCTCAGGCCTCCATTGATGCCATCGGCGACGGCGAGATCACCTTTACCAATGTGGCCGGCTATCCCGAGACCATCGCCTGCGACGCCGTTGTGGAAGGCATGGATATGCTCCCCAACAAGAGTCTTGCCGAAGAGCTTTCCGACTTCAACGTTGTCTGCGTAGGCGACTGCGACATTCCGTTCAATATCTCCGAGGCCATTTCCTCCGGCAACCTTGCTGCCCGCGCAATCTGATCCCGCTCCGCAGCCTAAGACAGATTAACCGGATTAAGCAATACATAAACCACAAAATTACAGCGGGAAGAGCCCTCAAAAGCTCTTCCCGCTGTAATTTTGCTTCTGTTATATGGTTTTCAGCCGGCATTCAGAGTGGCAATCTGTGATTCTCTCATTTATAAAATTCAGACATATTGCCGAAAAGTCAAAGCCAAAATTACTGGTTCTGAGTAGCCCGTTTCCATGGCTTGAACCAATCTTGAACCAATCTTAACCCATTATCACTCCGGTATCTCTTTGCTTGAACAGCATTGCGGAATGCATAATGTTTTCTAACATTGACAAAATTGCCGTTTATGTATACAATAGTAAACATTACAAGGATGGTGAATTAAAAATGAAGAAAGCGGCGTATAATATATTACCGGGAACAGCAGAAATATTACAGATTATGGGAGAGCAAATTAAGCTTGCAAGACTTAGACGGAGTTTATCTGCGGAGTTGGTCGCCGAACGCGCCGGAATCAGCCGCGCTTCTCTCTGGAAGGTTGAAAAAGGGGATCCGTCGGTTGCTATGGGGATTTATGCTGCGGTACTGCATGCCTTGAATAATATGGATAAAGATTTGCTTCTTGTTGCCAAAGATGATGAGATGGGCAGACAGCTGCAGGATATGAATCTGATTACAAAGAAACGTGCACCAAGGAGGACTGAATAATGGCAGCAAATCAGAAGACGATTCTCGTATATGATGATTTCAGCTCGGATCAGCCTAACCTTATGGGAAGCCTCCAGAAATTTTGAAAATGATGAAACGGGTTTAGCAGAAAAATGGCTGAATCAGCTCATTAAGCCCGGTTCTTCTCTCGGTGGCGCAAGACCGAAAGCAACCGTAGTAGATACAAAGGATCAGCTTTGGATAGCAAAGTTTCCATCAAAAAACGATGAAAATGATACCGGGGCTTGGGAAATGGTAGCACATGAGCTTGCTGCGCTCTGCGGCCTGAATGTCCCGGAGGCAAAGCTTGAGAAGTTTTCACATCTCGGAAGCACATTCCTAATAAAGCGCTTTGATCGGCAGGGAAGCAAACGAGTACACTTCGCTTCGGCGATGACGCTTCTTGGAAAAACAGACGGCGCCTCTGCTGCAGATGGAAGTAGCTATCTGGATATTGCGGCGTTTCTCAAGTCTTGTGGTGCACAGCCTAAAAAGGATCTGGTTGAGCTGTGGAAGAGGATCGTCTTCAATATGGCGGTTACCAATACGGATGACCACCTGAGAAATCACGCATTTATACTAACAGACAAGGGGTGGATTCTTTCGCCTTTGTATGATGTGAACCCTGTTCCTTATGGCGATGAGCTCTCTCTTAATGTGGATGAGGAAGACAACAGGATCAATATCGATTTGGCCGTACATGCCGCAGTGAGATTTGGCATTTCAAAACCGGAAGCGGAAGTCTATGCAAAAGATATCCTGAGAATTGTCAGAGATAATTGGGAAAAATCGGCTGCCGG
>JAZRWD010000246.1:0-4447 GCA_045599525.1 Candidatus Limivicinus sp. | reverse complement strand
GGGTGAAGTGCTGAGAAAACAGGAGCAGATCTATCGTGATCTTGGAGTTACACCACTACTGGCAACTTCTGAGAACAAAGGTTGATAGATACATAGTTATGTGTTACGGGAATCCAGGCACTAAGCCAATATAAATTCCCCTGATACTGGTAAACGTAAAAATCATATTGATTACTGTACGCTAAGGGAATGCCATCAGCAACAACACATGCCAAGTCAGACCCTTCAACATTTGGTTGAACAAAATTCTTTGGGTCTACAGGCCATACCTGCATCTGGCTAAGGAAAAGGCCTGTGGACATACGGTCTTGCCCGCGCCATTGAATATATAGTTCATACTCTTTTTGTTGGTCCGGTCGCCAGGTTTCAGAAAAAGCTCTAAAACCTGAACAGGTATAATCACGACTGCTTAAATAATATGCATTAACGTCGGGCCTTTCTAAACCATATTCGACCTGCAGTTCAACAAACCGATCATCATCGGATTTGACAAATAGCTGAAATGGTACGCTTCCCGCTGTCTTTCGATATAAAAAGGCAAAACCGCTTACGGAAAAAAAGGTATGCTCATCTATTTGGACTTGGTCTATTTGAAAGGCAAACTCTTTTGTTGGCTCGTATTCGTTTATCGGTAAATAGTGTTTATACGCAACAAACGCTAATAAGAAGATAAAAAAACTGATTGTGGCTAATAACCCAAGTCGTAACCGCCGGTCCGTCAAACTAAAACTATTTGTATACTTTCCCAAGCAAAGACATAGCCAATGAAAAACTCGATAGGCAAGAATCCCCAGTGCAGTTCCTATGCCGTTATTGAGTATATCATCAAATTCGACCAAGCCGGCACAATGTACGTACTGCCCAACTTCAATGAATAGAGACAGGCTTATACCAACAAAGAAAATAGTAACGGTTGCTTTACCTTGCACTTGCCGAAATAACTCTGTTATTGCAGATAAAAGAAAACCCACGGGTACAAACATGAAGATGTTTAATAGTATTTCCCGTCCAAGGGCGGCATTCCCTTTTATATACGAAAAATAAGACCAAAACGGCGTTAATTGTACCGTTGGAAAAAGCGTCTTATTTCGAGCACCAACCGTTAACCTGAGCATCATTGTTAGATATAGCAATAGGACAAGTATGCAAAGCACACCGATTATTTTCTCAGGTTGATTTCGTTTGTTCTCTTTCACACACAATTCCTTGCAGCTACCTTAATGTCAGAAACTTTTGGTCATACATCGAATGAATTACGGCGTTTAAACACTAATTATTCGATTATAAGCAGCCTTCACCAAACATTCCTGTTAAATCTGTCGAAGCAAAGTTCTCCAGCGGCAATTTGACCGGCATGCCCGTCAACTGGCTCTTATAAATTGCCAGAACAATTTCCAGCGCATTTCTTCCTGCATACGCATCGACATAAGGCTTTCTATCGTTTTTAATCGCATCGATTACGTCCGCGTAAAGACTCGTGTGACCGTTACCGTACACGTTGGACGTAGCTTCCTGCAGACCGGATTTTCCGTCATCTTCTTCCGTCGTATCTGCAAAATCCCAAACGTCGATGTTGTTGCATGAGGTACCACCAAGCTTTATCGTGCCTGTTTCACCAAAAAGGTACAGAGTCTCTTCCAGATTCTTCGGATAGACGTTCACGGTTCCTTCAATGGTACCAATGGATCCGTTCTTAAACTTCAGGACCGCCATACCAATATCTTCGCATTCCAGGTAATCATGGAATTGCTGACGGGTAACGCCATACACTTCTTCAACTTCGTCTCCCATCATCCAACGCAGAAGATCAATGCCGTGGATGCACTGGTTCATCAAAGAACCACCATCCGATGCCCATTTTCCGCGCCAAGGAGCCTGTTCATAGTACGCTTTATTGCGGTTCCAGCGAACATGAATCGAGCCATGAGAAAGCTTTCCAAGTCGGCCCGTCTCAACAGCTTTGCGCATTTCCTGAACGGCGATATTAAACCTGTTCTGATGGCAAACAGCCAGCTTTACTTTCTTTTCTTCGCTGCGATGAATCATTTCCTCTGCATCCTGCATCGACATCGCCATTGGCTTTTCAACGATTACATTAATGCCATGATCAATGCAGTACAGTGCGATTTCAGCATGAACACCACTATCCGTCGCAACGGCGACAAGTTCAAGCTCAGGATGCTCATCAACCATTTTCTTATAGTCGGTATAGCGCGGGGCATCAGTCACAAAATCCGTTTTTTCTAACAATACGTCGATGTGCTCCGGGCAAAGGTCGCAAAGGGCAACTAATTCGAGCCCGTTATTTCTTAACGCCTTGATATGATTTACGGCAATACGTCCGCAGCCGATCAGTGCATACTTCATGTTTTAGTCCTCCAATGCTTTCTTAACCTGTTCGATGATGTAATCTCTCTCATCGTCATACATTTCCGGGAATACGGGGATAGCAAATGTGGTCTTGCTGAGTTCCTCGGTTACAGGCAAGGCGCCTTCTTTATATCCCAGTTCTGCAAAAACGCCCTGAAGATGCAGGGGAACAGGATAATATGTGCCGCACGGCACGCCGCTATCCTGCAGCTTCTTCATAATCACAGAAGCGTTCTCATGTTTGAGTGCATAAATATAGTAGGAGTGATACGCGTCCTCCCCTTCAGTCGGCGTCACATAACCGGTCCCGGCAAAAGCGGCATTAAACAGGTTGGCATTATTTCTTCTGCCATCAACAAACTCTTCCAGGTGTGTTAATTTCTTGCGCAGAATTGCAGCCTGAAGGGCATCCAGTCTGGAATTGTAACCAATAAGATAGTTGTAATACTTGGTTTCGCCAACGGGCATATTGGCCGGCAGTTCCTCTCCGCGCATAGCGTATTCGCGCTTTAGCGACCAAAGTCCATCCTTGCCGGAGCCGTGGACTTTAAGCGAACGGCAGGACTTTGCAATCTCTTCATTATCCGTAAGAACCATGCCACCGTCGCCATCGCAGCCCAGGTTCTTTGTCGGGAAGAAAGAGAAACAGGAAACATCACCCAGCGTATTCTTACGTTCGCCCTTATAGCGGGTGCCGGCAGACTGTGCACAGTCCGCAATCAGATAAAGGTTATGTTTTTTGCAGATTGCACGAATTGCGTCCATGTCACAGGAGTTTCCATAAAAATGAACCGGGAGGACTGCCTTTGTTTTTTCGGTGATTGCAGCTTCAATCAGTGCCGGATTCATGCAATAGGTATCTGGGCAGACATCAACAAAAACCGGTGTTGCTCCGACAGCAGCGACGCTCTCAGCTGTAGCAAAAAATGTCCATGAAACAGTGATAACCTCATCACCTTTGCCGATTCCAAGCGCTCTTAAGGCCAGTACAAGAGCATCTGTGCCATTGCCGCAGGAAATACCATATTTTGCCCCTTCATATGCGGCAAATTCTTCCTCAAAAGCAGCCACTTCAGGGCCACCGATGTAACCACCGCTACGAAGCACCTTCAGTGCGGCTTCTTCATATTCCGCCGCATAAGTTTCATGCTGACGCTGTACGTTCATAAGTTGAATTTTCATTTTTCCTATATCCTCTCATTATACAAAAATTTTATTTACATCATTCAAAGCAAGCCCGAATCACTTCAATAATTCTGTCCTGCTCTTCCACCGTCATCTTGTTGTCACTGGGCAGGCAGACACCGCGTTCGAAGATATCTGCGCCGACATCCTCGGCGCCGCCGGCAATGTAGGCATTGGTGCGGCAGCGGATGGAGCCCTCACGGCCAATGCACTCATGCATGCGGTACATGGGCTGCATATGCATGGGCTTCCAGACAGGGCGGCCTTCTGCGTTAATGGAAGCAATGGCATCCAGAATCTCCGTGGGGCAGCTCTTGCCCGGTTCGGCAATATACAGGGCCTCAGTCTCGCCGCGGACCTGTTTGCACATGGCTTCCTTGTCGATAATCATTGCACTGAGCCAGTAGTTCGGTTCGGTGCCTTCGGTGATGGGGTTCATCTTAACCGGCAGGCCCTTCAGGCCTTCGGCATAGCGCTCGTACACGGCCTTTTTCTGGGCGATATGCTCTTCCAGGTAATTGTACTGGCCGCGGACCACACCCGCGATAACATTGGACATACGGTAGTTATAGCCCACTTCCTCATGCTGATACCATGCAGCGTTCTCGCGGGCCTGGGTAGACCATTTACGGGTCTTATTGGCATCCTCCAGGCTGTTGGTCAGCAGGCAGCCACCGGAGGAGCCGGTGATGATCTTATTGCCGTTATAGCTTACGGCACTATAGTCGCCAAAGGAGCCGCACTGTTTGCCGTCGATCGTTGCGCCCATGGCCTCGGCAGCATCTTCGATCAGGAGAGCATTATGCTTTTCGCAGATCTTCTTGATCTCGCCCATTCTGCCAGGGAAGCCGTAAAGCTCAGCAGATACGACCAGACGAACCTCAGGATAGAG
>JAZRWD010000245.1:0-20511 GCA_045599525.1 Candidatus Limivicinus sp. | reverse complement strand
GAAGGAAGAACCAAGGAAAACGGGGCTGTTGCTTCTGGTGAACAGCAGGTAAATAATCGTGCCGCAGCCTGCACCAAACATGGCAGCGGAAGCCGACAGACCATAACCGACGATTGCGGGAACAGCAATTGTAGCTGCCATAATCGCCAGCAGCTGCTGAATTGCGAAGAGAACGACCTGCCCGGCTTTGGGCTTGTCTTTGATACCGTAAATAAGATTCATGACGTATTTCTCCTTTTCTTTTTTTATCCCGTGGATTATATGAGAAGAAGCGCACAAAAGCAAGAGAAAATTTCACATTTGGCAACAAAGTGACAAGCGGCCGTAAAAAAACCGATAAACGGGAAAACTGTAGGACAAAACGACGAATACAGGTGGGAAGAGGTCATAAGCACCACAAAAAAAGAGAGCACGGATCCGTGCTCTCTGAAATAGCCGCTGAGGATATTTTCCGATGAATTACCACTCGAGATTGCGCTCATCTTCCTTGCTGAAGATGTGTGCCACATCGCCGCCGAAGCTGAAGTGGAGGGTATCGCCCATGGCGGGCAGCTTGGTATTGCCAACAACCGGAACAATGATGATAACATCGCGGCCCTCTGCAGTGATGTGCAGGTGGACGGAGGAACCCATCATTTCGCTGACGTCGACCTTAGCGGGAACGCCCTTGTCACCAATCACGGTGTGCTCAGGACGGACACCCAGGGTGACTTCCTGCGGCTTGACGCCCTTGGCAGCCAGGCGGGCCTGCTTTTCGGCAGCCAGCTCAACCTTCAGGTCTGCCAGCTGGACAAAATACTTGCCGTTCTCGAGGAGTAGCTTTGCATCGAAGAAGTTCATAACGGGCATACCGATGAAGCCTGCGACGAACAGGTTTGCGGGATAGTTGAAGACCTCCTGCGGGGTGCCGATCTGCTGGATGTAACCGTCGCGCATGATGACGATACGGTCGCCCAGAGTCATAGCCTCGGTCTGGTCGTGGGTAACATAGATGAAGGTGGAGTCGATTCTCTCGCGGAGCTTGATGATCTCAGCACGCATCTGGTTACGAAGCTTTGCGTCCAGGTTGGACAGAGGTTCGTCCATCAGGGTGACCTTCGGGTTACGGACGATTGCACGGCCGATAGCAACACGCTGGCGCTGACCACCGGACAGTGCCTTCGGCTTGCGGTCGAGGTACTGGGTGATGTCCAGGATTTCTGCAGCTTCACGGACCTTCTTGTCAATGACGTCCTTCGGCTCCTTGCGGAGAGTAAGGGAGAATGCCATGTTGTCATAAACGGTCATGTGCGGGTAAAGAGCGTAGCTCTGGAAAACCATGGCGATGTCGCGGTCTTTCGGAGCGACGTCGTTCATCAGCTTGCCGTCAATGTAAAGTTCGCCTTCGGAAATTTCTTCCAGACCGGCGACCATACGAAGAGTGGTGGACTTGCCGCAGCCGGAAGGTCCGACCAGAACGATGAATTCCTTATCGGCGATGTCCAGGTTGAATTCCTGTACGGCGACAACGCCCTTATCGGTAATCTGAAGGTTGACCTTCTTTTCCGCCGGAGCATCGTTTTATTTCTTTTTCTTTTTCTTTTCTTCGCCACTAACAAACGGGTAGATCTTCTTTACATTTTTCAGGGTTACAGTTGCCATACTTTACCGGCTCTGAACACCGGGACTCCTCCTTCGGCGTTCTCACGGAGAGATGATCTCCGCTTACGACAGGTCTCCACACTGCCGCACCCCAAGCCACAGGGACATGTATCCTCCTTTTTTACTGTCATACGCGGCTAAGAGTATGGAGAGCCGCGTATGCATTGAAATACAGCTAATAGTTTAGCAGATTTCTGCATACGCGGCAATCCAAAATAACAGGCGATTATTTAGTAATTTTGACGGAGAAAACTCATACTTACAATTGTTCAGCCGCCGTTTTCCGGCATTGCTGAGGCAAAATACAGGATATCACTGACCATTCGCTCGTAACCGAACTGCACCGGGTTGATCAGTTCGCCTGCCACGATCGTAGAGGCCGTCTGGCCACCGTCCAGCGCATAGCACTTCGGCACACCGTGGGCCAGCATAGCATCCGTCGCCTGCTGAAGAGTAGCCAGGTAATAGTAATTTGGCTGCTGGCAGTTGATGTTCAGGGTCAGGTAGTGCAGATCGCCCATCTGACCGAGTGCTGCACGGGCATAGGTGTCATCGATTTCGCCCCAGGCATAGCTTTCCGGGGTGACGTTCTCCCCATCCAGAATCATGACCGGTCCAAAGCAGAGACTGAAAAGAATGTCGTTTTCTGCAATGAACTGCTCTGCCTCTGCCTGCTCGCTAAACTGCCAGCGGTAGGAGAACAGAAGGTTACCGGAGGTGTCGATGTAACAGGTGTCACAGGTGTTTGGTTCAAAGCGGTAGATCTCCCGGTTATAAACCACGATGCCACAGGCCCGGCCGTGGTTGTACAGGTCTCCGCCGGAGGCCAGCACCGCATTGGTCTGCATGGCCAGATTGGTCGCTGCATCAAAGTCCCATCCGCCGAAGACATCGTTTACAAACTTACGGCGAATCTGGGAGGCATCCGCCAGAAAGACCTCGGCATAGGTTCCTACAGCTTTTGCGGTAACCTCCTGCCACTGAATCATAAGGATGGTCTCATCCAGGTAATAGCGGATAGGTGCGCCGGGCAGGAAGTCCAGGCCTTCACGAAAGACGACTTCCTGTCCGTTGATCAGATTCCGGGCGTCCGGAGTCTGAAGCAAAGTCAGGACCTCGGCCGGGTCATAGCTGAGACCGTAGCCTGCCGGATTGGGGACATTGCCCGGCACCGCCGAATCCTCCGGAAGGGTATAACGGATGCGGATCCGCGGCTGGTTCGACGTGGCTGCATTGTACAGAGCCTGGGCATCGGAGTCCGGATCTGTTCCGCCGCCGGTTATTGCCGCCTGAAGGCTCCCGACGTCCGTAACCTGCCATGCTTTATCCGTATACGTAAGGCTCAGCGGGACATCGAAGCCCGTAGTGCAGGTCTCCGGGACAAACAGAACAGGGAACAGCGTGTCAAATGCGGCAGACAGTACCTCCGGGCGATACTTCCCGTCTTTTCCGTAGATCTCTGCAGAGGAGGCCGCAGCGGTCACCCGCTCCTCCAGCAGGGCATACAGCCCGCTGTGGGCAGAAACCGCCGCCTTTTCTACATCCAGCCCCGTAATATGTACAACTGCGGTGGCGTTCTTCTGGTCCTGGGTAATGGAGCTTATGCTGTAGCTCCAGGAACTGCGGAGCAGGTCCTGCAGGCGGATACCGTATTCCGTTGCCGCCGGCCGGCCGAGCCAGTCCGTCACGCCGTGCGCAGAAAGGGCCGCAGCGGTAACTGCGTCACCGCCGTACACGGCCGCCATAAACTGTTCGATCGTTTCATCCGGGGCCGGAACGGAAAAGAAGCTCGGAAAGGCCAGCACATCGGTGTTCGTCATTCCAACAGACGCAGGAACACTGAGTACGGCATTGCTCCCGCACGCACACAGGCCAAAAGTCAGTGCGAGGGTCAGGCTGCCGACGGCCAGGCAGGTTGTCAAACGTTTCTGTTTCATATATTTCTCCCTGTCAGGCGGTTTTCCGCCAAGGATAGGATAAGCCGCCCGGTGTCTGGCCGGGCGGCTGTAACATACAGAGCAAACCGGAACGTATCAGAAATCGGCGTTGCCGGTCGTACGCGGATGAAGCTCCACGTCACGGATATTGCTGACACCGGTGAGGTACATTACCATACGCTCAAAGCCGAGGCCAAAGCCGGCGTGACGGCAGCTTCCGTAACGGCGCAGGTCAAGATACCACCAGTAGTCCTCTTCCTTCAGGCCCAGCTCATGCATACGGGCCAGCAGCAGGTCCAGACGTTCCTCACGCTGGCTGCCGCCAATGATCTCGCCAACGCCCGGGACCAGGCAGTCTGCCGCGGCAACAGTCTTGTTGTCGTCGTTCATGCGCATGTAGAAGGCTTTGATCTCCTTCGGGTAATCGGTAACAAAAATGGGCTTCTTGAAGACCTGTTCGGTCAGGTAACGCTCGTGCTCGGTCTGCAGGTCGATGCCCCATTCCACGGGGTACTCGAAAGTCTGACCGCTCTTGAGCAGGATATCAACGGCTTCGGTGTAGCTGACGCGGCCAAAATCGTTGCTGACAACATTGTGCAGACGCTCCAGCAGGCCCTTGTCCACAAAGCTGTTGAAGAATTCCATCTCCTGCGGGCAGCGCTCCATCACCGTATTGATGATGTACTTGACCATAGCCTCTGCAGTGTTCATGTAATCGTTCAGATCGGCAAATGCCATTTCCGGCTCGATCATCCAGAATTCGGCAGCGTGGCGCTGGGTATAGGATACTTCGGCACGGAAAGTGGGACCGAAGGTGTAGACATCGCCAAAGGCCATCGCAAAGTTCTCGGCATTCAGCTGACCGGAAACCGTCAGACTGGTGACTTTACCGAAAAAGTCCTTGCTGTTGTCAACAGAACCGTCTTCCAGGCGGGGCGGGTTGTCGATGTCCAGGGTGGTAATACGGAACATTTCGCCGGCACCCTCACAGTCGCTTCCGGTGATGATAGGGGTGTGGACATATACAAAGCCACGGCTTTGGAAAAATTCATGTACAGCCTGCGCGGCCACACTGCGGACACGGAAGGTAGCGGAAAACAGGTTGGTGCGGGGGCGCAAATGCTGAATAGTGCGGAGGAATTCCACACTGTGGCGCTTCTTCTGCAGGGGGTAATCCGGTGTGGAAACACCCTCAACAAAAATATCGTCAGCCTTCAGTTCGAAGGGCTGCTTTGCGCCGGGGGTGCAGACCAGAGTACCCTTGCAGATGAGGGCAGCACCAACATTCTGGTGGGCAATCTCATCATAGTTAGAGAGAGTGCTGCGGTCAAGAACGACCTGAAGAGGCTTGAAGCAGCTGCCGTCGTTGAGTTCCACAAACCCGAAATTCTTCATATCACGGATGGTTCTGACCCATCCGCAGACAGTCATATATTTGCCGTCAAAGGCAGCAGGATCGGCATAAAGGCCGGAAATTTTCTGACGTTCCATATCCAGGGATCCTTTCGTTCGCAGAATGCTCTGCGGTATTTTTTACATTAACTTTTTGATTATAGTACGGCAGAGCACGCTTTTCAACCGAAAATATACGCAGCGGCCATCCACAAGAGGGAATTTCACTGCAAACTTCAGAAAATCAGCTCCACCGGCCGGGCAATATTGGACAGCTCCACTTCCTGGTGCGCGCCGCCTGCCTCACCGTCCCTTGTCCAGGTAACCGGATGATCAAAGGTGAATTTCGCCTTTCTGGTGTGCAGAATAACCAGCCGTTCACTGTCGAATCTGCGGGAGATAACGGCAGAAAGCAGCTCTGCCAAATCAAGCGGGTCGGACAGATCCTTTACCAGTACCAGTTCTGATAAGCCGTCACCCAGACGTACCATATCCTCGTTCAGGCGTACGATGCCTGCTACGGAGGTGGAATTGGACATACTGCCGTAAACGAAATCGTCCTCAATCACGCCGTCATCATATTCGATACGCACATGCTGGCTCTCGATCTTTTGGAGCTCCGCTGCACCCTGGAGCACATAGGCCAAGTGGCCCAGGTTCTTTTTCAGATCCTGCGGTGTGGCATAGCTGACCTCGGTAAAAGCGCCGAAGGCTGCGATGTAAGCAAAATACCGGTCGTCTCCGAAACGGCCAACATCATAAGGATGCGGCTCGCCGCTGACGATCAGCTTCGCCGCGCCGATGGTATTGTTTTTGGGAATTTCCAACGTTGTCGCGACATCATTTGCTGTACCCATGGGAATATAGCCCAACGGGGGAGGATTATCCACCTGCATCAGACCGGCGATCACCTCGCTCAGCGTACCGTCGCCGCCAATGCAGGCCACGGTATCATATTCCCCTGCATGTGCAGAAGCCAGTTCCGAAGCGTCCCCTGGCCCTGCGGTGAAAAAAACAGTAGTAACGTAACCGCCTTCGTCCAGTACACGCAGGGCTTCGCCAAAGTTGGTCTTATATCCGCCGCGTCCCGCAAACGGATTCACGATCATCATCAGTTTTTTCTTCATGTCATACTCCTTCAGCAAATATGGGGGAGAATGTATGCTTCCATTCAATTACATGCGGGAAGAAAAATCAAGGGAAATAATGTAAAGATTTTCCCACAGGGAAAAGGATTGGGAAATAGCAAAAGGGAACGCATAAATGCGCTCCCTTACTTTCAGAGATTTGTTAATCTCATGCCATCTCGTTCAGTTTCAGAGACATTGCGGACTTCTTATGAGCCGCGTTGTTCTTGTGCAACAGACCCTTGCCGGCCGCGCGGTCAACTGTCTTAACAGCAACTTTATAGGCACTGACGGCTTCATCACGGTTGCCTTCGGCAACAGCTGCGTCAAATTTCTTGATCATGGTCTTAAGGGCAGTCTTATCAGCACGGTTCTTTGCGCGCAGTTCCTTGGACTTTTCATCCCTCTTGGCAGAAGATTTAATGTTGGCCATGTAGTATTTGCCACCTCCTCCTATAAAATTGAGCTTTTATTCACTCGCGTTTAAGAAGTATAGCAAAAGAGTTCCCTAAAAGCAAGCGTTTTTTTCAAAAAAAACAAATTTTTTTGTCGTTTTTTTCAATTTCAAAGATATTGCGTATTTTGAAGAGACAAAACACAATATCTTGAAAAGCATTTGCCTGCCAAAAGAGCTCAATTTGTTTTTTCTTCTATTCCTATATCTCAATAACGTATTTTTCGTAGCAGTTAATCAGCGTCGTGTCCCCATATTTCCGGGTACGTGGAAGATTGCTGCCGTAATTCATATGCACGTGACCGTGTACGAAATATTTCGGGTGGTATTTGTCCAGCAGCGGCTGAAAGGCCTCAAAGCCCCTATGGGGCAGGTCCTCCAGGTCTCCGAAGCCGCGGACCGGTGCATGGGTAAGAATCAGGTCCACCCCGCCGGCTCTATACAGCGGAAAAGTCATACGCCGGATGCGGTGCCGCATCTGCCGTTCGGTGTACTGGTATGGTCCCCGGTTATAGCAGCGGGATCCACCCAGACCCAGGATACGCAGCCCGTTAACCGTTACAAGCTTTCCGTCAATACAGTCACAGCCTTCCGGTGGAAACTGCTCATAGCTTCCGTCATGATTTCCGTGCACATATAACAGTGGGCATCTTGCCATCGTTACCAAAAAGGAGAGATAGCGGCTGTTCAGGTCTCCGGCAGAAAGGATTAAATCATACTCCTTCAGCATACCGGGTCGGTAGTAATCGTAGAGATATTTACTTTCATGGTCCGCCAGCATCAGTATTTTCACCGTTGTTTCTCCTCGGTATCTTCTACGGGGAGCTCGTCCCGATAAATGCCCAGTTGACGGGTCATTGCCCGCGACTGGGGCAATATCACATAATAGGGTGGAATCGTCCCGTCGATATTGTCGCAAAGCCAGTTCATATTCATCAGCGTCTCCGGCTGCAATCCATTGCTTCCGTCGCTTCGCAGAATGCCCTGCTGATCGAAAATTTTTGAACGGAAAGGGTCAATCGTTCCCTTGATGAGGCCCTCTCTCAGAATCTCCGCCAGAGAATGCACACCAAAAGGCAGAGTTTCACTCAGCTGCACGTCGATCACACCGCTGTCCATTCCCCACCATAGTATTGGCTGTCGGACCCCGCTCTCCGGTTTATACCCGTTTGCCAGAATGTGTAGTACCTTTTCATAGAAATTTCCCCAGTTCCAGCAGGGCATGGCAAGGGGCATATTGTCGTTATCGCTTCCGATTTTATACAGTCCCCATTCCATAGACCAATGGGCGTGGGCTGCATCGGATGCCTCACGGTTACTGATCACGGAGATTCCCTCCGAAATGAACTCCTTCACATGGTCACCAGCTGTACAGCTCCAGGCCAGACGGACAGTGGCACGTGGGTTTGTCATTCTTACGCCCAGTGCAAAGGCATTTATGCTGGCAGGCGTCCCCAGAACAGGATAGTTGGCGATATAACCGATTTTTCCGTTTTCCGCCATTGCGCCGGCTATAGCGCCAGTGATAAATCGGCTTTCATACATTCTGCTGTAGTATTGCTGCACACCAGAATAAGGGTGGTCCAATGCACAGTTAAAAATATGCACCTGTGGATACTTTGCAGCCATACGGCGGCAGGCCCCCACCATCTGCGGTGTCGTAGCAAAGATGACAGTATATCCTTCTGCTACCGCTTCTTCCATCACTTCATCAAAGGATCGTCCTCTGCAGAGGTAGGTTCCCGTACGTACTCTGTCTCCCAGCTGCTTTTCCGCATACTGACGGCCAAGCTCATGAGCGTAGGTCCAACTGCTTTTCTCCGGTTCAAAGGCATAGATAAATGCCGCCTTTACCAAAGCTGGGCGACCGAATAACCGTCCCAACAGCCCTACCCCTGCCTGATTGGTTTCCAGAGTCCGTGTATTCAGTTCGATTGGTGTTTCTTCCGACGCTGCATTCACATCCGGGAGCAGGGCAATCAGTTTTTTCTCCAGCTCGCCGGTCCCCAGGTCCTTAATATCCTGGAAGGTAAACAACTGCAGCCAGGCAAGAAGCGCCTCAGAAACAGCATAGGCCTCTCTTACCGGGGAAACCTTTCGGAAGGCATCGGTAAATCGGATTAAGCCTGCATGAAAGCTCCGTCGCTCCCATTCTGTCCATATATGATCCTGCGAATAGCCCAGGCGGGCCAGCAGTTTCTCATAGTCCCCGGCCCGACGGAAAAAAACATCATAGCTGCCGGCAAGATGATAAAACCGTACAAATTCGTAGTAGGCAGCAATCTCCGGCGAATCATGGTATTCCGGAATCAGGCGTATAACATTGGCAGGAATATCCCGTGCACCATAGCTCATCAGTACGCTGGTCCTCTTGTTCCCCTCCTGGACATAAAAACGTCCCATATATTCAAAACATTTTATCGGGTCCCGGATGCCTTCGTCGCTCAGATGGGCTTCACAGAGGTTTATCCACTTAGTGGCAAATTCGGAATCCATGCTCAGAAGCGGCATAAAATTTCCAGCTAAAGCTGCTGTCCGTCCCGCAGAACGCGTGCCGACAATGCGCTCACAGGGGATATTCACCGTGCCCACGTTTTCCCGGGCGGCAAGGCGTGATTCATCCAGGATCTCATCCAGTACCAGAGGGTAAGGGTAACGACCCGCAGCAATGGCTTCTTTCGAATACTTGAGTCCAAGCTTCAAGGCGTTTTCATACTGCAGTATTGCGTCATTTCGACTCATATTCTTTTCTCCTCATCGCATGCCAGCCTTCTTGCTGAACTGTCGGATTACTGTTTTCTATCTTACCGTAATTATACCGCATACTAGCATAGAAATCACTGTCTTCTGTAAAGTTGTTGCTTTCATCTGAAAATTAGTGTAAATTGAAGAAAATAACTTTTCCGGAACGATCCGGGAGGGGGTCAATGTGATGAAACGCAGCTCCATTTCTGTTCTACTGCTCTCCGCGGCCATACTATTCAGCCTGTCCACTGTTGCCCATGCAGCCAATTCCGTACAAACGGTGGAGGAAAATCCGGCGGTAATCTCTATAGACCCGGATGTCGAAGCCATGGAAAAGGAAAATGCCGTCCACGTGCAGCCGGGAGAAACCGTGTTCAATAATGGCGAGACCATCTATAATGACGGAGGCACGATCTACAATAACGGCGGTGTTGTCTTTAACAATGGCGGCATTACCTATAACAACCGCGGCATAATATACAATAACGGTGGAACCGTGTTCAATAACGGCGGAACGGTATATGATAATGGTGGAGACACCTTTAATAACAATGGTGAAGTCCTGCCCGCCCTGCGTGCCGGCTACAATCGAATTACTTTCGCCGGCGATTACAGCACCTCTGTAACCCTGGATGGCCTGGAAATAGATGATAACGGTGTTCTCTGGCTGCCGGAAGATGCGGTCCTGACCATTACCCCCGCTAACGGCCTGGCCGTCCGCTCTGCCGACGCCGGAGCAGCAGACTGCCTCATTCGTAATGATGGTACACTGACAGTTTCCCATGTCACGCAGGAAGAAAAAATTACCCTGACCCTCTGTCCGCAGAAGCCGGTCATCTCGCAGCCCTCTGGAACTTATTCCGAAGCTCAGACCGTCAGTATTACTGCCGAACTTGGTGACATATATTACACCACCGACAATTCTGATCCTACTGCAGAAAACGGAACTCTTTATACCGGCCCCGTGAAGGTCAGCAAAGGTCTTGTCTTGCGGGCAATTGCGGTGCAGGACGGATTGGAGAACAGTTATCCCTCTGTTGAGAGCTACGCCTTTGTGGAGATTTCCGGCCCGGCTTTTTCATCCGAAAAAGAAGGCTACTCCGCAGTTTCTCCGCAGGCCATCCTTTTTGAAAATAACGGAAGTACAAATGCCGTTATCTCCTCCGTAGAACTTACCGAGGATAAGGACCGTGCCTTCTCCCTCAGTACCACTGATGGCGGGATCGTGCCTGCCGGCACGGTGGATGACAGTACCTGGACCCTTACCCCGGTAAAAGGCCTCAGTACCGGAAAATACAGTGCCCGCCTGACAGTCACTCTGGACAGCGGTGAAACAGAAACATTGGTCGTGACCTTCACGGTAACCGCATAAATTCTGTGATAATTCCCGTGTGGAAACAGCTTTTTGGTTGTTTCCACATTTTTTTGCTGATTTTTCTGTTCATGATTGTATTTCAAAAAGTAATATGTTATAATTCAATTTGTATATTATGTAACACTTTAGATAATATACGATGAGATTAGAATAACGGCGGTGTAAGCGATGAGTGATAAGATAATCAGCGTCCGTATGCTGGGTGAATTTACTGTATGCTATGGCGGTGAGGTCGTTCAGATTGACCGGAATGGCAGTTCAAAAATGACGCAGCTTCTCCAGATGGTCCTTCTGGGCGGTGCAGACGGCTTTAACAAAAAAGAGATGACCGCAAACATATATCAGCCTGGCGAGGTCGACTCCGATAACCGCAGCCTGAACATTCTTCTGTTCCGCCTACGCAAACGGATGGAAGCCATTGCGGGTGAAGGCAAGGTCTGTGTTGATGCCAACCGCAGTCTGGTCTGGTGGAATAATGATGTTCCACTGGAGACCGACGTAGAGCAGTTCCGTCTTCTTTCTGCCAAAGCTGCGGATTGTATAGATACAGAAGAAAAAATCTCCCTGCTGAAAGAAGCCTGCAGTTTCTATCGGGGTGAATTTCTCCCTATGCTGGATGAAAACTGGCGTCTGGCAAAGGCTTCCGAGCTTAAGAGCCTTTATTATCGGAACATCCATACCCTGTGCAATTATCTCACAGAAACGGAACGCTGGGAGGAACTTTTTGAGGTTGCCGGAGCAGCCGCAGCCGTCTACCCAATGGACGAATGGCAGACCGTTCAGATCGATGCCCGCATGGCACAGGAACGGTATACCGAAGCTCGGGCCCTTTACGAAGCTACTTCCCACCTATATATGGAAGAGCTTGGCATCAATCCCACACCCGCTCTGCGCGAGCGTATTGACAAGCTGCAGGAGGGTCTGAACCGTCCCGGCAGAAGCTTGGAAGATGTCCGCAAGGATCTGGGTGCCCGTGAGGGGGAGAAGGGCGGTTATTTCTGCTCCTATCCCGGTTTTCTGGATGTATTTCACTGTATAGACGCACTGATGCACCGAATGAATAAGAGCTGGTATCTTCTCTGCTGCACCATTGCAAATAAAGACGGTGAGCCGTTCTCGAATCCCGACCGGTTGGACCGATATTCCGCTTCG
The DNA here is from genome assembly GCA_045599525.1 of Candidatus Limivicinus sp. Lineage (GTDB taxonomy): Bacteria > Bacillota > Clostridia > Oscillospirales > Oscillospiraceae > Limivicinus. Next base: position 8,688 of record JAZRWD010000245.1, on the reverse strand, counting down.
GTAAAGAAAGGAATCGGCTCCTCTATCCGCCACAGCGATGCTTATACTTCGATTGGGCCTGACCGTTATCTGATCCTTCTTGCTGCCTCAACCCGCAAAAACTGTGGTGTAATTACGTCACGTATCCGTAAATCAGCCGTTGCCTGCGGTCTTCCGGGCGACAAATACCTTCATTTTGAAGAGCTTGCCTGCTCCGCTGATGTGACCTGATTTTCACCCGGGAAAGGAGCCTCCTTTATGAAAAAGCTGGAGATTTTGCGGACGGTTCGTCTGATCTGCTATATTCTGATTGCTTTAATTGCTGCCCGCTTTATCCTGTTTGATGCTGCACTTTACCATAGTATCGGCAGCGACCGTCAGCTCCGCACGATGGCTTTTCTTCTGTGGCTCATTCTGTCCGGCTGCTTTCTGTTCCTTCTTCTGGATTTTATCCTGGCTGCTTCAGAGAAAAAGGCCTACCGCGAGCTGGTTTATGCCGTCAATCGGGATGCTGTTTCCGGTCTGGGCAACCGTTTCGGAGCAGACAGCATGATTGAATCCTTTCTGGATAAGCCTGTTCCCACGGATTTTTGCTGCATTATGCTGGAGCTGAGCAATCTCTATGAGGTAAACAACACCCATGGCCGTTTGGCAGGCAACACCCTGATCAAAGACTTTTCACAAATGCTCGGTGATGCTGCGGGCGGGTGGTATGTAGCGCGAAACGGCGGCAATAAATTTATTGCCTTGCTGAATCCTGCAAAAGCAGAAAACATCGACACTTTCCTGCTCCGAGTAAAACGGGCAGTGGCCAGTTACAACGAGTCCCCGGAGACATATTCCATCCGGTACCGTTTCGGTATTGCCTTTCATGAACCGGATGCCGAACAGTTTCGCGACATTACCGGCCTGATTTCTCTGGCAAACCGTCGTATTGATGAGTCAGAATTTCAATAAACGATTAAAAAAGGACTATAGCTGCTATGCAGCTGCAGTCCTTTTTTTATTCTCCTGTTTTTTGAAAAGAATCAGCCCGAAGAGCTCCAGACCTAATCCTGCCAGCAGAATCTCTTTTGGAAAACTCTGCTCGTAATAGATACTTCCTGTTCCAATCTTCTCCTGCAGTGCAGGGTCAAAGGGAAAGCCATATTCCGCAGCCAGCTGACGGATATTCAGCAAAAGGATGGTTGGCAGTTTTTCCTTCAAATAGTATTCGATCAATCCGCTACTGCGGTTTACGCTGCTGATTTCTTCCTTCAGGATACCCTGGCCGAAGAAGCTTGCCATCTGGCTGCTGCCAAGAGCCGTAACATTTCCGCCAACGGCGATAAAGCACTGTATGCCTGCCTCATCCAACAAGGCCTTCTTAAAGGCAACATTTGCGGTCATATCCGGCTCCTCCAGAACCGGAACCCCAAGAGCCTTTACCCTCTGCCACATTGCATCAAAACTATCCTGGTCCGGTACCTCGCCAATATCCTTTTCCCCTCCCGGGGTGATCAGCGCAGGCAGAGTGGATATCAGGCCACGCTCCTGCAGCAATACCGCCATTTCCGGAAAGCAAAGCTCCGGATTGTTTGCCCCCCAGGTAGATGATCCGCAGGAACACAGATATACAGGATGAATCTCCATTGCGTCGCAGGCGGTGAGCACTGCCAGATTTAGCCCCGGAAAGGATCCGGAAAAAACACAGCCAAGGATATCTCCCTTTTTCAGTCCTGCTTCTTCCAGTAGAAAGACCAGGAACGCAGCCATATTGGGGTCTGCCGTTGTCCGTTTCGCAGACAGGTCTCCTAGAGTCGTGGTAATGAAATTATATTCCTCTCCAATCAGTCCTGTATTGAACCGGTCTTCCGTCGGAATCTCAACACCCCGTATCCATTTTTCCTCACGGATGACTTCCATACAGGATTGCATCTGCGTTGCCGCCTTAACAGCTGTCTCATACAGCGGTTTTGGGACTGTCCGCCGCTGAGACATTCCCAATGCGATGCAAAGTACAGCAAACAGCAACATTCCCGCAAGGATCCACCATTGACCTTTACTTAGTTTCTTTCTGTACATGACTCCTCACTCCTTTAAAAAAGGGCAACACCAAGGACAAGACAGACCAAAACCGTAATAGCCGTAGCTCCTGCCGTCGCCAGCAGAGTTATCGCTATACCCTGCCGGTCACATTCCTTTGCCAGAATGCCGGGAATCAGATATCCCACAATTCCCAAATTAGCCGATGAAAAAGGCAGAGCCGTTATTCCCCAGCCCAGTGTCATCGAAATAAGTACCATCACGGCAAAGCGACGTCTTCCGTACAGAATCGTATAGCGGGAAACAAAGGAATAGACCGCCAATGTCAGCAGTACAACAAGAACCGTCAAGGCCGGTCTGATTGGTGAAGACAGGGACAACGCAAGATAACCGGCAACGATCAATCCTCCCGGGCTGATTCCTGTCATTTCCGTAAAGATCAGACTCACTAAAATCCCAGTTACGATCACTTCACCATACATATTCTATCCCCTCCTTCCTCATTCGTTCTGTCAGAGCAATACCCTGATGTGCGATATTCCCAATAGCATAGAGAACCGTACCCGTTTTCTGTTCCTCTACAGGCAGTTCTTCCGCATACCGATAGCACTGTACATGGATATTCTTTTGCTGCAGCCGCCGTTTCGCCGCCTGCCGCCCGCCACCCAAAAGCCATACTTCATCCGGATGTTCCTTTTCCATATAGTCGAGCATCAGTCTCGTGCGGTAGCCTCTGTCAGAGCGACAGTTCAGTACAATAATCTTTTTCTTCACTTTGATGCTCGTATGACTAAGGAAGCGTTCCAGCAGCAAAGCAGTCGACCGAGGATCATTGGCTGACATTCCGTTCAGAAAGTATGCTCCGCTGCAGAGACGGTAGCTAGCAGCGGTATAGGGATCTCTCTTTACTTTTTTCATTCCGGCTAATGCAGTTTCTTCATTAACACCAACCGCCCTGCAAACGGCCAGGGCAAGTGCAATATTTTCCGGAAACAATCCGTTACTTTCGGATACTTCGTAACTGTCCGCCAGAACTGCTGAACTTCCGACGGTCTTTGCGGCTTCTGAAATCTGGTCAAAACAATCTCTGTCTGCCGTAAAAACCGTACCGTTTTCCGGTATGGTGCAGCAAAGTGCCCGACAGACCTCTTCTGTTGTATCTCCCATTTCTGCAACATGATCTACCCGAACATTGGTAATGACTCCGATGTCTGCATGCAGGATCTTATGCTCACAGATATATTGCAGCTCCGGGTCAACAGCCATACATTCGATTACCAGAGTCTCTGCATCTGTTTCGGCCGCCTGCTTCAGCATGTTGATCTGTTCTTTGATATTGGCCTTTCCACGGCGGCGTATCTCTGTTTCTGTGCCGTCAGGCGAAATCGTCATCGGTACAGTCCCCGTTGTTTTACAGAAAGTCTTCACACCACCCTCAGCCAGTCCCGCCGCAATCAGACGGGTAACTGCGGATTTTCCACGGGTGCCGTTCACATGGATAACATATCGTAAAGCTTTTCTGTGTCTGACCACAGCATTTCGTTCCGCTGCAAGGTACAGAAGCAGACCGCTTCCCAGAAGAAGTAAAAACAGCTCCATCGTTTTCCCCATTTCCCGTTTTTCTTTTCGGAATATTATACTCCCTGGCAGGAAAAAAGCGCGACAACAAACAGGTTACAATCCTCGCGTCTCTTACGGATCCTCTTCGTTTATCGAGAAAAAGAATCTCCGGCTTTTTTAGTCGGAGATTCTTATCATTTTATCTTGTGCACCTTCAGGCCTTCTTTTTTGCTGTCAGGGAACGAATCACAAACAGTGTAGCCACTGTAAGGGCTGCACCAACCAGAAGGCTGATCAATACATTCTGTACGAAGCCGGCAACAATGTAGGTCACAAAGCTGACTCCGGCAACGGTTATGGCATAAGGCAGCTGGGTAGCCACATGGGTGATATGATCAACCTGGGCACCGGCAGAAGCCATAATGGTTGTATCGGAAATAGGGGAGCAGTGGTCACCGCAGACGGCACCTGCACAGCAGGCAGAAATACCAATGATCAGTAAATTGCTGGAGGATGGGAAAATTGCCGTAACAATGGGAATCAAAATACCAAAGGTTCCCCAGGACGTACCGGAAGCAAATGCCAGAACGCAGGCCACCAGGAAGATGACTGCCGGCAGCATGCCATACAGGCTTGCGGCTGCCCCCTGCATAACGTCATGTACGTAAACGCTGGCACCCAATGCCCCGGTCATCGTTTTCAAGGAGACTGCCATCGTCAAAATCGTAATCGGGGGAATCATCGCAATAAATCCCTTTGGGATGCAATCCATAGCTTCTTTGAAGGAAATGACCTTACGGCAGACCAGGTAGATAATAATCACGATCAATGCAATCAGGCCACCCCAGGGCAGGCCAATAAAGGCATCAGTATTACCAAATGCGGCAATAAAGTCTCCGGCACAGTCAGTGCCGCCCCAGGCATCCACACCAAAGAATCCACCCACATATACCATACCGATGGTGCAGGTTGCAATCAGCAACAGAACAGGGAAGACCAGGTCAATGACCTTGCCCTTTTTGTTGGTTTCGCCTTTTTTCTCACTGTCCAGCCCGCCAAGATCACCGTTCAGCATCGCATTCATTTCCGGAATGCTCATGGGACCGTAATCAAACTTCATGAGGACAATGGCAATAATGAATACAAAAGTAAGAAGAGAATAGAAGTTATAGGGGATAGCACGGATAAACAACTGAATGCCGCTGAAGCCTGCATCCAGGTCATCCGCAACGCCGGAAACAGCCGCCGCCCAGGAAGAGATTGGTGCAATCATGCATACAGGAGCCGCCGTTGCATCGATGATGTAAGCAAGCTTTGCACGGGAGATTTTATGGCTATCCGTAACCGGGCGCATAACCGAACCGACAGTCAGGCAGTTGAAATAGTCGTCAATAAAGATCAAAATGCCGAGGGCAAAGGTTGCCAGAAGGGCACCCGCCTTGGTTTTGATGTTCTTTTCCGCCCAGCGGCCAAATGCAGCTGAACCGCCTGAAGCATTTACGAGGGCAACAATGATTCCCAGTAGAACTAGGAACAGAAAAATACCGGCATTATCGGAAATTGCGGTAATGAGACCGTCATTGATCACCATGTCTAATGTGCCCACAGGGTTAAAGCCACAGGTAAACAATGCGCCAACAACTATACCGAGAAACAGGGAAGAATACGCTTCCTTTGTGATCAGAGCCAGCACGATAGCCACAATAGGTGGTACCAGGGCCCAAAAAGTACCGTACATAGTACGTCCTCCTAAAAAGAATAATCATGAACATCGCTGATACAGTGTGTTCATGATTATTAACTCATCAATCCCGACAGCACTCCGCTCATTAAGCGACAGTCTGCAGGATCTTTTCCTGCAGCCCAGGTCCGGCCGCTCATGAATTCGGCTGTCCTTCGGCGGTGGCCCCTTTTGCCGTCCCGGGTTCATGCCCTGAATGGAACAGCTACTTTTGACTTCCGCGCCTCTATCAGTCCAGTGTTCAATTGGTGCGTATTATAGTTTCAATATACGCTGCTGTCAATAGATTTTATTACAAAATCACCCAGTTTTACCATAAAAACCATACACATACGGCAATTTGCAATACAGCAAGCAGAGGAAAGAAAATGGCAAAATACCAGTGCTTTGTCTTATGATGGAATGTATACATTCCTAAAGTTCCACCTGATGCCCCTCCCAGAATGGCAAACAGAAAGAGTCTCTTTTCCGGGATTCTCCAATGGTTCAGTTTCGACTTTCTTTTATCTACCCCCATCATGCAGAACAGAATCAGGCTCATCACAAACATAAATAGGGGGAGCAGCAGTTTCCAATTGTTTTGTATCGTATTCATTCTTCCATTTCTCCATAATACCAACCGGAAACCCCATCGTGTTTGACAAACCAGCCGCGTGAGGTTTTTTCAATCACACTTACCCGGTCACCTTTTTTCAGCGGCAGGACATAATCTGTGCAGTCGTTACAGTTGGTTATTTCATTTTTTGTAAACAGATATTTTGTCAGAATATCCATTTCATAACCGGTACGGATATGTCGGATGTGGGAGAATTCTTCACCTCTTCTGAGTACCTTGACCTGATTGTCTCCCCAGCGAATATAATACGATGTTTTTCCGGCAGGCTGGTATTGCTTAACAGTCATCACAGGAAATGGATCGTAGGAAATATTAGAAAATTGAGTGCTGTTAATATCGGGAATAACCAGGGCATTGAGTTGTCCGTCGTCCTTCAGCACACAGCCTCCATCGATGCTGATGATTCTATGGTCCCTGTCAATGATTGGATTGGCAGATACAATATTTTCTCCGTACAGTACTACCGGCCAGTGGCCGACTACGACCCATTTTTTAAAGTAATAGTTTTGATTAAGAAATGCATCACAGTGGATCACATCCCAGAAAGTGTGTTTTTCCAAAGGTTTATCCGGATAAATAGCTGCATGGGCGAAGAGAAAGTTCTTCGTTTCGATAACATGTGGAAGATTCTTCAGAAACTCCCATTCCTTTCGATATTTCTTTTGCAGCAGGTCCTTGCATTCACGAAAGGATTCCAGCTCAAACGGATCGATATGGCTGTCGTTCAGCATATCCCATATCAGTCCGCTTTTTTTATGCATAATGTAATGCATCGTATGCTCGTCGTCTCTATCTGTAAACTCTTCGCTGAAAATACTGAACCAGAAGTCACAGTTGCCGATCAGCGGATATGTATTTCCCTGTTCTGCTAGCTGCATGACCAGATGAAGCATATCCAGGCTGCGTTCACCCTTTTCCAGAAAGTCTCCCACAAGAATCAGAACATCCTTTTTGCAAAAACGTGCCTTTCTCAACACACCAATCAGGTAGGGAACATTTGCATGACAGTCGGATATTGCCAGAATACGGCGTCCGGATTCGATATTCAGTTTTTGAATCTTTACCGGAACATCATGCATCTTCCCGTACCTCTATATTCAGCTCCATGATCCGCGAACCGCCTTCCGGCCCCGGCTCATGCCGCAGTGTTTCAAAGCCAAGATTCTCGTAAAAATGAATGGCCGAGTGGTTTTCTTCTGCCACGCTCAAGCGAATCCGATCTCTACCCAGCTTTCGGCATTGTGCAACTGCCCGTCCAAAAATTTGCGTCCCACATCCCATATACCGCAGTTCTTTCTGCAGGAAAAGAAGCACGATCCACAGATATCCTTCATCCGCACCGCGTTCGCTGTCCATTTCCAGGATTCCTGCCGGCTCATTCTGATTATACATCCGTTGTACGTTATCCGCATCCGCCAGATAATGCTGTATTGCCAGGGAATAATAGGGCTCAGGCGTATAGCGCTTCGTATTTCCATGGGAAGCCATCCAGCAATCTGCATAAGTTTGACTATAATATACTTTATCCGTTCTTGGATCAAAGCTTTCCGAACGTAAGGTGGGTGTTTTGTTCCATGGTGTGGAAGCCATTGCTGCAAGATGGGACGAATCATTGATGTATTCTATTTGAAATGTCCCATTATCATAAGTGACGAGTGAAACAGCAGTGTTTCCCAATGCAGGAACTGCATTTATGTCATCGTAAGAAACACCGGCCACTTTACATAGAAAAGCTCGAATCGATACACCGTGGCTGGAAATTGCTACGGTCTGACCCTCATGTTTTTTCGCAATTTCCTCAATGGCCTCATAAACACGGCATGCTACCTGTTCAAAGCTCTCTGCTCCCTCTGTATGCCAGTTTTCTCTGTCATTCATAAAGGAATATACCGCTTCCGGTTCATCATGTTCCAAATTTCCGAAGAACTTTGCTTCCCAACGTCCCAGATGAATTTCGCGCAGACGTCGATCTGTCTGTAGAGGAATATCATGATACTTTGCTACTGCTTTTCCCGTCCTTCTTGTTCGGTAAAGGTCACTGGCATATACAGCATCCAGAATTTGACCGCGAAATCGTTCAGCCAAAAGTTCCAATTGCTTTTCTCCCTTTTGGGTCACATTTCCGTCCCAATGCCCCTGCATCATGCGATAAATGTTTCCCTCCGCCTGAGTGTGGCGAATGATATATATTTGTGTCATCAGTTTCTCCAAATTGTCATTATTATGCACATTTGTTGACCTGTAAAGAAGAATCAATTATAATATGTCACCTGACATATTATAGTTTATATCCTTGTTTCCGACAAGTATGGCTTATCATCTTTCTATGATTAAGGAGGTGCGCATATTGGTCAGAGGAGCTGTTTTAGTATCCGGTGACGGTGGTCAGCTTCAGGCAATTCTCGACTCGGTCTATTTTAATGAACTGCCGGAGTTTGAACTCGTTGCTGTTATTTCTACGAATCGTAATGCAAATGCGCTGCGGCGTGCGGCAAATGCCAACGTGCGTTCCTATGTCGTTGATCCGGATCTGTTTCCCACCGCTACCAGTCACAGCATTGCTGTGGCTACCAAGTTGAAAGATATGGATATTGACCTAGTTATCCTGGATGACTATGACGTTTCCCTCGGTGTCATTCCTTTTCAGTTTAAAGGTAAGGTTCTGGCCTCCATTCCCGGCATTTTTCCTGCTTTTGATGTCAATTCACAGGAAGTGTACGAAAATACGATTAAAATGGGTCTTAAACTCAGTGGTGCTACCGTATAT
>JAZRWD010000244.1:0-3715 GCA_045599525.1 Candidatus Limivicinus sp. | reverse complement strand
ATTATGCCGGACGGAAGCTATGTTTCCCCGGAGACGGAGACCCTTGACATTACCCATTATACCGCTGAGACCATTCCCACCCTCGAGACGCTGATGCACTATATGCCGAAGCTTCGCACCGTGGAGATGGGCGACACGCAGGGGAACTTCCTTCCAATCGACGTACATTATCTGCAATCGATCTTTAGCGGCGTTACCTTTAATTATAAGATCTGCTTTGCCGGAAAGACTTATACCGGCGATGAGACATCCCTGGATTTCAGCAACCTGACAGAGGCTGAGGCACAGGAGGCCCTGCCGTTTTTGTCCTATCTGCCTAAGATTTCGTCGATCCGCTTTGGTGCAGAGGGGAGCACAAAACTGTCCCTGGACACTATCGTAGCTATTGGTAAGGCTTGCCCAAAGGCCGTGCTCGATTACTCGATGAACCTCTACGGGCTGGACATTAACCTGAATAATGAGCATGTAAACCTCAGTCAGATGCCGGTGGCAGATGAGGGCGCGATGATTCGCAAGATCCTGCCTGTCATGCGCAACTGCACGGTCCTGGATATGGACTCGACGGGTGTTGACAGCGAGCATATGGCTGTGATCCGGGATGAAAACCCCGCTGTTAAGGTTATCTGGCGCATCTGGTTCGGTGAGCGCTACAGTGTGCGTACCGATGTGACCACCATTCTGGCCTCTAACCCTGACTGGGGCGGTAACCTCACGACGGATGTTATTCAGGATCTGAAATACTGTACGGATGTAGAGGCACTCGACCTGGGACACAACACCGCTCTTGTAGATGTCAGCTTCCTGAATTATATGCCGAAGTTGAAGATCCTCATCCTTATGGGTGCAAGCTATCTGGACGCAAGTCCCATCGCATCGCTGCAGGAGCTGGAATACTTCGAAATGCAGACCAACGAGTATATTAAGGATATCTCTCCGGTTGGGCAGTGCAAGAGCCTGAAGCATCTCAACATCTGCTATATGTGGGAGGTAAAGGACATGTCCGGCCTGATGAATCTGGATCTGGAGCGCCTTTGGATTGGTTGCTATACGCCTATTCCGGCAGAACAGATCGCAGAATACCAAAGCCGTCACCCGGATTGCGAGATCAACACGACGACAACTGACCCTGTGCTGGAAGGCTGGCGCTACATTCTTTCCACGGGTGGCGCGGGAATGGATATTCTGCACCCGTGGTATGAGAAGATTCGTGAGGTGTTTGATTACTCCTATGACGACCCGCAGCACGGCTATGCCTATTACTATAACGACCCGCTGTATCAGAAACGGTCCGACTATTAATTCACGGTTACTGCATGACTGCTGCAGATGGTAAGGCTTTGCGCGTGTGTAAGCGCAGGGACGATCCGCAGGACCGGAAAAGATAATTGTCAAAAACTCCGGTATGTGATAAAATAAATAAAACTATGCAAGTTTTGTGATAAGAAGGAGATGTGTCCCCCATGAACCAGTATAAGCGTGTGCTTGTGAAGATTAGCGGCGAAGCTCTTGCTGCAGAGAAAAAGACAGGCTTCGATTTCGATTTTGTATCCCTGGTAGCAGAAAAGGTTAAGGCCTGTGCCGATGAAGGCGTGCAGGTGGGCATCGTAATTGGCGGCGGCAACTTCTGGCGCGGCGTAAAGGATGGCGCAGGAAAGGTAGAGCGTGTCAGTGCAGACCGTATGGGTATGCTGGCCACGGCAATGAACTGCCTGGCTGTTGCGGATGTGTTCCGTCAGCTGGGAGCAAAGGCAAAGGTCCTCACCGCCGTGGATATCCAGGGCGTTGGTGAACGGTATGATACCGCAAAGGCCATTGAGTACCTTAATGCGGGGTACATTGTCCTGTTTGCCTGCGGCACCGGTTCTCCTTTCTTCAGCACGGATACTGCAGCTGTTCTCCGCGCGGCAGAAATCGGCGCAGACGCAATTCTTCTGGCCAAAAATATCGATGGTGTGTACAGTGACGACCCGCGAAAGAACCCCAATGCCGTAAAGTATGACGAAATCACCTATACCGATGTTCTGGCGCAGCGCCTGCAGGTAATGGATTCTACAGCCACTTCTCTGGCAATGGATAACGATATTCCTGTCATCGTTTTCGCACTGGCTGACCCGGAAAATATTCATCGGGTCCTCAGCGGTGAAAAGCTCGGCACAATTGTTCGCTGAGTCTTTCTCCTGTACTTTTTGAACGCGAATCAATTTATTGAAACGATAAAAAACGATTTGGAGGTACCAACATGGCAAACGCAGAATACAAGGTAACGGAAAGCAAAATGAAGAAGTCCTGCGAAGCACTCTCTGCTCAGCTGGAGACCATTCGCGCAGGCCGCGCCAACGCCAGCGTCCTGAACCAGATTCAGGTGGATTATTTTGGTGTTCCCACCGCAATCCAGGGTGTTGCTCAGGTTGCCACGCCCGACCCCCGTTCTTTGCTGATCACCCCTTGGGATAAGAGCACACTGAAGGCTATTGAGAAGGCTATTCTTTCCTCTGACCTGGGTATTAACCCGCAGAACGACGGCCGTTCCATCCGCCTTGTCTTCCCGCCGCTGACGGAAGAGCGTCGTAAGGAACTCGTCAAGCAGACCAAAAAGTATGGCGAAGATGCAAAGGTCGCTATCCGCAACATCCGCCGTGACACCATCGATAAACTGAAAAAGCAGCAGAAGGCTTCTGAAATTACCGAAGACGATTACAAAATCGCCGAAAAAGATATCCAGAAGCTTACGGATGACTACATCAAGGAAATGGATAAGATCTGCGCAGCGAAGGAAAAGGAACTCACCTCCATCTAAGCTGCAGGATCTGCCGTAAATGGGAGACTGCTGAATATCACTGAAGATCATGGAGAAGCGCTGAACAGCGCAAAATAACGCACATATGGCATTCTTTTCGAAAAACAATAAGGCGGGGGAGCAGGAGAAATCCGGCGTTCCCCGCCATATTGCCATTATTTTGGATGGCAATGGCCGTTGGGCCAAAAAGCGTGGTCTTCCCCGCACGGCAGGGCATGCCGTCGGTGCGGAGACCTTCCGTAAAATTGCGACGTACTGCCGGGATATCGGTGTGGAATATCTCACTGTGTATGCCTTTTCCACGGAAAACTGGAAGCGGCCCGAGGAAGAAGTGCAGACGATTATGAAACTTTTGCGGAATTATCTGCAGGAAGCCATCGATACAATGGCACGTGACCACATTCGGATGAAGGTTCTCGGTAATATTGATGGACTTCCGACGGAACTGCAGGAGATGGTTGCGGAAACCGACCGTATCTCACAGCAATATGAGGGTTTCCAGGCAAACATCTGCCTGAATTATGGCGGCCGGGACGAGATCGTTCAGGCTGCACGACGCTTTGCGCAGCTCTGTGCAGAGGGTAAGGCCAGCCCGGATGAACTATCCGAGGAGCAGTTTGGTTCTATGCTGTTCAGCGGGGGCATACCGGACCCGGATCTGCTGATCCGACCTGGCGGCGAACAGCGTCTTTCGAACTTCCTGCTGTGGCAGTGCGCCTATGCAGAGTTTTATTACACCGACACCCTGTGGCCGGACTTTAACCCGGCGGAGTTGGATAAGGCGATCGAAAGTTTCCGTTCCCGTGACCGTCGTTACGGCGGCGTGAAGCAGGGCTGAGTCGGTCAGACAATCGCCTGGTTATGTACCGGTTTGGGTTACCTAATACGCGACTTAGCTCCGCTCCTGGCCGGTAGATA
>JAZRWD010000243.1:0-4882 GCA_045599525.1 Candidatus Limivicinus sp. | reverse complement strand
GAATTCTTCACATTGGTTCGGGACCATCTGAACCCCGGTGGTGTCATGGTCGTAAACATGAACATGCGCGGTGAGCAGGAAGGGAACATCAACCGCTACCTGGCCGATACGATATCCCGTGTGTTCACCGAGGTCTACCTTTCCGATGTCTGGGGAACGACAAACCGCGAACTCTTTGCCTCCAACGACCCGGAGCTTCTGCAGACCCTGTCCCGAAACCTTTCGACAGAAGCAGAGCCCGAGCTTGTCTCGCTGATGCAGCGGGTGCAGACCGGCCTGCATCGCTACGAACCGGGCCCTTACTGCATGACAGATGACAGAGCCCCGGTCGAGCTGTTAAGCATGCGCATGATCGACGAGATTATCGCGGATGAGGTCGCCTATTACAAGGGCGTATATCGGGAGGGCGGTCTTTCTGCCCTGCTGGAAATACTGGCATAAGATACCAGATTTTTCTTCTTGCGCTTCTATTCCAACACAGACTATAATGGAGTATCTGTATCTGACGGATACTCCATTTTTCACCCAAATTCACATAAAAGGAATGATGCACATGGAACTGCATGCACTGCCCCTGGAGGGCATTAAAGTTGTTGAACTGGCCGCCGTTGTGGCCGCACCGACCGCCGGCCGTCTTCTGGCAGACTTCGGCGCCGAAGTCATTAAGGTAGAGGCACCATCCGGCGATGTACTCCGCAAGGTGGGCGACATGCACTGCCTTCCCACGGAAGACGGGAACAACCCGCTTTTTGACAACTTCAATACCGGTAAAAAGCTTACCGCACTCAACCTGAAGGACCCGAAAGGACTGGACGTCCTCTTCCGCCTGTTGGAGGACGCAGATGTGTTTATCTCCAACACCCGCATGAAATCTTTAGAAAAGATGGGCCTGGATTATGCCTCCCTGCATGAGCGTTTCCCGAAGCTTATCTATGCTCATTTCTCCGGCTTCGGTCTGCAGGGTCCGGACAAAGACCGCCCCGGCTATGACACCACCGCCTTCTGGCTCCGCACAGGCGCCGCAGCCGATGCCGTTCTGCCCGGAGACTTTCCTGCACGTCCCTCCTACGCGATGGGCGATATCGCTACCGGCTCCTACTTCCTCAATGGCATTCTGGCGGCCATTATCGGTCGCAGTCGTACCGGTATCGGTACACTGGTAGAGACCTCACTGCTGAATTCCGGCATCTGGATGACTTCACCCTATGTCATCAACACCCAGCCGGCCTACGGCCACAGGCTTCCCGAGGGCCGCTACGAGCCCTGGAATCCGTTCTCGGACTATTACCGCTGCAGCGACGGAGAATACATCTGCCCCATCTCCAAGCTTTATCCGAAAGACCGTCCCATGCTGGCTGAAGTTTTCGGCATGCCTGAGCTGGTAGAGGACCCGGACCTTGCCACAATTTCCTCCATGAAAAAGGCCGGCAAGGAGCCCGCAGTTGTCGCCCATCTGGAGCAGTCCATTGCCTCCCGCACATCCGCAGAATGGGTCGAGATCTGCAAACAGTATGATATTCCCTATGAACTGGCCCGCCATATCAAGGACATCGTTGACGACGAACAGGCCTGGGCCAACGGCTATTTCATCCGTGCAGAGTACCCCGACTCCTCCACCGTCATGCCCCAGCCGCCAATCAAATTCTCCGAATACAGCCGACGTTCCTTCCGCATTCAGGGCCCGGTCGGACAGGATACCGACGAGATCCTCCACAATGCAGGCTACAGCGAAGAAGAGATCGCCGAGCTGAAGAGCAGCAAAGCTGTCCGCTGACATAAAGCAACACACATCCCATATAAGGAAAAGAATCTCCAGGCAGACGTCACTGCCCGGAGATTCTTTATATACGATAACATTTTGGGGTTGGAGAGGCACCGCGAACTAAGCCGCCGGTGCTGCCCATACCTTACTTGCTCAGTTCGTTGACCAGCAGGGTGCCGAGGCCGTTGATCTGATTGTTATCGATGTTCTCATACACAGCCTGAACGCTTTCGAGAGCGAGGACGGAGTCATAGAACTCGTTCTCATACTCGACGAGAGTCATGCCGCCGTCAACCAGAATCTGCTTGTTGTCCAGGTCGATCTGCTCGAGCTGCGGGCGCATGTATTCAATGGCCTCTGCCACAGCTTGCTCCAGTGCTGCCTGATAGGCGGGGTCGAGGTCGTTCCAGGCTTCATCGCTGATGCAGATCTGGTTGCAGTACAGGATGTGGTTGGTGCAGGCCAGGTACTTCTGAACTTCCTGGAAGGAAGCGCCAACACAGGTATCTGCAGCATTCTCTTCGGCGTCAATCGTGCCATTCTGGAGGGCAATATAAACCTCTGCCCAGGCCAGCGGGGTGGGTTCTGCACCGATAGCCTTCCAGAAGGCCATGTGGTTGCTGTTTTCCATAGTGCGAATCTGCAGACCGGCAAAGTCTGCCAGGGTGTTCAGGGCTACATTTGCAGTGGTCAGACGGTAGGTAGCATTCTGCAGGAACCCCAGCAGGTGCAGGTCAGCAGCTTCGTAGGCTGCGGAGAGAGCTGCGTTAAAGTCGTTTTCGCCATTCAGTACGCCGTTGATGGTGTCGCCGTCATACTTGGAAAAAACCATCGGCAGGTCAAACACAGCCATTTCCGGAATAAAGGAAACAGTGGGAGCGGTCTGGCAGACAACCAGCTGGATGTCATTGCTCTGCATCTGGCGGATCAGATCTGCGTCGCCGCCCAGATCGCCGTTGGGATGATAGTCGATCGTGAGCTTGCCGCCTGTGATTTCTTCAACGCGCTGTGCAACATATTCACCGAAAATCTGGCCGGCAGCACCCTTACCGGTGGAGTCAGCGCCGATGAGTTCTACAGCCTTCAGACCGGCATAGGGGTCATCCGCAGCAGCGGAGGCGATCAGCGTGGTAGTGCCCAGAGCAACAATCATTGCCAGAGCCAACAGGATGGACAGATACTTTTTCATTTGGTTCTCCTTCTTGTTTTGTTTGGTTTATTCACTCACAGCAGGGCTGTGGAAAGTGCGGGAATAAAGGTAATGAAGACCAGGGCTATCAGGAAGGCAATGATAAACGGCAGTGCCCTTCGTGCCACCGCCATTGGCTGCTCCTCCGCTAGGTTGCCTGCCACGAACAGGTCCAGACCGAAGGGTGGTGTCGCCAGGCCGATGGAAAGGCAGCAGACCAGCACCACGCCAAAATGGACGGGGTTGATGCCCAGCTCTTCCACGGCAGGCAGAAGGACCGGTGCCAGAATGATGATTGCCGGACCGGTGTCCATAACCATACCCAAAATCAGGAAGATGACAACCAAAACACCCATAACGGTCCAGCCGGAGTGGAAATTTGCCGTAATAAAGGCTGTAATCACCTTCGTTGCCTTAGTCAGCGAGAGCACACGGCCAAAGGCTGTGGCAAAGGCAAGGACGAAGGCCAGGCCTGCATAGGTCTTTACCGCGCTGCACAACAGAGGAATCAGATCCTTCAGCTTCAGTGTGCGGTAGACCAGGCAGGAGACAATGAGGGCATAGAAAACAGAGATGCAGGCCGCCTCGGTAGGCGTGACAAAACCGGCATAAATGCCGCCCAGCACAATGATGGGGCACAGCAACGCGGGAAGGCTCTCCAGGAACAGCGGTCCGAGTCCTCTGGCATGCAGCTCTGCCATCTTTGCCTCGATCAGTGACCGGTCGCCGCCCTTATTTCGGCAATACCAGACAGCATAGACCATCAGGAAGAGACCGATCAGGATACCGGGAAGGATACCGCCGATAAACAGGTCACCGGTGGAGACACCGGTCGCCAGAGAATAGAGGACAAAGGGAATTGAAGGCGGGATAATAACGCCTAAACCACCCGCAACCGCAATCAGACCGGCAGACCACTTTTTCTCATATCCCAGCTCCACCATAAAGGGCACACACATTGCGCCAACTGCCGCTGTCGTTGCCGGTCCGGAGCCGGATATAGCGCCGTAGAACAGGCACGTCAGGATAACCGCGCAGGGTATACCACCTCGAAAACGGCCAACGAAATAGGCAAAAAAGTTAAACAGCTTTTTGGAGATGCCGCCCTCAGCCATAATCACGCCGCCGAGGATAAACAGCGGAACGGCCAATATGGGGGTAGAGTTTGCTCCGGAAAAGGTGTTGTTCAGCATCTGTGCGACGGAGCCACCTTTACCCAGCAGCTCGATAGGAGCCAGACCACCCAGAATCATGGATACCCCAATGGGGACAGACAGGGCGATTGCAGAAAGAAAAACAATAAAAACCAGTACAGCCGCCATCAGGCAATGCCTCCTTCAGCCTTAATGGCCGCTTCCGCTTCCTCTGCAGCCTCTTCCCTCACCTGCTCGGCAAGAGTCAGATCCTTCTCCCGGAAATGACGGACATGAATCCATACCTGCTGGAGAGCCCGCAGCGTTCCCAGGAAAAATCCCGGCAGCATGATGCTGTAGACGATCCACATGGGCCACTTCATAGCCGGAGATGTCTCTGCGCTGGAAGCGATTTTTGTCACAACCGAAATAGATGTCACGCCCAGCAGCCAGAATACACCGGCATTGACCAGATCAACCAAAATATTGACGACCTTGCGAAGTCGTGCAGAAAACAGGTCCATCAGTGCGGTAACGCGCAGCATACTCGCCTTACGGAGTGTATAGGGCAGAGAAAGAAAGACGCTCCAGATCCAGCAGAAACGGCAGAATTCTTCTGCCCAGGTCAATGCCGGGATAAAAGGAACGTTCCGCGCAATAACCTGCATCAGTTCCACAAAGGAGATCAGGATCAGAAGAATCACCAGCAGGGCTTCTTCAAAATGGGCATCCAGCCATCGAAGCGTTTTCATTTTGCACCTCCGGTAATACGCAGCAGTTCCGCACGCATGGCCTCCA
>JAZRWD010000242.1:0-18460 GCA_045599525.1 Candidatus Limivicinus sp. | reverse complement strand
TCTGACGGGAACTGTGCGCGCTCCGGACTTTGAATCAATCTATAGAGAGCTGGCTGTTGAACCGGTGAATGCCTGGTACAACACGGAGACCAAAGAAATCGAACCTTCCCGGGACGGCTTTTCCTTTGACCCGGAGGAGGCTAAAAACATCTGGTATGCTGCCGACTTCACCGAGGTGATCAAGATCCCGGTACAGGTGCTGGAACCGGACGAGACGACGGAAAGCCTGAGCGCCAAGCTGTTTGTAGACATGCTGGGTGCCAAGGAGACCTATTATGCCTCCAGCTCCAGTGCACGTATCAACAATATCTCCCTTGCGGCGAGCAAGATTAACGGCGTGGTGCTGAACCCGGGGGAGACATTCTCCTACAACGAGACCGTTGGCCAGCGTACAGCCGAAGCCGGCTTCCAGGAGGCAGCCGCCTATAGCAACGGCGAGGTTGTACAGGAAATCGGCGGTGGAATCTGCCAGGTGTCCTCGACACTGTATTGTGCGACCCTGTATGCTAATCTGGAAACGGTATCCCGCACACCCCATTACTTTGCAGTGGATTATATCGACAAGGGACAGGATGCTACGGTCAGCTGGAAGAGCCCGGACTTTAAATTCAAAAACAACCATGAGTATCCAATCCGAATCGTTGCCTATACGAATGTGGACGAGCGTGCCCTTCGTATTGAGATTTGGGGAACGGATGTGGACCACACCTACGTGGAACTGGACCGCTACACCTACACGATTTATGACAGCACCTATACCGATGTAGCGATTGGCACCGGTGTGCAGGAGTACCGGACGGTTTATGATCAGGACGGGAACTATGTCGAAACAATCTATGAGATTTATGACATATACCACTACCACGATTACGACATTGACTGGCCGCAGGCCTATTACAACGCAAAGAATGCCGCGGCCTCGGCGAACAGTGCTCCGGCGAACACCGCTCCGACCAACACCGGTACGGTCTATTCCGGTGTGAGCACCGGAGGGGCGTCCGTGTCTTACGACTACGGATATGATCCAGGGTACTATGATCCGGGATACTACTATTACGATACTTCCGGCGGGGCGGAAATCTCTTATTGATCCGGCTGACGCGGAAACAACGAAAAAGGAATCACTAACGAAGAGAGGAATATATCATGGCAGCACCGAATACGTTTTATATCACTACTCCAATCTATTATCCTTCCGACAAACTGCACATTGGTCACACCTACTGCACGGTGGCAACCGATGCCATTGCCCGTTATAAGCGCCTTCGTGGCTTCGATGTCATGTTCCTGACCGGGACTGACGAGCATGGCCAAAAGATCGAAGACAAGGCACGGGACGCCGGCGTGAGCCCTCAGGCCTTTGTGGACAACATCGTGACCGGAGAAAAGGGCATCCTGGACCTCTGGAAGCTGATGAACATCTCCAATGACCGTTTTATCCGTACAACCGACGATTACCATGTGCAGTCCATTCAGCGCATCTTCCGTAAGATGTACGACAAGGGCGACATCTATAAGAGTGTCTATAAGGGAAAGTACTGCACCCCCTGCGAAAGCTTCTGGACCGAAAGCCAGCTGGTGGACGGAAAGTGCCCTGACTGTGGCCGTGAGGTTCACGACGCCGAAGAAGAAGCCTATTTCTTCCGCCTTTCCAAGTATGCCAAGCCCATTCAGGAACTGCTGGAGTCCGGTACCTTCCTGGAACCCGCGTCCCGTGTAAACGAGATGATCAACAACTTTATCAAGCCCGGGCTGGAGGACCTTTGCGTCAGCCGCACTAGCTTTACCTGGGGCATCCCGGTGGACTTTGATCCGGGTCATGTGGTGTATGTCTGGGTCGATGCCCTGTCAAACTATATTACCGCTCTGGGTTACCTGAACGACAAATACGACGAGTTCGATAAGTACTGGCCTGCTGTGCACATTGTCGGTAAGGAAATCGTCCGCTTCCATTCCATTATCTGGCCGGCAATGCTGATGAGCATGGACCTGCCAATGCCGAAAAAGGTCTACGGCCACGGCTGGCTGGTCATTGACGGCGGTAAGATGTCCAAGTCCAAGGGCAATGTTGTCGACCCCTATGTGTTGGCTGAGCTCTTTGGTGTGGATGCTCTTCGTTTCTTCCTGCTTCGTACCTTCCCCTTTGGTTCGGACGGCAACTTCTCCAACGAACTGCTGATCAGCACCATCAACACAGACCTGGCTAACGATTTGGGCAACCTGGTATCTCGCAGTGCAGCCATGGTCGAGAAGTACTTTGGCGGTACGATTCCCGCCGAACGTCTGAATACCGAGGCTGATGAGGACCTGCTGGGCATGATCCGCAGTGCGGTGGAAAAATATGAGAAGCAGATGGATGCCTTCCAGCTGCATGTGGCCCTGGAGGAGGTCTTCAAGCTGATTCAACGGGCCAACAAGTATATTGATGAAAATGCACCCTGGGCCCTGGCCAAGGACGAGGCGAACAAGCCGAGACTGGCTGCTGTGCTCTATAACCTGATCGAAGCACTGCGCTCTGCTCTCATCATGCTGCTGCCCTTCATTCCGGAAAGCTGCGAGAAGGCCTTTGACCAGATCGGCACCCCCGCCGGACTGCGCACATGGGACAGCGTGGCTGCCTACGGTCAACTGCCTGCCGATGCGGTGATCCGCAAGGGAGAGACCCTCTTCCCGCGCATTGACGCAGAGGCAATGCTGGCCGAGCTCGAAAAAGTGAACAAGAAAAATAAGAAGCCCGAGTATGAGCAGGAGCCCTTTGCTCCGGAGGTCGCTTTTGACGATTTCGCAAAATGCGATATGCGTGTCTGCAAGGTCCTGGACTGCAAGGCTGTGAAAAAGTCCGATAAACTGCTCCAGTTTACCCTGGATGATGGCAGCGGAACGGAACGTCAGATTCTGTCCGGCATCCACAAGTTCTATGAACCCGAGACCCTGATCGGCAAGAAGGTCGTGGCAATCGTCAACCTGCCTCCGCGCAAGATGATGGGCCGCGACTCCAACGGCATGCTTCTTTCTTCTGTGATCAAGGAAAACGGAGAAGAAAAGGTGTTCCTGATGATCGTTGACGATAATACACCTGCCGGCAGCAGACTCTGCTGAGCCCGGAACAGATGTTGATTGCCTCTTTGTAAGGAGAAGCGTATGGCAAGATTCTTTATGGCCGGTACGAACATTGCCGGGGGTATGGCAATACTCCGGGGACGAGATGCGGAGCACGTAAGGGTCCTCCGCCTCCGCCCGGGGGAGGATGTGATTATTTGCGACGGAGAGGGAACGGACTATAAATGCCGACTCGTACGTGCGGACAGGGAAGAGGCCGAAGCGGAGGTCGTGGAGATTGTACCCTGCAAGAGTGAGCCCGGCTGTAAGACGACAGTGTTGTGCGGCTTGCCGAAGGGAAGCGACAAAACCGATTACATTATCCAGAAATGTGTGGAAGCGGGGGCCTGTGAAATTGTTTTCTTCCAGAGTGACCGCTGCGTAGCAAAGCCGGAAAACATTGAAAAAAAGGCCGAGCGATGGCAGCGAATCTCTGAAGAGGCGGCAAAGCAGTCCGGCAGGGGAATTATTCCGCCGGTCCGTTGGGCCGGTACCTATGCGGAGGCACTGAACATTGCCTACAGCAGGCAGCTTCAGCTGTTTATGTACGAGACTGGCGAACGGGAAGCCTTCAATGCTGTGCTGGAAGAAAACAAAACGGTGGAGACCGCGGCAATCATCACCGGGCCGGAGGGCGGGTTCGCGCCCTTTGAGGCTGAACTGGCCCGCATTGCAGGCATGCATATCTGCTCGATGGGCGAACGGATCCTGCGTTGTGAAACAGCACCTCTGGTTGCATTGACGGCGCTGATGTACGTGACAGGAAATCTTGCCTAATAGATGCACAAAATGACAAAAAGGTAAAATAAGTTCTTGCATTAGCGGGACTGCCCTGTTATAATATCTAAGCATTTCG
The DNA here is from genome assembly GCA_045599525.1 of Candidatus Limivicinus sp. Lineage (GTDB taxonomy): Bacteria > Bacillota > Clostridia > Oscillospirales > Oscillospiraceae > Limivicinus. The sequence goes on along the minus strand of JAZRWD010000242.1, from coordinate 14,505 downwards.
CACGAGGGTGGATTTTTGCCCCGATGGCCGGTAGGCTCGGGCAAAGAGAAGATACCCCCGGAGGAAAAACAAATTTTTGGAGGAAATTAAAATGGCAGTAGTATCCATGAAGCAGCTGCTCGAAGCCGGTGTCCACTTTGGTCACCAGACCCGCCGCTGGAACCCGAAAATGGCCGAGTACATCTATTGCGAGCGCAATGGCATTTACATCATCGACCTGCAGAAGACCGTTAAGAAACTGGAAGAGGCTTATAACTTCGCCCGTGACCTCGCAGCAGAAGGCAAGACCATTCTGTTCGTCGGCACCAAGAAGCAGGCCACCGATGCAGTCCGTGAAGAGGCTTCCCGCGTTGGCATGTTCTATGTGAACGCACGTTGGCTCGGCGGCATGCTCACCAACTTCAAGACCATGCGTACCCGCGTTGATCGTCTTGCACAGCTCAAGGCCATGCAGGAAGACGGCACCTTCGATATGCTTCCCAAGAAGGAAGTCATGAAGCACCTCGGCGAGATGGAAAAGCTCGAGAAGTACCTTGGCGGCGTCAAGGACATGAAGAAGCTCCCCGGCGCTCTGTTTGTTGTTGACCCCCGCAAGGAGCACAACGCAATCGCAGAAGCCCGCAAGCTCAACATTCCCATCATCGCAATCGTTGACACCAACTGCGACCCCGACGAGGTCGACTATGTTATCCCGGCAAACGATGACGCTATCCGCGCCATTCGCCTGATTTCTGCAACTATCGCAAATGCAGTTCAGGAAGGCCACCAGGGTGCCGACGAAGCTGCAGAGGTTGAAGCAGCTGAGGAAGCAAAGGCTGAATAATTCAGCAATACTACAGGGGGGCACAATACCGCGCTCCCCTTTATTTTGATTCATTTAGGAGGAAAAGATTATGGCATTTACTGCTCAGGATGTTAAGACTCTTCGTGAGATGACGAACGTTGGCATGATGGACTGCAAGAAGGCTCTCCAGGCTACCGACGGTGATATGGACAAGGCAGTCGACTGGCTGCGTGAAAAGGGCCTGGCAAAGGCAGCTAAGAAGGCTGGCCGTATTGCTGCTGAAGGTATGGCTTATGCTACCGTTTGCCCGAGCTGCGGCACCGGTGTTGTCGTTGAAGTCAACTGCGAGACCGACTTCTGCGCAAAGAGCGACCTGTTCACTGCTTTCGTTAAGGATGTTGCCAAGGCAATCATGCAGAACAAGCCGGCAGACGTTGAGGCTCTGCTCAACTGCAAGTATCCCGGCAGCGAGCTGACCGTTGCTGAGACCCTTCCCGAGAAGGTTATGTCCATCGGCGAGAACCTGCAGATCCGTCGTTTCGCTACCTATACCGAAGGCAAGAGCGTTGCTTATGTTCACGCCGGCGGCTCCCACGGTGTTCTGGTCAACCTCGCTGTTGAGGGTGACATCGACGCTACCGAAATCGGCAAGAACGTTGCTATGCAGATCGCAGCTATGGGCCCGAAGTACTGGGACAAGGATCTGGTTCCTCAGGAAGTTCTCGACCACGAGAAGGAAGTTGCTCTGGCTCTGATCGAGAGCAATCCCAAGGACGCTGCCAAGCCCACCGCTGTCAAGGAAAAGATTGCAGCCGGCAAGGTCAACTCCTACTTCAAGGATTACTGCCTGCTCCAGCAGGAGTTCGTACGCAGCGACCTGTTCAAGGGCTCTGTTGAAGGCTACATTGCTGACGCAGCCAAGAAGCTCGGCGGCTCTGTTAAGTTTGTTGATGCCATCCACTACATCAAGGGCGAAGGCATCGAAAAGAAGCAGGAAGACTTCGCTGCAGAAGTTGCTGCTCAGATGAACATGGGCAAGTAATTCCCATAAAAAACAGTCAGGTCGGTTCCTTTCGGGGAATCGACCTTTTTTGATGGTCTGCTACGGTAAGCGCCGCATGTAGATCGTGTAATGCCCGTAGATTCCTACAGAGATATCATCGGGGTAAGCGAAAGGCGGCTCTGAACAATGTTCAGAGCCGCCTGCGGCATTAGGGGAAAAACTTATTCGATGGTCAGGATATCAATAAAACCGGTGATTTCAAATACTTCGTTTACGGTATCGTTGATGTGAGAGATCACCATGGAACCCTGCTTGTTCATGCGTTTCTGGGCGCTGAGCAAAACACGCAATCCGGCAGATGAAATGTATTCCAGGTCCGTAAAGTCAAAACGGAGCTCGTCAATGCCATCCAGACAGTCCTGCAGCTCCTTTTCAAGCTCGGGGGAGGTGGTGGTATCAAGGCGGCCGGAAAGTGTGATAAGAAGCTCGGAACCGTTCTGGGCTTTCTGAATCGTCATATGTTTTTCCTCCAACTGAGAGATGTTTGATTGCATTTATTATACAGGTATTTGATGAGGTTTGCAATACAAGGAAGCACGGAATGAAAAGGTTTCCGGGAAATGCTTATTTCCTCTCCGGCTATTTCTTCAGCTTCCTACGTAGTTCGTCGATGTCGCATTGCTCAAAATCACTCATCTGCAGGCCGTTTTTTCTGCATAGCCAATCAAAGGTTGCATTATCCACGTTCTCGATGCCTGAGCGGCGAATGGCCTGCGCTATTCGGTCAATACGGTCATGTCTTGCCAAATCGTCAGAAATGCTGTTCATCATACACAGTTCAATGCCCATATCCCAATTGTCAATGGTGCCGTCACCGTTCCAGTCAAAACTCGCAGGAGTGTCAAACCAACCCATATTTTTTCTCCTTCGTCAATTCTTCTTTATCTCAAATTGCTGCGGTTGAATATAGAAAGACCAAGAAGTAGCAGCTTTTCCCTTTTGATCAGTCGATATGAATTATTTTCTCAGTCAGTTCCTTTACCGTGATATTCTTATTCGGGAATCGTTCACGCTTTTCAGTTATTGTGCCAATGTTAATGGCGCTCTTGGGGCAGAGCTGGACACAGCCAAGACACCCTATGCAGTTGGAACCGAAAACGGGCTTGTTGTTAAGAAGCTGAATGTTATTGCGCGGGCAGACCTTAATGCAGGTTCCGCAGGCAACGCAGTTGTCATTTGCGGCGAAGGTCTTGATGCGCTTTCCGTTGGTTTTTGCAAGCCCCTTGCTCATGAGTTCAAAGACAGGCTCTTTGGGCGGGCGTTTCTCACTGCGTTTTCCGGAAAGTACAGCTTTGGCGACCTCTTCTGCCTTCTTGTCGATGCGAGCCTGGGCGGTTTCCGGGCTTGTCGGCGGGAATGTCAGCTTGTGAGGCATGAGCCAGATTGCCGTGGAGTGGTTGGAAATGCCCGTCCAGTAGTCCAGTCTTACAATGTCGTCAATTTTTCGGAGACCGCAGCCAAGATAACCCGCGTATTGCTCAACGGCAAAGCGGTAAGCATCCGGAGCAATCTGAATAGCACGGATATAACTATCCACATCACCGGGAAGACCGCCTGCCATGCAGGAGAAAATAAAGCCGACTCGCTTTGCTTCTCTGGCATCAATCTTTGCGGGGAAGCTTCTCATCATAACGATATCGGTATCACCGAGCGCCTTTGCAATGCTCTTTGCCATGCTCAGACAATGACCTGCGCCTGAATAGCAGTAAATAATATTTTCACTCATAGTTACACATCCTTTTCAGAAATAATATGCAAGAATTTCAATTCTGTCGCAGTATTGCTCACTGCTGTTGGTACGGAACACTTGACGATTTGGTGGCCGATGGCACATCGTAAAGCCTTACCGTCAGTATCAACCGTAAACACTGTAATATTATTATAAAGGCTCAATTTCTTTTCTTCAAGGAGCTTGCTATTTTTCCCGAAGGGTAAAAATCCGGCTATGTGTTTCGTAAGATTTAGATATTGATTCTGAATGATTCTATGATATAATATATTTTCAGATATTAAAAAGGGGGGCGCCGTATGCAACAGAGTATGTTTAAAAATGTCAATCACGAGAGCGGTTTGTCTTTGGCGGAAAGAGTTGCACAGCAGATCAGTGAACTGATTAAAGAACGTGATCTCAACATCGGTGACAAGCTCCCTAATGAATTTGAGCTTGCTGAAAGTCTGAATGTCGGCCGCGGTACTATCCGTGAAGCGGTAAAGCTACTTGTAGCCAGAAATTATTTGGAAATCAGAAGGGGAAAAGGAACTTACGTAAATGCGGACCCCGGTAAGGTCAGCGATCCTCTTGGTTTTGATTTTGTCGAAGATCAGGTTAAACTTGCTGTGGAACTGTATGAACTCCGTGTTCACATTGAACCGTGGATCGCAGCACTTGCTGCAAAGCGGATTACCGCGGACGAAAAGGAAGCGTTGAAGATCCGCTGTGAAGCGGTGGAACGGGATATTCTTGCGGGCGTAGATCACAGTGAGTCCGATGTTGCGTTTCACCAGTATATCGCCAAGTGTACGCATAACAGCGTTCTGCCAGAGATAATCCCGATAATTACCTATAGCGTTCAGCTTCTTACCAAGGATAAAGATCCCCAGATGCTTACAAAGACAATTCACACGCACAGGGCTGTAGTTGAAAGCATCTGCAGCAACGACGAAGAGATGGCAAAGAAACACATGCTGGATCATGTTGGAAGAAATATCGACAGACTCAATGCCATCAGGGAAAACACGAAATAAGAGCAACTGCCGTTATAGAAAAGAACTAAAAAATCACACCGAAAATTGGTTAAAAAGTAAAAAAATAAAACGGACCCTAATAACATTGTTGACAGATTTTGTTGACAGTGTTATTTTATTTACATCACACGACGTCATACGTCTCATGGCGGACAATGGATGATGCTCGTGCACACTACATACTTACGGAACACCGTAAAGAAAGAGGTCAAAATGAAGCGTATACTCTCCGTTCTCCTCACAGTTGTTATCGTTCTCGCATTTGCAGCTCCTGCATTTGCCGCAGACGATACAGTAACCTTCAAGCTTGCAATGGTTGACAACGAACAGTCCAACTATTACAAGGGCGCAATGGCTATTGCAGCTTCCGTTGAAGAAGCTACCAATGGCAAGATCAAAATCGAAGTCGTTGCAGGTGGCACCCTCGGCGGCGAAGCAGATACCCTCGACATGGCTATCCAGGGTGACCTTGCAATCGCATCCTGCGCAAACTCTGTTCTTGCAAACTACATCCCCGAAATGGCAATTCTTGACCAGGCATTCCTTTGGGATTCTCAGGATCAGGCAAACTATGCAGTTCAGAATGAACTCGGCGCTCTCATCGCAGAAAAGGCAGAGGCTCTCGACATTCATGTAATCGGCTACATGGAATCCGGCTTCCGTGATGTTTTCTCCAAGAAGCCCATTGAATCTATTGCAGATTTCAACGGTGTGAAAATCAGAACCATGCAGAACAAGGGCCAGCTCGGTGCTTTCACCTCCTTCGGTGCTAACCCCGTTGCTCTTGCAGCAGGTGAGCAGTTCACCGCTCTTCAGCAGGGCACTATCGATGCTTGCGAGAACGCAGTTTCCAACTGCTGGGTCAACAAGTTCTATGAGGCAGGCGTAAATTCCGTAACCAGAACTCACCACTGCTTCGTATACATCCCCCTGTGCATGAGCGATAACGCATGGAACCAGATTCCCGACGATCTCAAGGACGTTTTCGTTGACGCTGTATGGGCAGGCTGCGCACAGCAGTGGCAGTTCCTCAACGAGGCAAACGATGAGGCCGTTGCACTTCTCGAAGGTGTTGGCGTTTCCTTCTATGACATCGACATTGACTCTCTCAAGACTGCATATGCAGAAAAAATGGCTGCAGATGGCGTTACTTATGATGCGGTTTGGGAAGCAGCAGTAAACGCAGCACGCGAAGCTGTTAAGTAAAACTTTAAAAAAACTTAAAATTCCGGATGAGCAGATCAATCGATCTGCTCATCCACTTAAGTAAAAGAAAAAGAGGAGACATATGAAAGTAATCAACAAACTCATCAGTGGTCTAAACGCTGTTATCCGCGGCGTTACAGCTCTTGAGCTGTGGGCTTCTGCTCTGACCTTTGCCATAATGGTCATATGCTACTTTATTTCAGTGGTTAACCGTAATATCATTAAGGGCTCAATGCCCTGGACAGAAGAACTGGCTTTGTATTCCATGGTATACATGGCTCTTCTCGGCACCGAGATCGGTCTCAGAGACGGTACACAGGTCAGCGTCACCGCTCTTACAAGCAAAATCGAAGGTACCGTAATCGGCAGAATTCTTGACATTGCTGCAAGACTTGCTCTGCTTTACTTTGTTTACCAGATGTTCAAAAACGGCAATGCCATTGTTGCCAAGCAGCTCAAGACCCATCAGACCAGCCCGGTTATGAACATCCCCATGTATATACTGTACATGTCGCTGCCCATCACCTTTGGCCTGACCTTTATTACTCAGACTGTTATGCTTATCGGAAAGCTTTTCAATATTCCCATGGATAAGATTACCAAGGTTGATGATTTTATCGATTCCATGTTTTCGAGCAAAAAGAAGGAGGCAGAATAATCTATGAATGCCGGTATAATTCTGTTCCTTGTTTTCGCTGTGTGCGTTATTGTCGGAGTTCCTATTTCCATTTCCCTTGGCATCGGGTCTCTGCTTGCTGTTCTTGCCGGTAACCTGGGCGTATCTGCGGCTACTATTGCCCAGCGAGTCTTCGGCGGACTGCAGTCTACCTCCATTATGGCAATTGCTTTCTTCATTCTTGCCGGCAACCTGATGGCCAGCGGTGGTATTTCAAGAAGAATAGTCAATTTTGCAAACTGCCTTATTGGCAATATCCGCGGTAGCATGGGCGTTGCCCTTGTTATTGCCTGTGCATTTTTTGCAGCGCTTTCCGGTTCCGCTCCTGCTACTGTTGTCGCAATCGGCTCAATGCTTTACGCCGACATGGTCAAAGACGGATATCCCGAAGCAAGAACGGCAGGCCTTCTGGTTGTGTCAGGCGGTCTCGGCCCGATTATCCCGCCGTCCATTATCATGGTTTTGTACTGCACACTTACCGGTGCGTCGGTAACCAGCATGTTCACCGAAGGCCTTATGATCGGTTTTGTTATCATGCTTGTTCTTATCGCAGAGGTTATTTATTTTGCCAATAAGGAAAAGTGGCCGAAGATCTCTGTTAAGAGAACCGGTAAGGAGATTGCAAAAATTGCGCTTGACGCAGTTCCTGCTCTCATGACCCCGATTATCATCCTCGGAGGAATCTATTCCGGTTTACTTACCGCGACGGAAAGCGCTGCTGTCGCATGCGTATGGGCATTTATTGCCGGTGTATTCATCTATAAAGAGCTCACTCTTAAAGAAATCATACCCATTCTGATGAAGTCAGCAAAGAGCTCGGCAATGATTCTGTTCATTATTGCGGCATCTACCGCTTTCTCCTGGGTATTCACTTATTCCGGCGCATCCAAGGCTCTGGTGGGCTTTGTTATCAGCATGAACCTGAATAAAACTTTGTTCTGCCTGGTAGTGGCAATTATTCTGCTTATTTTTGGCACCTTCATGGAAGGCACTGCAATTGCGGTTCTGCTGGTTCCTGTTTTGTGGCCAATTGCCGAAAGTATGGGAATCAACGTTATCCATTTTGGCATGATTCTTTGCATCTCCAACGTAATTGGGACCATGACCCCACCGGTTGCCGTCAATATTTTCTCCGCGGTTCAGGTTACCCGTTCTGTAAGAGAGCTGAAAATCGGCGATATTGCAAAGGCTGAACTCCCGTTCTTTATCGGATATACCGCTGTATTTTTCCTGTGCGTTTTTTCCGAAACCTTCTGCACTTTCCTCGTAAAATAACAAAATCGTATTTTTATTCTTAACAAAAGGAGATTAATAAAATGGTTAACAGCATGTTCGATGTAACCGGCAAAAAGGCAATTGTGACCGGCGGTACCAGAGGTCTTGGCAAAGGCATGGCAGAGGGCCTGCTTGAGTCCGGTGCTGAAGTAGCTATTATCGGCACCAGTGACAAAGTATATGCAGTTGCAGAAGAATTTAATGCTAAGGGCTACAAGTGCCACGGCGTTAAGGCAAACCTCGCTGACAGAGACTCCTGCCAGGCCGGGTTTGACAAGTGTGTAGAACTTATGGGCGATCTTGATATTCTTGTTGTTGCTCACGGCATCCAGAGACGTTATCCCTCCAACGAGTTCCCCGATAAGGATTGGAACGATGTTATTGACACCAACCTCAACTCCGTTTTCTGGATGGCACGCGCAGCTGCTAATATCATGAAGCCCAAGGGATACGGCAAGATCATCCTTATCGCGTCCATGTGCTCCTTCTTCGGCGGTAAGACCGTTCCCGCTTACGCAGCAGCCAAGGGCGGTGTTGCTCAGCTTGCAAAGGCATTCAGCAACGACCTTCTCCAGTACGGCATCAACATCAACGCTCTTGCTCCCGGCTACATGGATACCGAGATGAACGTTGCTCTCACTGACCCCAACAACCCCAAGTATACCCAGACTCGTTACGACGAGCTTACCCAGCGTATTCCCGCACACAGATGGGGTACCGGCAACGACATGAAGGGTCCCTGCCTCTTCCTCGCTTCCCATGCAAGCGACTACCTTGGCGGCGCAATCATCCCTGTTGACGGCGGCTACCTTGTAATGTAAATAATAAAGCCTTTGATTAAATGCGCACCTTGCAGTTATTTTACACCATTATTTCGCCGTGAAAACGCCAATACACAAAGTGTTTCTCGTTTCCATGTCTCATTCTGACACAAAATATCCTGCAATCTGTTCCTGACGGTTTAATCGGAGCTTCATAAATCTACTCATAAAAGGGATATGGCAACATATCCCTTTTTATAAAAGAAAGGTAATTTACAAATGAATCCCGTAATCAGAGATGTTAAAGTTATCTGCACCGCGCCCGAGGGCATTAACCTCGTGGTCGTAAAGGTGGAGACCAGTGAACCGGGGCTATACGGTCTTGGCTGTGCGACCTTTGCCTATCGGCACCTTACGGTTCAGCATCTGATAGAGACATATATTAAGCCGCTTATAATCGGCAGAGAGGTCAACAATATCAGTGAGTTGTGGCAGCTTATGCACCAGAATGCTTACTGGCGTACAGGTCCTATTGTCAACAATGCCATTTCCGGCGTAGATATGGCGCTGTGGGATATAAAAGGCAAGATGGCAAATATGCCCGTATATGATCTTTTTGGCGGCAAGGTCCGCGCAGGCGTTCCTGTCTACCGCCACGTTGACGGAGCAGACGTGAACGAGATCTGCGACAACATTGATATGTACCGTTCTATTGGAGTCAGACATCTGCGTTGCCAGTGCGGTGGATACGGCGGAGGCGGATACGGAGAAGCTCCTGATTGGGCGGCAAAGGGCGCACAACCCGGAGTATATCTCGACAGCAAAAAGTATATGCGTGATACGTTGAAGCTCTTTGACGGTATAAGAGCACGCGAAGGCTTTGACGTAGAACTTGTGCATGATGTTCATGAGCGCATTCATCCTACCGAGGCAGTGAGCTTCGTAAAGGAAATGGAGCAGTATAAGCTCTTTTTCATGGAGGACGTTGTTCCGCTTGACCAGATCGAGTGGCTGGGTAGAATCAAGCAGGTGAGCACAACTCCTCTTGCCCAGGGTGAGCTGTTCAATAATCCAGCGGAGTATAAGGCTGCGGTTGCAGACAGAAATATTGATTATATGCGTGTCCACCTCAGTCAGGTCGGCGGCATAACTCCGGCAAGAAAGCTCCAGCTTTTCTGCGAACAGTACGGTGTGCGTATCTGCTGGCATGGCCCCGGCGATATGAGCCCGCTTGCTCACGCGGCGAATATCCACATCGACCTTGCGGCACAGAACCTTGGCCTGCAGGAGTGGAGCGGTATCGAGCCGCCAAACTTTGTCATTCAGAAACTCAGTGGCCCGAAGGGGGCACTTCTCGATGTATTCCCCGGCATGCCCGAATACGGCAATGACGGTTTTGTTTATGCGAACGACAAACCCGGTCTCGGTGTCGAACTGAACGAAAAGGAAGCCGCAAAATATCCCTGCGAGAACACAGTTACCACATGGACGCAGACCAGAAACCGCGATGGTAGCCTGCAGACACCATAATAATTAGCTGAAAAGGAGCGAAATTATGCTCAGAAGTCAGGAAGTAAGAAAACTAGCACCGGAATCCGACCCTCTGCACATGGGTATGGGCTGGAAACTCGATGATTTATCAAAGCCGCAGATCATGGTCGAGAGCACCTATGGTGACAGCCACCCAGGTTCGGCACATCTTAATATTTTTGTTGAAGAAGCCGTTAAGGCAGTCAATGAAAACGGCGGCAAGGCTGCTCGCTACTATGCAACCGACATGTGTGATGGTATCGCACAGGGACACGACGGTATAAACTACTCCCTCGCACACCGCGATGCGATAGTCAATCTCGTTGAAGCACAGGCAAACGCTACAGTTTATGACGGCGGCGTGTTTGTAGCAAGCTGCGATAAGTCTGTTCCCGCAATGCTCATGAGCATCGGCAGACTTAAGGAAATGAGTGCGGTAGTTGTTACCGGCGGCGTTATGGAAGCCCACAGTCTGCCTGAAAAGTATGTCGTAAACGATCCGGCCTGTGCTATAAATGAGCTGCTTACCCTCGAACAGATAGGTAAGTTTGACGCTTGGGAGAAGACAGGTGTCATTCCCAACGAGCAGCTGGAATATTATAAGCACAATGCCTGCCCCAGCTGCGGCGCATGCTCCTTCATGGGCACGGCATCCACAATGCAGATTATGGCTGAAGCACTTGGACTTATGCTCCCCGGCACGGCACTTATGCCCGCTACCGCACCGGAACTCAAACAGGCAGCATACGATGCAGGTGCGCAGCTTGTTGAGCTCGTAAAGAAAGGCATAAAGGCAAAAGATATAGTCACTATGAAGAGCATCGAAAATGCAATCATGGTACATGCCGCAATTTCTGGCTCTACCAATGCCACGATGCATATTCCCGCAATTGCCCACGAGTTCGGTTACACAGTCGATGCGGACACCTTCGACCGTCTGCACAGAGGCGCGCATTATCTTCTGAACATCCGGCCTTCCGGCGACTGGCCTGCACAGTATTTCTACTATGCAGGCGGCGTACCGAGAGTAATGGAAGAAATCAAATCTATGCTCCACCTTGATGTTATGACGGTAACGGGCAAAACTCTCGGTGAAAACCTGGAGGAGCTTAAAAAGAACGGCTTCTATGAGCATTGCGATGAGATACTCAAGCAGAAGACAGCGGCTCTCGGCATCAAGATCGAGCGCGAAGATATTATTCACTCTTTTGACAATGCAAAGGGCACAGACGGCAGCATCGCGATCCTCCGCGGAAATCTCGCTCCCGAAGGCTGTGTAATCAAGCACACCGCATGCCCGAAGAACATGTTCAAGGCAACTCTCCGCGCAAAACCCTATAACAGTGAGGAAGAGTGCATTGCTGCTGTCCTTCACGGTGATGTTAAGCCCGGAGACGCGATATTTATCCGCTATGAAGGCCCCCGTGGCAGCGGTATGCCTGAAATGTTTTATACAGGCGAAGCTATCTGCGCCGACCCGGAGCTTGCCTCCAGCATTGCCCTTATAACCGATGGCCGCTTCTCCGGCGCATCCCGTGGCCCTGTTATCGGTCATGTCAGCCCCGAAGCCGCAGCAGGCGGCCCGATAGCCTTTGTTGAAGAAGGCGACCTTATAGAAATCGATGTTGAAAACCGTTTCCTCGGAATAGTCGGCATAAATGGCGAAGCGAAAACACCCGAGGAGATTGATGCTGTCCTCGCAGAACGCAGGGCTGCATGGGGCGGTTTTGAAAGTAAGTACCAGAGCGGGCTGCTGAAGCTCTATGCCCGGCATGCAGTAAGCGCTATGAAAGGCGCATATATGGAGTGAGGAAGAACTATGTCAAACAAGGAAGAAATGGAATCCTGGCGTGTGCAGTCTCCCGATGAACCGGGTTTTCACGCCGTAATTACTCCCGATAAAAGTGCGAGTCAGGAAACGCAGCTATTTCGTCTGAATCTGCCTGCAGGCGAGAGCTATACTCTCAGATCCGGCAAGCTTGAGATGCATCCAGTACTAATTAACGGTGCCGCACAGCTTTCCGAACATGCTGTGCTCAATCAGACTATGAAAAAGTTTGATGCTTTTTACATCCCCGGCAACGAAAGCGTTACAGTTACTGCAATTGAGGACTGCATCTTCTATATCGGAGCCGCAGTATGTGAGGGTTATGGCAAGCCGCTTTTCCGTGCCTTTGAACCCGATGCACCTATCGGCGATATTCACCAGATGCACGGCATCGGCATTGCACAGAGAGAGGTTTTCATGACTCTCTCCGACAAAGACGAGGCATCCCGCCTTATCTGTGGACTTACCTGGAGCGGCGAAGGCGCATGGACGAGCTGGCCTCCTCATCAGCATGAAAAAGACCTCGAGGAAATATACTGCTATTTTGATATGCCGCTGCCGCACTTCGGTTTCCACATCAGCTACCTCAAGAGTGGGGAAGTGGAGGACATCGTAACACATACCGTTCATTCCGGTACCTTTGTTCAGGCACCGAAGGGCTATCACCCGACGGTTGCAAGTCCTGGTATCCGCAACGCATATTTCTGGGTGCTCGGCGCATTCCGCCACAGCAGTAGGAGATATGACCTTGCAGTAAACGACCCCGCCCTCAACAGCTTTAACTCAGCTCGTTGACAAGTCAGGAGGAATTACAATGGCTAAGAAAGTTCTTGTTGCAAAACCCTTATATCAGAAATTTAGTCCCACCGGCTACAAAATGCTCGTTAATGCAGGTTATGACGTTATTTGCACCGACCTGCTGAGAGACTACAACCGCGAAGAGCTGCTTCCTCTTATCGGTGATATTGACGGTTGCGTTGCAAACTGCGAGCCGTGGACAGCCGAAGCAATTGCCGCTGCCCCCAAACTCAAGGTGCTTGCACGCTATGGTACAGGTATGAACTCTGTCGATACCGAGGCTGCAAAGGCACGCGGCATCGTATGCACCAATTGCCCCGGTGTCAACGCAAACCCTGTTGCCGAGCATATTATGATGTTCATCCTCGCGGCTCTGCGTGACCTGCCCCGCATGAACGATATGACCAGAAACGGTATATGGGAAAACCTCAACTTCCATGAGGTTAGGGGAAAGACCGTTGGCATTCTCGGCTTTGGCTATATCGGCAAGCTTGTCGCAAAGAAGCTTACCGGTTTTGACTGCAAGGTCATTTCCTATGATGTCTATCCTGACTACGAGACCGCGGAGAAGTATAATGTCACCTTCACAAGCTTTGAAGAGCTTATGAGCACAAGTGACATTATCTGCATCCTCGTTCCGTTGCTTCCCACTACAGAAAACATGATAAACCGTGAGAGCCTTGCTCTCACCAAACCCGGTGTCGTGTTCGTTACCGATGCTCGCGGCGAGGTTGTTGACGAAGCTGCAATGTACGATGCACTCGTCAGCGGACATGTCGCATATTTTGCATCAGATGTTTTTGTTCACGAGCCTGCCACTCCCGAAAACACTCCGCTTCTGACTCTCCCGAATGTTATCGCAACGTCTCATAATGGTGCAGAGTCTTACGAGAACCTCGAAAACTGCGGCATCATGACTGCTCAGCAGGTTATTGATGTTCTTGAAGGGCGCGAACCCCAGAACCGTCAGGCATAAATGATAGTCTGATCTACCGGCCTCCTGTATTGCAGCGTTGTGCTAATCTGCGGTACAGGGGGCTTTTGGCTTTTGCTTCGAAGGTCAGGAGGAACTAAATATAGATAAGGTAGAGCAAAGAAAAGAATAAATACACAGTAAGGAGAGAAGAAGAGAGACAGTTATTACTATGTGTGTCTCTCTCTAAAAATGAAGTTGCAGAAGTTGCAAAGTTGCACGAAGCAGAGGTTTTCGTCCGGTCTGTAACTTCTGCAACTTTGTAACTTCGATTTCGGACAGACACACCTACTATGTGTATTTCTGTGTTTCGCCGTCCTGTAACTCTGTAGCCCTTGCAACCTCCGTTCCCGACACATACACCTACTGCGTGTTCTACTCCCGTGTCTATTTCCGGTTCTGCGCTTACCTTTACCGATGGAGCTTCGCGTCCCACGCTCCGTGCAAAATCAAAGGTGGTTTACCTGAGGAATAGTTTGAGCCCACTGAAAATACTCCTTCAGTGGGCTGAAGGTTCCTGACACCTATGGCACCGTAAAACATAAACTTTCTATAAGGCGTGCTAAGCTTAACATGCCTATAGATACTTTATACCCCAGGGTGCCATAGGTGTCAGCGCAGAGAAAAACGAATCTTTTGCCAACGCCGGGGCTGTTCAATACCATCAGTTTTGGTCGAATGATGGTATTGAAAACAAGAATAATGCAATTTCATCATGCAAAAAATCGGGTAAAATGGTACAAAGTAAGTGGTGTGTTCCAAAATGTGGTCCAAGTAATTTTCAATGAATTTTTGATGATTCTGCAAAAGACTGAAAAAGTTGTTGAAAAACAAAAAAAGAACCAAAACCTTTCGGTTTCAGTTCT
>JAZRWD010000241.1:0-9731 GCA_045599525.1 Candidatus Limivicinus sp. | reverse complement strand
GGCGGGTGGATCAGATACAGCAGGAACTGTGCAGCCAGAAATGCCCCCACCAGCAGGATCACAACCATCGGCGGGTACTGCCATTTCATGCTTGCCTGCGTGGTACCGGCATCCTTCGGGTAATCCACCAAAGACACCGAGCCAAGATCCAGAGTTTCAATCAGGGTTCCGGGGAGCACATCGCAGATTGCCTGCACGAGATTCAGGCCCTCTGTGGAATTGATCCAACGCAGTTCCAGAGTAATGATCTGTGTCTTTTCGTGCTGCTTCACGGACAGGTTGCGGCGGATTTCGTCATTACTCACGCCCAACAGATGCAGCTTTTCCACCGCTGCCGAAAGGACTCTGTCCGATTTGGTCACAAAGATTACCGACTCGGCAATATCCTGGGCCAGCTTCACGTCATTGTATCCCGGGCTGGAATTGTTCGAGAGATAGGCTCCGCCACTGTTTTTCGAAACCACGGCAAAAGAGCAGGTGATGGTATGGCGGGGTGTACGTTCCTTTTTCAGGTAATCCACCCCGGACACTGCTGTTCCCAATACGATTCCCGCTACGGCCAGGAGCAGCAATGTTTTTATATGTTTGGAGAGCAGATAAACCAGTCTGCTCAGGTCAATTTCATTGTTTCTCCTGTTGGCCATGCGTTCTTACTTCTTTCTTGCTTTTCTATCGCTTATCTTTTCTTTCTCTTTTTGCAAACCAGCACGATTCCTGTCACCGCAGCTGCCAGAACCAGTCCGCCAATACCCAGCAGCAGGTACATCGAGCTCTGCACCTTCACCGGTACGGTAAAGCTTTGCCGCTCTGCCGTATTGGCCACTTCAAAGTTCCATACGGTATCGGTGTTCTCGACTTCCAGGCGGTAGGACCCGTAGTCCAGGCCATCGATCTGTTTCTTCTCTCCGGTGGCCCTGTAGCTCAGCACCAACTGATCTGCCGCATCATACAGGTTCACGTTCATATCCTCGACCGGCTTGCGCAGCCAGGCGTCCACAAGACTGATCTGGATACGTATGGTACGGTTTGTCCGGGTCAGGGTATAGCAGGCTTCACCATCAATGTATCCGCTCCGGTCCACGTAGAGGCTGTGGGTTTCGCTGTCCTCGTAATAACGGGAAGGTGCCTGCAGCTGCCGAAGCTCATAGGTGCTGTCCTTGGCCAGGTCAGTAAACTCCAGGCGGCCCGTGGAATCGGTCACTGCTGTTTGTACCTCGTTGGTCCCCGCCCGTCGCAGTTCATACTCACCGCCGGACAGCGGGAGGGTCGTCTGCAGCTCGTCCACCAGCTGTACGGCTATGCGGGTCTTCTCACAGACAATGGAATGGGGCACCCGGCCGTTCTCTGTGTTCCGGCTGTACAGCGTCACCACGTTTTCTCTGTTGCCTACGTAGACATCCTGTTCAAAGTGCGTTTCAATGCGGTACTCACCCAGATAAAGCTCTCGGGATGTACCCGTTCCCCGTTCGTCACAGAGAATCGTATCCACCCACTCGTTTGCTGAGAAGCGTTTCGTCCCGTCTGCCGTAATAATGTCTGTGTTCGCATATACCGCAAATTCGCCCGGCAGATACACGCGGCTTCCGTGGGTATCCACCAGTTGGATTGCCAGCTCGTTCTTTTCCGGACCGACATACGCGGTAACCACCAGCGGGTCGCTCCAGTCGTGATCTTCGTCCACGGTGAAGTCAACCTCCGCTGCCAGATTATATCCGGTAGCACAGGTGAGGTTTCGCAGGGTGTACTCTCCAAGCGGCAGCTTCTCCGGCACAAACCACGTTCCGTTATCCCGTGTGTCAAAATAACGATAGGTCGTCTCCTCAGGGTAATACGTTTTCAGTTCAAGAGTTCTGTGGTCTTCATTGCCCAGTTCAAAACGGACGCCTGCTTCTTCCACTCGGTTCTGGCTGTCTGCGTCCACCAGCTGTACCAGCACCGCGGCATAGCCTGTCTCGCCGTTCACTTCCGGTATCGGAGATGCTGTGGGTGTCGGGCTTGGGCTCGGCGTGGGTTCAGGTGTCACCCTTACCTCGCCATCGGCTCCCCCGCCGCCACCGCCACCCTGCCAGGCAGGATACCAGCCGGTTCCGTCCGTGCCTTCACGTCGGTAATCGTATCCGTCTTCGTAACGGTAATCCCCCGGCTCGTCATGCTCGGTCGTTCCCGGATCCTCCACGTTGCTATAGTAAAGGATCCGAACCATGAACAGCATCAGGATCAGCAGCAGGACCAGGACCAGACCGGTCAGGGCATCCGTAACCGATTGCCAGTAGGAATGCGCGCCCTCATCCTTAAATCTTCTGTTCCTCATGTCGGTCACTTCTCAATGTAGGCTGTCACTTTCTCATAAAGCGCCAGACGGATACGGTCCTGCTGTTCCTTCTCCGTAGCAATCACCCGGTTGTGGAACTGATCATAAAACTCCAGCATACGGTCCAGCATGTCGTTCCAGGAGAGCTTTACCAGAATCTCAAAGATAATCGATAACGAAACACCGGCAATCGAGGTAAAGAATGCGGTGTCGATACCGCTGACCAGGTTCGTAATGGAATCTACCACTACATCCACAGAGGAAAAGTGGATGCCGCCCAGCCCCTTCAGCAGGCCATAAAACGTACCCAGAATGCCGATACCGGTCAGTGCACCCGGAATCACGCCCAAGAAGCCTTTCCGGCACTTCAGCGCCAGCAGTTCTTCGTATATCGACTCTTCAATGTCCGGCAAAATGGGATTGTGGGCAATTTTGGCACCTTCTACTTTTTTCGCATAGTGGGAAAAAAGATTATCCAGTGTCCGGTCGTGAAACACGGAATCCATCTGGCGAAGGTACAGCCAGTTTTCCGAAACGGAGATATTCTTCAGATCAAAAATCTTCCGGATGGCTGTCTGAAAGCCGCTTGCGAAGCTGTTGATCCGGCTGAGCCCTAACGTATAGGCAAAAGCGATCAGCAGTGTCATTACACCGACAAACAGCATGCTTGTTACATCCGGCGAGAAATACAGCAGCAGCAAACAGGTCACTGCCAGAACTGCGCCGTAAATCGTTCTTTTCATTAAACCTACCCCCGCCGTGAAATACTTTGGCGTTCCTTTTGAAGTAATTTTATATCATTTCATCGCAAAATCAGCTATTTTTCTATTACATGAAATATTATAAATGATTTTGTGACATTTTGCAACATATTTCTTCGTCTTTTAAAGAAATTTTACGTTACATGAAATGCTTTGTTCTTTCAAAAGAAACAGGATTTTCCATCTCCATTCCCTGTCTTACTCTGGATGAAATACATCGCAGCCAAACTGCATCTGCCGGGTAAGCGCCTCGCCATGAATCCTTTGCCCATACTGCCGGGCGGATTTCTGCAAGCCTTTCTTGACAGACAAACCATTGATTGTTAAAATTTTTAATGGTAGTAACCCCATTTCGATGCCCGTGCTGCTTCCGTCCGTTGGTGTGTTTCACCCATAAGCAGCCGGAACCGTCTGGGGGAAATAACAAAAAGAAAGGAAAACACAACATGAGCAACATTTCCCGTCGCAGCTTTCTGAAGGGCATGGCAGCCGGTGCCGCAGGCGTTGGCCTGTTTGGCATGCAGTCCGCTCTTGCTGACAGTGCCGCAGCAAAGCTCTTCATCCCCGGCACCTACACCAGCACCCAGACCACCGACTTCGCCAAGGTCGAAGTCACCTGCGAAATTTCCGAGTCCGGCGTCAAGGCTGTCAGCTACAAGCTGATCGAGACTTCCGATTCTGACTATTTCGCCATGAAGGCCGCTGAGGTCGATGAGTACTGCGCCCGTATCGCTGCCGCAGGCACTCCTGTAGAGGTGGACGGCATCTCCGGTGCCTCCCTCTGCACCTCCGCCATCAAGGACGGCGTCAACGCCTGCCTTGCTCAGGCTCTGGGCATTGACCTTACTGCCGCCTCCGCCGGCGCTCCGGTCAATGTGATTAACCCCCAGTACACCGATTATCACAGCAACTCCATCACTGATTTCAGCTCCTCCGCTCTGTTCTCCGAGTGGCAGATGGGCGGCCGCACCTTCCATCACCGCATGGTCAAGTCCGCTGCCTTCCAGCTGGCCTTCCTGCGCCGCAATCCCGACGAATACATCAACTACTATAAGCGCATGGCCGATGGCGGCGTAGAGATGATCTGGGTCGAAGACTTCGCTGATCTCTGGCCCGTAACCAGCGGCGGCCCCTTCAAGACCACGATTGACGGCTACGATGTTAAGGGCCTTCTGGATGCTCTGCACGGCGCCGGCTGCACTGTTGGCTACCAGTTCGACACCATGGGCGCTCCCATCGGACCGCTCACCTTCACCGAACCCTTCCTGGGCAACTACGACACCGCCACCATCAAGCAGTGGATCCAGGACATTATCGGCATTGGCGTCACCCTGAAGGAACTGGGCTTCGACGCTTTCGAGCTGAACTTCGCCGCCAACAACCTTGGTCAGAGCTTCTTCTCCCGCGCCCGCAACAACCGCGATGATGAGTATGGTCCCCAGACCATCGACAGCCGCTGCAAGTTCGCCGAAGAGGTCGTCACCGGCCTGAAGGCTGCCTGCGGTGAAGACTTCATCATCCAGGTCCTCATCAACGGCGTCGAAGAAAATGACTCCGACATGGGCAACAGTGACGCATACTGCACCATCGAGGACACCATCGCCATCGCCAAGAAGATGGAAGCTGCCGGTGCCGACTCTCTGCACCTGCGCATCGGACCCCAGGGCGAGCACATCGGCCAGTTTGCAGGCGACCTGTACTTCGCCGCCCGCGGCTTTGAAGGCTACACCGGCTTCGGCAAGCGCTTTGACTTTGACAAGCACTTCCAGGGCCTGGTCCGCGGCAACAACTCCGGTATCGGCCTGAACCTCGATATCGCAGCTGCTGTTAAGGCTCACGTTTCCATCCCCGTAGGTTGCGCCACCTGCAACGATCCCGCCTACGCTCCCGACCTGTTCAATTCCTATGTTGCTGAAGGCAAGGTCGACTTCCTGGTCATGAACCGTCCCTTCTGCGTTGACCCGCAGTATGTCAACAAGCTGCGTGAAGGCCGTCTGGATGAGATTGCCCCCTGCACTCGCTGCCTGCACTGCTTCTATGATGATCCGGCTGACGGCTGCAACCTGGAGCACTGCCGCGTGAATGCCGCCAACTTCCGCGCTTACAGCGAGCGCATGCCCGAAGGCTTTGAGCCGCTGCCCGCCGAGACCACCAAGAAGGTCATGGTCGTTGGCGCAGGCCCTGCCGGTCTGGAAGCTGCCCGCATCGCTGCCTCCCGCGGCCACGATGTCACCCTGTATGATAAGAACGCCTCCCTCGGCGGCATGCTCGGCTTTGCTGAAGCAGTCAAGGGTCCCCACGAGAACCTCGGCCGTCTGCGCAGCTACCTGATCAAGCAGTGCGAGCTCTCCGGCGTAAAGACTGTTCTCAACACCGAAGTCACCGCTGACCTGGTTGCCTCCGAAGCTCCCGACGTGGTCATTCTGGCCATGGGCGGCAAGCGCGCCTCCACCGGCTTTGCCTCCACTGCAGGCACCACCGTTCTCTCCGTAGACGATGTCCTGGGCGGCTCCGTTGGTGAAAATGTCGTCATCCTGGGCAGCAACGCACAGGCAGTCGACACCGCCATCTACCTCCTGTCCCTGGGCAAGAAGGTCGTTATCGTTACTCCGTCCGCCAAGGAAGCCTTTGAGCTTGGCCACTCCGTCAACGTCAAGGAGTTCCTCCAGCCCACCTTCTATGCCGTCGGCGGTCGCCTGTATCCCAACGCTACCGTCAAGGGCGTGGGTGACGGCTTCATCTCCTTCACCGCTGAGTCCGGCCTGGACTATGAGCTGGCTTGCGACACCGTCATCGAAGCACTCGACATGCTGCCCAACGAAGATCTCGCCGGCCTGAACGTCGCTGAGGTCTACAGTGTTGGCGACTGCGCAACCCCGCTGAACATTGCCAACGCCATCGCAACCGGCAACGTCACTGCCCGTAACATCTGATTTTTCCTATATTTGCAACCCGGAGGATGGTGGGTTTCCACCATCCTCTCTTTATTTCCTGTGCAGACCCGCAAAAAAAGCAGAAGCAACATCGGTTGCCTCTGCTTTTTTCTTATTGATTATTGAATTACTGACTCATGCTCAGCCCTGCGTTCAGGGTACCAGAGCAGTTCCCTTAACATCCACATTCGTGAATGCGCAGTTCAGCGTCCAGCGGAAGGTATCTTCCGTCATCTCCGTGCGCGGGATACGAATGGACTCGCCCGGCTTGATTGCTGCCACACTGCGGTTTTCTTCGTGATGCTGGATCGTATTGCTGCTGTAATCCTGGTAGTAGTAGAAATGCGTCACATCCAGGTCGGCAGTATACGGGGTATTGTTGGTATACATAATGACCAAAGCCTGAGCGGTGTTACTCCAGTAGGCCTGTGTCTCGGTAAGCTGTGCCATGATATCGGCATACATCTCGCCGCCTGCGGCGTAACGGGCTGCCATTTCTTCATAGCTTGCCGTTTCACCGGCAAGATCCGGTGCGAAATCGAACATCTTGTCGATCTGAGCCAGAACCAGCATGCGCTGTTCACCACCGGCATACCAGTTGGTATCGTCGCGTTCTGCGTGGCTTGTCCAGGCAGCGTGCTCACGGTTGTCATACTCCACGCGGTTCATCTGGGTCAGGCATTCGTACTGCATATCCAGTGCAGCGAAGTATTCCTGTGCAAGCTGAGCAAGTGCGGGATCGTTAAAGCTCGATGCGTCACGGTAAGGTCTCAGTGCTTCGCGCTGTACATAGATGTACTCCAGCGGTTCGACACCTTCCTGCATAGCCTGCAGTTCTGCCGTAAACTCAATGCCCAATGCTTCCAGGAAGCGATAATCGGCCAGGATATGGGAGCGGCAGATCTCTGCCAGGCTTGCGCTCTCTTCCAGTGCAGACTGTTCAAAGTTTGCCAGGGCTGCTTCCCACTCTGCTTCATTCATGGCGTGCAGACCATTGAAATAATTCTCATACTCGCCGATCGTGGCATTCTGCTCTTCGACCGTGCCTTCCAGTGCGGCAATACGGCCTTCCATATCGGTCACCGTATTCTGCAGACCGTCGATTGCAGCTTCCTGCTCGGTTACCTTGCCTTCCAGGCTGCTGATGGTCTCGGTCTGTTCAGCGATCGTTCCCTGATATTCCGCTGCCTGACCTTCCATCTCAGTTACGGTTTCTTCCAGACCACTGATGGTGCTGACATAAGCCGCAATCTTGCTCTCCAGAGCGCTGATGGTCTCCTTCTGCTCGGCAATCGTGCCTTCGTTGCCGGCCGCCTGAGTCATCATCTCTGCGACGGAGTGCTCCAGCCCCTGAATCTTCTCATTCTTTGCTGCCACGGAACCTTCCAGACCGCTAATCGTCTCGCTCTGCTCGGCTACCGTGCCTTCCAGACCCTTGATGGTCTCCTTCTGTTCGGCTACCGTACCCGCCATGCTGCTGATGGTATCCCGCTGGTTGGCGAGCCTGCTCTCATAGTCTGAAGTGCGGCTCATCATCTCCGCCGTAGACTGCTCCAGGCTCACAATAGTCTCGTTTCGGGATGCCAGCGTACCTTCGAGGCCATTGATGGTCTCGCTCTGTGCGGCGACCATGCCTTCCAGACCGCTGATGGTCTCGCTCTGTGCGGCTACCGTGCCTTCCAGACCCTTGATGGTCTCCTTCTGTTCGGCTACCGTACCCGCCATGCTGCTGATGGTATCCCGCTGGTTGGCAAGTCTACTCTCATAGTCTGAAGTGCGGCTCAACATCTCTGCGGTAGACTGCTCCAGGCTCACAATGGTCTCATTTTGGGATGCCAGCGTGCCTTCCAGGTCGTTGATGGTCTCAGTCTGCTTGGCATTCTGCTCTTCCAGACCGGTAACGGTTCCCTGCAGCTCGGCAATGGATGCCTCCTGCGTGGAGATCATTTCGTCCTGCTCGGAGACCTTTCCCTCCAGCTCGGCAATCGATGCTTCCTGCGTGGAGATCATTTCGTCCTTCTCGGCAACCTTTCCCTCCAGCTCGGCAATTGTGCCCTGCTGGGTCTCAATCGTTGTTTGCTGGTCAGCAATCGTGCTCTCGTGCTCAGCGATCGTGCCTTCAAGTTCGACGATGGTGCCGTCTTGTTTAACGATCGTTTCCTCCTTTTCCTGAACCAGGGTGTTCAGGTTTTTTGCCTTGGACGAGCCGCTGACACCCACGCCAAGAACTGTGCAAACCAGTATGGCACAGGCAACAGCCAGAGCAATGATGGCATTTTTGGCTTTTTTACTATCCATCCGCTTCCGTTCCTCTCCTTATATGAATTTATAATGACACGAGGTTATACTATGTTTAACATTCTATCACAGAATCTGAAGAATACAACCGCATTTGTGTGAATTATTTTGCTTTTTTCTAGTGTTATTCCCGTATTATTTCCAATTTTTCTCTATTTTCGCTTGACCGGCTCCCCTGTTCCATTTGACAGCTACTTCCGTACGCCATATAATGGGCAAAAACAAAGGGTGCGGCAGGTCGCCGTGCCGGATAAGGATGATTTATGGTAAAAGTCGACCTCATCACGGGCTTCCTCGGCTCGGGAAAAACGACCTTCCTTCTGCAATATGCCGATTACCTCCTGCGTCAGGGGCTGAAAATCGGCATTTTGGAATATGATCACGGCGCCGTGAACGTCGACATGCTGCTCCTGCAGGGCCTGAGAGGCGAAAACTGCGAGCTGGAAATGCTCTCTGCCGCCTGCGATGCAGACTGCCACCGCCGTCGTTTCCGCACTAAACTGATCTCCATGGGCATGAGCGGCTATGACCGTGTTCTTATCGAGCCCTCCGGCGTCTTCGACACAGACGAATTCTTTGACGCCCTGCGGGAATACCCTTTGGAAAACTGGTATGAAATCGGGAACGTGATCACCGTGGTCGATGCCAAACTGGAAGAAAACCTCTCCCGAGAGGCGGACTTTCTTCTGGCCTCCCAGGCAGCAAGTGCCGGGCGCATCCTCTTCAGCCGCTGCCAGCTGGCTGCGCCGGAAGAACTGGAGCGCACCAAAGCGCATCTGAAGCGAGCCGCTGCGGCCATTGGCTGCAGCCGTGATCTGGACGGCCTTTTTGACACACGGGACTGGGCCACCTTTACCGACGCCGATCTCGCCGCTCTGAGCCGCTGCGGCTACCGTTACTCCGACTACATCAAGCTCCCCGCGGGGGAAGAGCCGTTTTCCTCCCTGTACTATCTGGACCTTCCCCTGACCAAGGCGCAGGCCGAAGCCCGCATCAACGCCCTTTTCTCCGCGGATGCCGAAACGAAATACGGCAAGATCCTGCGGGTCAAAGGCTTCTTTCGGGACGGCGACCGGTGGTATCAGCTTAACGTCTCCCAAAGCAGTCGCACCCTCGCCCCCATTCCGATCGGTCAGCACGCACTGATCGTCATCGCCACCGACCTCCAGGAAGACGCCATCAACGAACTCATTCGGGGATGATCCGTCCGCAGACGAAAAAGACGATTCGAATCACAAAAGAACCACCGGCAGAGGCCACAACTGTGCAGCCTCTGCCGGTGTACTTTGTTTTATTCGGTTTTTTCACTTACGGAACTTACCAAAGCCCCAGTCGAAAGCAAACCCCGGCACGCCGTCCTCGTCGCTTACCACACGCTCCGAGCTTGCGCCCGCCCGTTTGGCAGCAGCATATTCGTAATCTGCCTCT
>JAZRWD010000240.1:0-7319 GCA_045599525.1 Candidatus Limivicinus sp. | reverse complement strand
CCAGAGGCTCGTACCGGGTGTTGTACAGTTCGCCACAGGTATCCAGCAAACCGGTAGTTTCAAAGATATAGGTTGCGGCATTGGGTGCAGTAAACCGGAAGGTCATCATCCCTCCGGCGGGAATGTATGCGCCCGCTCTGCCAAGAATGAGCGCCGGAATAGTAATGTCCACTCCACCAGAGTCATCAGACTCGCCGCTGCTCTTATCGATTACGCCGTTATTCTCCAAAACGCCGCCTTCATCAACGACAAACTCATCCACATAATAAATTTCGCCGTTGTTTTCCATGCGTGAGGAACCGTCCACATACACGCCTCCGCCCATATCGCTACGAGCCCGGATGCGGCCATTATTTTCCAGCGCGCTTCCGGAAAGACTGAGGTCCCAGCAGTCAAGCTCGGCAGAACTACCGACGACGATTTTGCCGGCGTTCTCCACAGACAGGCTGCGAATGCTGGCTGTGCCGGAGGGGGCAATGGTCAGAGTGCAGCCGATAACCGTCAATGAAAGATTCTCATTATCCAGGGAATCCAGTGTACAGTTCTCCGTCAAGGTATACGAACCACTCACTGACTGCAGGATCTCGCTGACCGTCATTTCGGCAATATTCACCATCACGGTACCGGAAAGAGAAGGATCATTAAAACTTACAACAAGGTATACCGTTTCACCGGCCTGAAGAGTCTGACAGAGGCGGAAGTTCAGTCCTTCCCCGCTGTTGTCATCCATCAGCATCGGAACACCGGAGTAGGACCCAATATTCACCTCATCATACAGAGCACCAAACACATCTCCCTCTGCGAAGGAGGTGAAGCCGTACCCGCCGGAAGCCGGCACGGTAAAGCTGCAGCTGACCTTCTGGTTCTGGCCGACAGTGACCATGTTCTGGCCGAGGCTCAGATTCGGTCCGCGGGTATACAGATTAGTACCGCCATTTTCATCTTCATAGGACATGCATTCAATCGTGCCGTAATTCAGGACTACGCCGTTCTCATCAACATGAAAGACCTTGTCGCAGAAAATGTATCCGTAATTCACCAGCGTACTGGTAGAATCGATAGACATACAATAATTCATGTCATCCATCGTTGAAATGGAGCCATTGTTCAGAACCTGACCGCCGTTCATCACATAAATATTCCAACAATTAAGCGTGTAGTTTGCCGGAACCGTCAGGGTGCAGCCGTCCACGATAAGGTACAGGTCGCTGTTATAGATGCTTTGCGTCAAGGTATAATTTGTGGTAAGCTGGCAATGACCAAACGCCCCAACCAGGTCATCCACAACGGCATACTGCTCGCCATTGAGCACAATACCGAAAAGATCCTCTACCTCTTCCTCTGCGTCCACATCGGCCTCAAAAGAGTCTTCGGCTTCCGCCCAAGGCAAATCGCCCTCCGCAGTGAATTCGTCCTCGACAAAATCCACTGCGAAATCATCACAATATACCTCTTCAAAGGTATCATAGAATGGAGTTTCCTCCACATAAAACTCTTCAAAGCCCTCCGCTTCTTCGGCAAATGCCGCAGAAGGAATCAGGCCCACGCACATCAGCACACTCAGCAGTGCTGCAAATACTCGCTTTGTATTCTTCATCCCATTATGCCTCCTTTGCAAAGTCATTTCTGTTGCATTATGGTTACATTTTGTAATTTTATCATGAGTGTACTGAAATTGCAAGTCTTTCTTCTCCCTCGAACTTAAACACGAAATATACTGTTTCTGTATTCCGCCAGAAAAACGGTTTGATTCATACGGCTCTTCCTGTTTTTGTTAAATATCTATTTCCTTTTTTTCGTGCATTTTTAGCCCTCCTGTGCTATCCTTCGTATATACAAGCAGATAAACAAAATAAGGAGGAACAGAGAATGAAAAAGATGATTCTCACTCTGCTGACATTTACTTTGGTACTTAGCCTGTGCGCATGTGGCACCTCGGCCGCCAAGCCCGCCGCAACGCCTTCTGCCACGGAAGCCCCCCAAACTGAGGCGCCGGTTGGTATGGCTAATCCGGTAAAGCCCTGCAAGGACGCCGCTGAACAACTAGCTCTTACCAATCTCTCTCTCGCTGCTCCGGAAGGCAGCGAAAATGTTAGCCTGACTGCCATTGTTGCCAAAGGCACTACCCCCATTGCCCAGCTAGATTTCACTCTGAATGGGAAAGAGTACAGCTACCGCGCCCGCCTAACCGGAGCTACCGAACTGACGGATACCGATGCCTTCGCTGGCCTTTATTATGAATGGACCAATTCCGGTGAGGCAAAGGTAAACTACTGCACCGCAAATTATCACTGCTCCAAGGAAGGTCCCGCCTATATTTCCTGGCTGGATGTAGTTCCCGGTGTAGAATATTGCCTGAGCAGCAACACTGCCACCGCCGATGAACTGGTTTCCACCGCCAATCTCGTGTTCGTCCCCACACAGGGTGACGCCGGCTGATACTCACAATTCACACCAAACGGGCCCCATTCTATCGAATGGGGCCCGTTTGGTTTCGGATATACACTTGTTCACAAAGCTTTGTCTGTGTTTATTCTTCAAACAACTCTGTAGAGAAATAACGCTCGGCAGTATCGGGTAGAATTGTAACGACGGTCTTGCCCTTTCCCAGCTTTTTGGCCAACTTCACGGCAGCAGCTACATTTGTGCCGCTGGAAATACCACACATCAGGCCTTCCTCACGAGCCAGACGTCTGGCCATTTCCAAAGCCTCATCATCTGTTGTGATGCAAATGTCGTCGTAAATGCCCTGATCCAGAATCTCTGGAATAATACCGTCACCGATGCCCATCTGGATGTGAGTGCCGATCAGCCCACCAGAAAGGATCGCCGCCTTTTCCGGCTCAACAGCCCAGATAACCGTCTGCGGATTCTTTTCCTTCAAAGTTCTGCCAATGCCGGTCAGCGTACCGCCTGTACCGATACCGGAGCAGAAGCCGTCGATTGGACCATCGACCTGTTCCAGAATCTCCAGCGCAGTACCGTTCACATGTGCCAGCGTGTTATTGGGGTTGGCAAACTGTTGCGGGACGAACACCCGCGGATCTTCTTTTGCCATGCGCAGCGCTGTCTGCAGGCACTCATCAATGCAGGCACCAATGTCTCCCGCATCGTGGACCAACTTAACCCTTGCGCCATAATGGCGTACTAGTTTACGCCGCTCCTCACTAACGGAGTCTGGCATGATGATAACCGTGCGGTAGCCCTTCACCGCTCCCACCAACGCCAAGCCAATTCCCTGGTTTCCGCTTGTAGGCTCTACAATAATAGAATCCGGATGGAGAAGTCCCTCTTCTTCTGCCTTGCAGATCATGTTATAGGCCGTACGTGTCTTTATCGAGCCACCGACATTCAAGCCTTCAAACTTGACAAGAATTCGTGCGTCATCATTGCCTCCAATGTGTCGGAGCTGTACCATCGGCGTATGGCCAAGTGCCTGAAGAATTGTATCATAAACCATATTTTTTACCTTAATATCCCTTTGACGCGGGTTCACTGAGCTCCCGCAAATAAATACCTGCCCTGCACAGTAAAATATGCAGGAAACAGCACATAGAAATATACAACCTTCCTCCCGCTTTGTCAAACACTTGAAAAAACAAGACGGGAAACGATGAGATATCGCCGTGCATTGATGTAAAGTAAGCAGCAGAAAGAGGCGTCTCAAAATGAGTTACCATTTTGAGACGCCTCGATCCGTGTTCTTCCTAGTTCAGCCTATTGTGTTATTGGGGGATTTTCACGCAAAGATACCGTCAGGCTAATACAATCAACGTTAATTATAGACCTTGTCAATTAGATTTCAGCGCCCAGGGTCTCCGCCATGATATAGCCGAAGGACAGAGCTGCATCAAAGCCCATGCCATACTGCTTGGCGTCCTTCTCTTCAATGGAACCGCAGACATCACCTGCAGCATATAGGTTGGCAATCTTGTTGCCCTCTGCATCCAAGACATGGCACTCGGTGTCAATCTTCAGGCCAGCGGTAGTCAGGTAGAAGGTCGGGTCAACGCGGACCATCCAAAGGCCGGCACGGGTATCAATGAACGGGCAGTTCTTGCGACCGAACTCGTCGGGTTCGCCCGCCAGGGAAGCTGCATTGTTTGCATCGATAGCCGCCTGCAGGTTGGGCAGGGACAGTGCTGCAGAAGCTTCTTCTACAGAGTTGTAGTGCACAGCCTCACCCTTGTTGAAGATAGCTTTGTAGCCCTGCATGCCGTAGGACTCATTATCCTGTACCATAATGGCAGAGGCTTCATCAAAAACATAGTAGAAGGTATCTCCGTGGTCGGCATTCATCTTTGCTCTGGCCATGGTGTAGTGGTTGTCGGAAGTGATGTTGCCGATATTGTCGCCATTTACATTGACCATGATGCCCGGGCAGATACTGTGGATGAAGGCCAGTTCGAACTTGCTGGCATAGGAGGACAGATAGGCAGGCAGCGGACGATTTTCACACTCAACAACGGAGCCCGCTTCCAGACCGAGCTTGATGCCATCGCCGGTGGAGGCAGAAGCGCAGTTGAAGAAGTATTTTTCCATGCCCGGGTTGTACTCAGCAATCATTTCAGCATTTCTTGCGTAGCCACCGGAGGCCAGGCAGACCGCTTTTGCTTTAATGGTATAAGATGCGCCGTTTTCACTCTTGGCCTTCACACCAATAATCGTACCGTTTTCGTCCTTAAGCAGTTCGGTAACGGAAGTGCTGTAGATAATCTTGCCGTTTTCATAGCTGGAAACACGGTTAGCCAAGAACATCATGGCATAACCTGCGCCGCCCTGATAACAGCCGGGAGCCAGATACGGAGTGGAGAAGCCGGTGGACAAAGCACCTTCAAAAGTACCCAGAGTATTGAAGCCGACGCCCATGCCATTCAGCCAGTCAACAACCTTACCGGAAGTTGCATACTGCTGGGTCATGAAGGGCATCTCACCGGTCCAATAATCAGCTCTGTGATACTGGGACATCATGCTCCAGAAGTTCATCATGCTCTCCAGGGAGCCGTAAGTAGAAGCGGCAAATGCGCCCGTTACATCGTACTTATACTGCATTTCGGAGCCGGCCGTTGCCACGCCGCCGTAGGTCATGGACATGGAGCCGCCGGGAATATCACGCTTTTCAACCAGGGTGACACTGTACCCGGCCTCAAGCAGGCGGGCAGCAGCAACCAGGCCGGCCGTGCCGGCACCCATGATAACGACGTCAGCTTCTTCCTCAAAGACCTCGTCTGAAACAGGAACAGTAATCTCAGCACTGAACTTTTCCACGTCGTAACCGGCCATTTCGAGGGCTTCCTTGACAGCAGTCTTAATTGCGCGAGATGTGGTGGAAGCGCCGCGGACGTTGGGCACGTTGATGCTCTGATTGGCGACAATTGCTGCCGGGATACGGGCACAGGCGTAGTTACCGATACCGATGGTCTCAGAATGAGAGAGAACAGAGCAGGAAACGATAGCGCCATCGCGGAGAATGGTGCATACATTGACCCAGTCTTCATGACCCATAGCCTTGGTAACATACTTACCATCGCCGGTCAGAACCGGTGCGGTGGATTCAGACTCGTCTGCAACTGCACCTACGGACAGCATGCCATAACCGGCAACGGCTACAGCACCGGCAGTCATGCCCTTAAGAAAGCTTCTTCGGCTGATTTTGTTTTCCATAATTCATAATCCTTTCATTTAACGAATTGTTTTGAAAAAACAGGATGTAACTTCGCCGTGCGAAGTATTTTCTGTTAACAGGATAACAGACTATTGACAGATTGTGAAATACAAAATAATATTATATTCATAAAAGAATTTTATGAATAGTCACAGGTAAACACAATGACGATTTACGAACTGGAATGTTTTCTGACTGTTGCCGAGCAGCTCAGCTTTGCAAAAGCCTCCGCAATCATGCGTATTTCACAGCCTGCCATCTCCTATCAGATCTCTGCGTTGGAAAAGGAACTGGAGACCCGCCTGTTTGAGCGCACTACCCGAAGCTGTCGCCTGACTGCTGCAGGTCAGGCATTTTATCAGGATATGCAGCACATGATGGTCTTCTACCGCCAAGCAGTTCAGCGAGTACATGACATTGACGCTGCCCATCGTGCCAGACTTACCATAGGAATTCGAAAACTATTCGATTACGACAGTCTTTCGGAGATGGTAATGGCACTGCGCCAACGCCTGCCGATGACTGATCCGCAGATTCTCCCGCACAATGACTCAGCCCCATTGGAGGATCTGCGCTCCGGCCATATCGACATCGGATTCTGTTATAGCTGTGAACATACCGATGTCGCAGACATGAAATTTCATCCTCTTTATACCTTACATTATTATGTCCTAGTTAACCCTTCTCACCCGCTAGCGGATAAGGCTTCCATCAGTTTTTCCGATTTGAAGGGTTTCCCGGTTGTCACCGGTGGGTCCGCGGGCAATTTTCTTTCTGCCTGTGCGGGAAACACACTGGAACGGCTCCAGGAAGCCGGTGCAGACCTTTCCATGAGCGTTCCCAGCTATGAATCCGCGCTGATTCTGATCCGTTCCAACCTTGCCGCAGCAATACTCCCGATACTGGAGCATACACATATTCCCGGCATGCGGAAGGTTCCCATTTCCGACTGTGAAACCGTGGACATGGAACTTTGCTGCCTTCGCAACGACCGTAGACTGACCGTAAAGACCTTTGTGGAAATCGCGCAGGAGCAATTTCACATCGTTTGACCGAAGAGGGCGCTTTTTCAGTACGCTCATCACTTCATACTGCTCTTTTCCGGCCGGAAAAAGGCCCTCAGGCTGCTATCGTTACGAAAAGCAGCCTAAGGGCCTTTAATCATACCGTTTACCGGCCTTCGCCTAGTTCCTCCTCCGGCAGAAGGCGGAAGGCAATATCATGACCATTAATCAGATGGGCGCGGTGTGCAAAAAAGATACGTCCGCTGCAGGGAGCATGCAATTCCTCGCGCACTTCCGCAGTACATGGGTCACAGATCTCCGCGATTTTCTCACCCGCGGAAACCAGAGTACCCGGTTCGGTACGATGAAGCAGTACGCCGGCCTCCCGCGAAAGGACATCTTGCAGGCTGTCTTCCCGAAAAATCCGTGTCTTCACACCGGCATCAGGCTCGCACTTCAGCACACCCTTGGCCTTAAGGAAACGCAGGATGGCCTGCACCGCCGAAGCAGCGGCTGCTTCATCCACCAGGTCTGTTTCACAGGTGTAAAGAGAAAAGGTTGTTGTGTCCCAGATCTGCCAGTTATAGTTCAGCGTGGTCGTGTCATAGGGCTGAGGCTTACGGACCACGATATAAGGCAGCCCAAAGTCC
>JAZRWD010000239.1:0-7503 GCA_045599525.1 Candidatus Limivicinus sp. | reverse complement strand
GTCTGAGCAGTCCGTTTCTGCCTTCCCATCTTATGATGCTCCTGAGGATACTTCTCCTCGTAAGCCGGCCATCCAGGTTCCTTCTGCCCCGCAATTTCTGAGCTTTGTCGAAGACGTACAGGAAGACGAAAGCCGTAAACCCGGCGATTCCGGAAAGAGTCTGAGTGACCTGATTGCTGAGCTTTCCTCGTCTCTTGTGCTCTCCGAGGATGCACCTGTTACAAGCTCCCCCGTAGAATCGTGGACTGGGGCACCGGATTCGTCCCCTGCTGCAGTCGATGAAGTGTTTTCTTTGCGCTCCGGCAGCAATGTCCGAGAGGCAGAATCCCCTCTGCCGGAAGCATACCGCGTAAAGAAGATGGCTTTCACGGAAGAAAGCTCCTCGCCGGCAGACGATTTCGATTTTTACCGGGATTTTGATGCCCTGCGTGATGAACTCCGTGGCGTCTCCGGAGCAGAATACTCCGGAGACCCCCTTTCCGATCTTTTCGACGGTCTGGATTCTTTAGGTGAAGAAGAGGAGCTACGCATCGATAAGCGCTTCAACATCAGCGGAGAATCTGCTCCTACCATCCGTTTTGGTGGTAAAGAAATCGACCTCACGGCTGACCCGGATTACGTGCAGCAGGCACAGCCAGATTACTTCGCTGCTCCCACAGAGGAGAGTACTGCCTCTGTACATTCCCACGAGTCGGCTGCAGAGAATACCCACTCCTCCTTCCTGGGTTCTTTCCTTGGCCGCCGTAGCCGCGCCAGGGCTGCAGAGATCCGCGCTTCACTAGCCAGTCGTTCGGAAGCATCTGGGGCCGAATATCACACAGATACATCCGACTCTGTCGGATTCGATTCTTCCTCTGATACCGTTCCTGATGATTCCTTCGAGCTTTCTTCTTTCGATTTTGCTGATCAAATCGACTCTGCCAGCTTTACATCGAGCACCGACAGCCCTTGGGACGATATCGTCGGGGAAGATTCCGCCTATACCCTTACCCCCGCCGAAGATTTCCCTGACAGCACGGAAAATTCTTTTGGCAACACCGAAGATTTAGAATCCATTCTTGCCTCTGTCCGGGTACCCGGCACCCGTATGGATTCCTCATCCCCTGTCTATCCGGAAGAAGACGGTGACGTGGAAAGCGATGATGAAAGCTATACAGAAACTACTCCGGTTTCCGCGGCTCCACATCCCCATGCCGTTACCGGCAGTCTCCCGGTAGACTACTTCGAAGATACCCCGTCGGAAGGCTACCTTAACGATACGGATTACGACTATTCCGACCCGGATGGTGACGATTTTGAATCCACCATAGAAGACGTGGATTATTTCCCGTCAACCTTTAAGGAATACCTCGCCTCCGGCTTCACCGCCTTTTTGTTTAAGCTCCGTCCCGCTGAACGCGGCGGTTCTGCCACCATGCCGGGCAGCAGAGAGCCTCTCGGCGATGAACTCTCTCCGGCAGCAGCGTCCAAATATTACGGTTCATTCTCCACATCTCTGCGTGGCAGACTGCGGCTGAGTGTCATCCTGCTGCTCATCATGGCTTATGTTTCTGTCGGCTGGCCGACCACCGGAATGCTCCGTTCTGTTACCGGTGCGGCAGAGTTCTGTCTCCTGTTCCAGCTTTCCATTATGGTCCTGTGTCTCGACACCGTAACTTCCGGTATTATGGACCTGGTACGCCGTAAGCCAGGTGCTGCCTCGCTGTCTGTCATTGCATGCATTTTTACCTCTTTGGATGTTCTGCTCTCGGCAATCATGAGGCATGGTACTCTGCACATGCCGCTGTGTGTATTCTCTTCTCTATCCCTTGTCGGTCTTCAATTCGCGGCAATGCTGCACGCTAAGGGTATGCGCAAAGCCCTTCGTGTACCGGCTATAAGCAAACGTTGCTATTCCGTTACCGGTGAAATGAACGTTAAGCCCCGCGAAATCACCTTACTGAAATCTCTTCGCCCGGTCACCGGATTTGTCCGCAGGTCCGAGGAAGCCGCGCCCGATGAAGAATTCTTCCAGAAGGCTGCACCATTTATTCTGCTGCTCTCCCTCCTGCTTGGTATTATTGCGGCAGCAGCAAATTCTCTCGCGGATCTGGTATATTATATCGCCGCTATTCTTTCCTCTGCAGTCCCCTTTACCGCCCTGCTTTCGTTCTCCCTCCCCTTCTATCTGGGTTCCGTCAGTATTTTCAAAAGCGGCGCTGCCATTGCCGGCTGGTCCGGCCTGTCTGACATCGGCAGAAGCAGAAACCTGATCATCACTGACCGCGATATCTTTCCGGACGGCTCCGTTGATTTTGAAAGCATTCGTATTTTTGCGGATGAAGATTCCGAAAAAGTGATCACCTATGCAGGCACCATCATTGCAGCTTCCGGTTCCTGTCTGGCCGGCCCCTTTGCCGACCTGATGCTTCGCAATAACTGCCGTATGCGCAATGTCAGCAATTTCGAATTTCTGTCCGGTGGTGGTTTTAAAGGTCTCATTGACGGTGATGTTGTCATCTGTGGCAACAGCGACGTATTGCGGCTGATGAATATTCGCGTCCCCTATAAGCTGACAGGCAGCAGTACGGTCCTTCTCGCGATCAACGGTGTTCTCTACGGCATCTTCAAGATGAAATACACCAAGCAGACTAGCGTGATGAACGCGCTGCTCGCCCTGATGCGCACAGACCGTCACCCCATTTTTGCGATCCGCGACTTCAATGTTACGCCGGAAATGCTTCATGAGGTGTTCGACATCGCTACCGACGGGTATGACTTTCCGCCTTATATTGAACGCTATCAGATTTCTTCGGCTGAGCCCTCTGAAAACAGTCAGATCTCCGCAGTGGTCTGCCGTGAAGGGCTAGGTTCACTGACGCATCTGGCTGACACCGGTCACAGTATGTTCCGCGCTGTACAGGCAAATACTGTCATCTCCGCCCTTGCATCGGTTATCGGTCTCCTTGCCATGTTCATTCTCCTGTTGTTCAATCCCTTCGCACCGATTGGTGGTTTTGTCCTGTTCATGGTCATCTCAGCCCTGCCTGTTTTCTTTATCAGCGTTTTCATGAAAGACTGATTTCCGGTTTCCATACTGAACTCCCAGTTCCCTGCAGACGGTCCTCGCCGGCACTGTCTGCAGGGATTTTTTGTTCCCTTTTTCACAGCTGCACGCCGTTAATAAGTTGTCTATTATTTTTGTTTACTTTTTATTTACAAGACTTGCCATGCTGTGGTAAAATTTCATAGTATTGGAACCAGTATAAATACTGAGCACAAATAACGAGGTGAAGCTTATGTCCTATACTTTTAAGGGCGGCGTGCATCCCGATTACATGAAGGCACCGGAAGTGCCTGTCACCGTAATTGCTCCGCCGCCACAGGTCATCATCCCCATGGCTCAGCACATTGGCGCCCCGAACCAGCCCCTGGTTAAGAAGGGCGACATTGTCAAAATGGGCCAGAAAATCGGCGAAAGTCCCGCACCGGTTTCCGCACCGGTTCACTCTTCTGTCTCCGGCACGGTTGTCGCAGTTGAGCCCCGTCCCCATCCGCTGGGCGACATGATCATGTCTGTCGTCATTGAAAACGATGGTCTCGACACTCCCTGCACCGACCTCGCCCCGCTGACAGAGAAGGAACTGAAAGATCCGGAAGCAATCCTCGCACGCATGCGTGAAGCAGGCGTTGTCGGCATGGGTGGCGCAATGTTCCCTACTGCTTTCAAAGTCCGCGGCGGCATCGGCAAGGTTGATAAGCTTGTTATCAATGGTGCAGAATGCGAACCTTATCTGAACGGTGACCACCTCACCATGCTGACCTACCCGGAAGAGCTGATGAAGGGTATCGAACTCGTCCGTATTGCATCCGGTGTTGAAAAGGCTTATTACGGCATCGAAAAGAATAAGCAGGACGCAATCGATCTTCTGAATTCTCTGCACCCTGAAAAATACGGCATTGAAATCTGCCCCGAAGAGGTCAAGTACCCCCAGGGCGGCGAAAAGATGCAGATCAAAGCAACCACCGGCCGTGAGGTTAAGCCCGGCGGTCTGCCCGCAGGTGTTGGTGCAAACGTTGTCAGCACTCGTACCTGCTATGCCGTTTATCAGGCCTGCTATGAAGGAAAGCCGGTCATCGAGCGTATCGTTACCGTCGCCGGCAGTGCGATGGAAGGCCCCAAGAACGCACTGACCCGCGTCGGTACTCCGTTCAGTTATCTTGCCGAACAGTGCGGCGGCTTCGTCAAGACTCCCCGCAAGATTGTCCTTGGCGGACCGATGATGGGCATCTGTGCAACCAGCTTTGATGCTCCTACGATCAAAGGTACTGCCGGTGTTCTTTTCTTCACCGAAGAGGAAGATAAAAACGTCGAAGATCCTACCTGCATCCGCTGCGGCAAGTGCATCGAGGTATGCCCGATGCGTCTCGAGCCGTGCTTCATGTATCTGTACTACAGCAAGCGCGATTTCGAAAACATGGAGAAATATCACATCACAGACTGCTTCGAATGTGGCAGCTGTGCATATAACTGCCCGGCCAGAATGCCTCTGACTCATGCGTTCAAAACCGCAAAGGTTATGTTCCAGACCAAGGCCATGAAAGAAAAGGCCAAGGCCGAAGCTGCAGCAAAGGAGGCACAGAAATAATGGCAGATAAACAGGAAAAGATTATTCTTGACGTAGCATATCAGCCGCAGGTCCGCGGTGATAAGGACACCCGCAGCATTATGCTTGACGTCATGATTGCACTCCTCCCGGCAATTGCTGTTGCCGTCTGGCAGTTCGGTTTCTATCCTCTGGCAGTCATCGCCGTTTCCATGGCTTCTGCCGCATTGTTTGAGCTTGCCTATCGTAAGTTCACCAAGAAGTCCAACACCATCAGCGACCTGTCCGCCTGCGTCACCGGTATGCTGCTGGCCCTGGTTCTCCCTCCGAAGGCTCCTCTCTATATCCCTGTTATCGGTGCCTTCTTCTCCATCGTCATCGTTAAGCAGCTTTACGGTGGTCTGGGCAAGAACTTCCTGAACCCTGCACTTGCAGGCCGTGCTTTCCTGCTTGCATCCTACTCCTCCGCTCTCGGCGCATGGGTCTCCCCCAACGGGCTGGATGCTGTTGCTACGGCAACCCCGCTTTCCTACCTGTATGGCGCTGCCAAGCTCCCGAGATACTTCACCATGAAGGCTCTCTTCTTTGGCACCATCCCCGGCTGCATCGGTGAAATCAGTGCAATCGCTCTTCTCATCGGTGGCATTTATCTGGTCGTCCGCAAGGTCATCTCCTGGCGTATTCCTGTATCCTATATCGGAACCGTTGCCGTAGTTACCCTTCTTTGCGGCAAGTCCGGTACTTCCTACAGCAACGTTGAATGGATGATGTTCAATCTCTGCTCCGGCGGCCTGCTTCTCGGTGCCATCTTCATGGCAACCGACTACTCTTCCAGCCCGCTTACCCTCGGCGGTCAGCTTGTTTACGGCTGCGGCTGCGGTCTGATCACTGTCCTGATCCGCTATTTCGGTGGCTATCCCGAAGGCGTGACCTATGCGATCCTGATCATGAACCTGCTTGCATGGCCCATTGACAAGGCCTTCCATCGTCATCAGTTCGGTGTCAGCAAGGAAGATATCGCCGCTGAAAAGGCTGCAAAGAAAGCAGCTAAAAACGCAGCTAAGGAGGCATAAGAATGAAAGATAATCTGATTCTGAAGCTTTCCGGTATTTTGTTTGCCGTTTGCGCAATCGTCGCTCTCGTACTTGCCCTGGTCAACAGCGTCACTGAGCCGATCATCGCTGAGCAGCTAGCTGCTAAAACAGCTGAGGCTTATGCCGCAGTTCTGAGCGCTCCCGGCTTCACTCCGGTCGAGCACGACGCAGAGGCATACCCCACCATCGATAAGATTGAAGTAGCAACCGACGATTCCGGCTGGGTCGTCACCACCACCTTCTCCGGTGCTCAGGGCAGCATCACCATGATCGTTGGTGTCGCATCCGATTACACCTGTTCCGGTATTTCCATCACTGTTCATTCTGAGACCTCCGGCCTCGGTGCTATCGCTGCTGAAAACTCTGAAAAGGGCAACAGCTTCCGCAGCCAGTTCGTAGGAAAAGACGATTCCGTCACCGTTGACCAGATTGATAAGATTGCCGGCGCTACAATTACATCCAAGGCAGTCACCAATGCAATCGTAACAGCTATTCAGGCTGTTGAAGCTCTCGGTTAAGGAGGATGCCTGAATGAATATTAAACAGCAGTTCAAAGAAGGCCTCGTTACCAATAACCCCGTTCTGGTTCAGTTAATTGGTATGTGCGCCACTATGGCAATCACGACCTCATTGTTCAATGGTGTAGGTATGGGTATCTCCGTTCTGATTATCCTCACCTGCTGCAACGTGGTTATTTCTGCCATCCGTAAGATCATCCCCGGTGAGATCCGTCTGGCAATTTTCGTTGTTGTTATTGCCGGCTTCGTTACTATCGTTGACCTGGTCCTCCAGGCATTTATCCCTGCCCTGAGTGCAGCTCTGGGCGTCTTTATCCCGCTGATTGTTGTTAACTGCATCATCATCGGCCGTGCAGAAGCATTCTGCCAGAAGAATACCGTTGGCGCATCTTTCTTTGACGGCATCTTCCAGGGTCTCGGCTACACTCTCGTTCTGATCGTGATGTGCGTTTTCCGCGAATTCGTCGGCAGTGGCCGTTTCGGCGGTGGTCTGATCGATATCGCAAACGGTTTCAAGTTCACCATGGACGGCACCGGCGCCGGCATCCAGCTCTTCCCATCTGAGTTTGGTGCTTCCATCATGACCCGTCCCTTCGGTGGCTTCCTTACTCTCGGTCTTCTGATCGCGCTGATGCAGTTCGTTCTGAAGAACTCCGCAAAGAAAAAGGAAGCAGCTGAAAAAGCTGCAGCAGAGGCTGCAAAGGAGGTTGAAGAATAATGATCACTACACTCCTTTCCATTTCTCTCGGTGCAATACTGATTGATAACTTTATCTTCTCCCAGTTCCTTGGCTGCTGCCCCTTCCTGGGTTGCTCCAGCAAGGTCGACACTGCCGCCGGCATGGGTGTCGCAGTCGTCTTCGTTATGGGTCTTGCGTCCGCAATCTGCTGGGTTATCGACCAGTACATCCTGATTCGGCTGAATCTGGCATTCCTCGAAACCCTGGCCTTTATTCTGGTTATCGCTTCTCTGGTCCAGTTCGTTGAAATGTTCCTGAAGAAGAATGTTCCTTCTCTTTATTCCGCACTCGGTATTTACCTGCCCTTGATCACCACGAACTGCGCTGTTCTCGGTGTCGTTCTGCTGAACGTACAGAACAATTACAACTTCATCGAATCCTTTACCTATGGTGTGACCGGTGGTATCGGCTTCCTGCTGGCAATCGTTCTGTTCGCCTGCGTCCGCGAAAAGGTTCAGTTCTCTGAGTATCCGGAATGCTTTGAAGGTTTCCCCATCTGCCTTGTTTCCGCCGCCCTTGTTGCTCTTGCTTTCATGGGCTTCAGCGGAATGAGCATCTTTTAATCA
>JAZRWD010000238.1:0-4439 GCA_045599525.1 Candidatus Limivicinus sp. | reverse complement strand
GAGGCTGTGGGTGACTCGCAGATGGAAAACCGCATCGAAAACATACAGAATTACATTGTCACCCAGGACCACCCGACTCTGTACCAGACCCTGAGCAGGGCCGAGGAAAACTCCGCCGAAGGTGGAAAGTGTGAGCTGCGTTTTATTAAATCCGACGGCAGCATTTTCTGGTTTCGGATGCAGTTCTACTTCCAGCGGAACGATGGCAGCAAAAAGCTGTATTTCGGCAAGGTGGAGGATATCACCGAGCAGCGGGAACAGAGCCTGAATTTCTTTGACGTCCTGCGCAAGCAATCGGATGTTACCATGCGGATCGAGCTTGACAGGAATCTGATCCAGTATGTCACAGACGATAATACGCTTTATCAGATTGTCCTGCCGTCCATGGAACTTGACCGCAGCGTCTACCAGACGGCGATGAACCGCATTGAAAACGTGACGGACCGGCGGGCCTTCCTGGACTTCTTTGACGGCAACCGCCTGCGGGCTGCCTATAAAAAGGCCGTATATCATGAGGTCCTGAATATTAATTTCCGACTGGAACGTACGGTCGAGCCGGTGGAATTTTCCACCTATTATATCCGATATAATAAGGACGACAGCCTGATCGTCTATGCCTTTGCCAAAACGCGTGACCGGGAGAAGCTCAGCCAGGACCCGCTGACCGGCCTGAAAAACCGCTATGCCTATAACGAAACGGTCGCTGCTCTGGAGGCACACGGACAGAAAAACGACAAGCTGATCGTCTTTTCCATGGATATCAACGGCCTGAAGTCCACAAACGATACCTACGGCCATCTCGCTGGGGATGAGCTGATCAGGGCGGCCGCGGCAGGCATCGACCGGGTCATGTCACCCTATGGCGGTGGCTTCCGCATCGGTGGGGATGAATTTGCTTCCTTTGCCTACGGCGACCGGAAACTGGCAGAATACCTGAAGCAGGAGCTGGACAGCGTCCTTGCGGAATGGACGGGTGAACTGGTGCAGAATGTAACGGTTTCTTCGGGATACGCGACTTTGGACGAATACCCGGGGGCAGGTGTGCAGGAGCTGATCCGGATGGCAGACCTGCGGATGTACCGTGCGAAATCCATCTATTACCAGAAGCTCGGCGTGGACCGGAGAGCGCAGCAGGCTGCGTTTACGGCCATGCGCAATTCCTACACGAAGATCCTGCGTGTAAATCTGACACAGGACAGCTATGAGATCGTCCGGGCGGAAGAAGAGGAACTGACGCAGGAAAGGGGCTATGGCGATTCCGTTTCCAGCTGGCTGAGAGAATTTGCCGAAGCGGGAATGGTGCATCCTGAGGACAGGGAATACTTTCTGCAGCACACGGAGCTCGGATATCTCCGGCAGTGTTTTCTGCGCGGGGAAAAGCATTTCAGTATCCGCTATCGCAGGCGAATCGGCGGCTGCATCCGCACGGTGATGATGGAGATCCTGCCTGAGCCGGATTACACTGCAGACGACCAGAAGGTCTTCCTGTATGTAAAGGATATCGGAGGAAGCGAAGGCGGGGACTGCACAGAAACATAAGAGCCCGTGCAGATCCGGGCAACAGAAACAGGGGATGCCGAAATGGGCATCCCCTGAAATCATTGTTTTTATGCGTGATCTTTATGCGAGGCAGTCGCTGAAGATCAGCCCCAGTTTTCGTTGGCTGCTGCGTTGCGGCCGGCCTTTCTGCCCCAGTGAACGGTAGACAGAACGGCGGTGCCGGAGCCGGGATAGAACTGGCCTGCCCAGCCGCCGGTGCAGAGGCCGCCGGCATACAGACGCTCAATGGGCGTGCCGTCGAAGCGGCAGACCTGTGCTTCGGTATTGATCTTCAGACCACCCAGGGTGCCCAGGTTGTACGTGCCGGTCTTTGCGGCATAGAAGGGGCCGACCTCGATGGGATTCAGGCACTCGGTCTTGCCGAAAGCGGAGTCTACGCCCTTGGCGCAGTCTGCATTCCAGGTGGCCAGAGTGGACTTCAGGCCTTCTGCGCTGACGCCGATGGCTTCGCACAGCTCTTCGATGGTCTCACCCTTGACGACGCTGCCGGCTTCCACGTCCGCGGAAAGATCTTCAGAGGTAAAGCCCATGGCAGTGCCGCCTTCGCGGTCGACTGCAGCCTGGTCGGTAACGGTCCAGACAATATGATCGTCCTGGTTGAACACAGCGTTCATATAGTAGCCGTACTGGCACCACTCGTTGACGAAACGCTGGCCGTATTTGTTGACGGAAATACCGGTGGTGCAGCCGCCCACGTTGCTGGTGGGGTCACGGCCGATGGAGCCGTTCAGGGATACATTGATGGCACCGCCCATGCCGGCAAGACCTGCACCGACTTCCATGCCCATACGGATACCGTCGCCGGTGTTGCCTGCGCAGGAGCCGACCAGGTTGCCTGCTTCGGTAAGCGCAATGTACTGGGTCTTGTTCATGCCCTTGGCCATGGCCTCGTTGTGGTCGTAGCCGGAGGTTGCCAGAATAACGCCCTTGTTGGCCTTAATGCGGACATCTGCGCCGTTCTGTTCCACAACGGCACCGATGACTGCGCCTTCTGCGTTGGTGATCAGCTTCTTGCCGATGGAGTTGGTTTCCATAACCGCACCGGCTGCCTCTGCACGTGCCCAGATGGGGAGCACATGGAAGTGGCCCAGACCCGGGACACCGGCAGTGCCGGAGGTCTCATCGCCCGGCAGATGGATACGGGGACGGATGGTGCCTTCAAGGCCCGGAATGTCCACAACACCGAATACGGTCACGTAGTTGATGCCGCATTCCTTGCACCACAGGAAGTCATCATGGCTGCCCATTGCCATATCATAGCAGACCTCATCATCGATAAATCCGCCGCCGCAGCCCTTATAATACTGGAACATCAGCTCGCCGGAGTCATCGGTAGTTCCGGTATATTCTGCCTGTTCGTCGGTGCCCCAGGCATGGATCATGCCGCCGGACATAATGGTGGAGCCGCCCATAAGGCCGGTCTTTTCCACGACCAGAACGCTTGCGCCGGCTTCTGCTGCTTCGCAGGCTGCTGCCACGCCGGTGCCGCCGCCGCCAATGATCAGAACGTCGACCTCGCGGTCAAATGCTGCTTCGTCTGCCAGTGCGGCAGCACTCATTGAGCCCATCAGGCCAACGACAGCTGCAGCGGCAGAACCCTTCAGAAAGTCTCTACGGGAAATGTTTTTCACAGGAAGATCCTCCTTTTAAAAGATATGGTTATTTTATCAACAATATTGTGCCAATTCAATAACGTTGCCGAGAGTTGGGACTTTTTGCTGCAAGTGTTTCTCCTGTGTTCCGTCACACAAAGTAT
The DNA here is from genome assembly GCA_045599525.1 of Candidatus Limivicinus sp. GTDB lineage: Bacteria > Bacillota > Clostridia > Oscillospirales > Oscillospiraceae > Limivicinus. The sequence continues at coordinate 1,123 of JAZRWD010000238.1, read as the reverse complement.
TCGCGAAATACTTCGGGCACCATCTCCATAAAAATCTCAACGAGCCGGTCCAGGGGCAGTTCCGCCCTGTCCTCGACCCACTTGCGGGTGATAGCCAGACCGCCGCTGACATAGGCAATCAGTCGGTAGCTGTTCTCCAGGTCCTCCGGATCCACACCGTGGTCCCGAAGGACCTCCTTCTCCAACCGTAGCGTCCGGGAAAAAATAAAGTTGGAAAGGGAATTGCAGTCCTCCGAACGGAAGGCGTTCGAAAAAAACGTATGGTTTTCGCCGATGACCTTATAGATCTGATAAATGGAATCCCGCCAGCTGTTCCCCTCGGTGAAGGTAAACAGGGTCGTTTCCAGGATCTTTTCATAGCTTTGGTTGAGCAGGTCGTATTTATCCCGGTATCGGCGGTAAAAGCCGGACTTGCTGACATGCGCTTCCTTCAGAAGCTGCGTGACAGACAGGCGGTCGATCGGGGTAGTCTGCATGATACGGTAAAGCGCGTTAAACAGCGCCTGTTCTGCGTTCATCTCGTCGCGATATACATTTTCAATCATCCGAAACCTCTCCCAAGCTTTCCCTGGCCCGTCGCACAACAGAACCCCCAGGCAGACTTGGCGCGCAAACGGGACAACACTTATTGTCTGAACTATAACATGCACTATCGAAGAATACAATACCGACCGGGGAAAGACATAAGCCGTCAGCGACGATTCCCGCCTATATCCTGTGTTCGAAAACGATTAACCGGAATGCGGATAACAAAATATCGTTAATTTGTGAAAGAATGACGTAAAAATCGAAAAAAGCTTCCAATTTTTCGGATTTATGGTATACTTTTTTCAGATAACTTCGTATAAAGAAGATATACAGCATTTTTCCGCAAACATCAGAAAAATAATGGAGGTAACCCCATGAAAAAATGGATCGCATCGACTCTGGCAATCCTTATGCTGGTCTCCCTGCTTCCGGCATCTGCCCTTGCGGCAGCAATCGACGCCGGACCGGGGGAAAATATTACGGTCAGCGAAGATGTTGACTCTGTCGCGGCAGAGTCGGCAAATGTTACGGTAAACGGAAATGTCACCGGAGAAATCAAGGGTGATCAGGGCAGCACCGTGGTCGTGAATGGCGA
>JAZRWD010000237.1:0-8233 GCA_045599525.1 Candidatus Limivicinus sp. | reverse complement strand
GGATATCCCGGAGGTCGGCATGGTGGCCATTCTGGATGCGGACAAGGAGGGCTTCCTCCGCAGCGAGACGAGCCTGATCCAGACGGTGGGCCGCGCTGCCCGCAACGCGGACAGCTACGTGGTCATGTACGCCGATAGCGTGACCCCGTCCATGCGGGCCTGCATTGACGAGACCAACCGCCGCCGTGCAAAGCAGATGGCTTATAATGAAGAGCACGGCATCGTCCCGAAGACCGTCATCAAGAGTGTGAAGGACATTCTGGAGATCTCCACCACAGAGGGCGGAAACAAGGCGAAAAAGAGCGGCGGCGTGAAGATGACTGCCAAGGAACGTGCCGCAGCCATCGAAAAGCTGGAAAAGCAGATGAAGAAAGCAGCACAGATGCTGGAATTCGAGATCGCGGCGCAGCTGCGTGACGAGATCATCCGGCTCAGAGGAGAACAAACATGAAACTGATGATACTCGACGGCAACAGCATCGTGAACCGGGCCTTTTACGGCGTCCGGCAGCTCAGCGCCCCGGACGGCACACCGACCAACGCCATTTTCGGCTTTCTGAATATCCTCCGCCGTCTGCTGGACGAGAAAAAGCCGGAAGCTCTGGCCGTCACCTTTGACGTGCATGCACCGACCTTCCGCCACCGGGCAAACGCGGACTATAAGGCGACCCGCCACCCGATGCCGGACGAGCTGAAGGTCCAGATGCCCCTGCTGAAGGAAGTCCTGGACAAGATGGGCATCCGCTGTTTTGAGAAGGAAGGCTATGAGGCCGACGACCTTCTCGGTACGGCGGCCCGCATCTGCGAGGAAAAGGGCTGGGAATGCCTGGTGGTCACCGGGGATAAAGACAGCCTGCAGCTCGTGAGTCCGCTGACCACGGTCTGCAATGTGAAGACCCGCATGGGGCAGACGGAGACCATTGACTATACTCCTGCCCGTTTTGAAGAGGAATATGGCTTTGAGCCAATCCACATGATCGACCTGAAGGCCCTGATGGGCGATAGCTCGGACAATATCTCCGGTGTGCCGGGCATCGGCGAGAAAACGGCGATGGACCTGGTACAGCGTTACCGCAGCATCGACACGATCTATGCCGATACCGCGGCGCTGGAGGTCAAGGAAGGCGTCCGCAAAAAGCTGATCGCGGGCGAGGAAAGTGCCCGCACCTCTTACTGGCTGGCCACGATCTTCCGCGAAGCACCGATGGCGCTGGACCCTGCGGAGTGCCTCTGGGACAGGGATTATCAGCCGGGGCTGTATGACCTGTTCCTGCGCCTGGGTTTTGTCCGGGTGATGAAGACCTGGCAGATTAGCCCGGACAGTGCAGGGACAAAGAAAAAAGCCGGCACGGAGGCCGGAAGCGCAGAAGCAGAGGCGGAAAACGAAACACCGTCTGCGACCCCTGCGGTTGAGGCGATTGCGGTGCAGGATGCCGCTGAGCTGCTCTTTCTGCTGAATGCCGCGGAATACGTGGCGGTGTCTTTGCCGCAGGGGAACCTCGACCGACTGGAGCTGGTGCTCGACGGGACCCTGTATTCGGCCGAGCGCCTGACCTGCACGGATTATGAAGACCTGCTGGGCATGGTCTTTTCGGCGGATGTGAAAAAGGTCGGCCACAATATCAAGGACACGATGTGCCTGCTGTTGCAGGAAGGCCGCAGCACCGATGGCTTTGTGTTCGACACGGCCCTGGCAGCTTATCTGCTGGATGCGACCCGCAGCGACTATGAGCCGGACCGGCTGAGCGTGCAGTATCTGGGCAGGGCCTGTGAAGGGGCAATGGCCATATATGCGCTTTATCCCGTACTCACGCAGCGGATGGAAGAGCTTGGCATGACGGAGCTGTACCGTAAAGCGGAGCTGCCCCTGTGCGAGGTGCTGGCAAGCATGGAACAGGCCGGCTTCCTGGTTGACCGCAAGGCCCTCCATGACTTCGGCGAAAGCCTGGTCAGCAGCATCGACCTGCTGCAGCAGAGCATCTGGAGCTATGCGGGCAGAGAATTCAACATCAACAGCCCGAAGCAGCTGGGCGAGGTCCTGTTCGACGAGCTGATGCTGCCCTACGGGAAAAAGACAAAGACCGGCTGGAGCACCAATGCAGATGTGCTGGACAAGCTCCGGGGCAAGCATCCCATTGTGGATGAGATCCTGGAATACCGCACACTGACCAAGCTCAAGTCCACCTATGCCGACGGCCTGCTCAAGGTCATCGGGGCGGACGGGCGCATCCACACGAAATTCCAGATGACTGTTACGGCAACGGGCCGTCTGTCCTCGACGGAGCCGAACCTGCAGAACATCCCCATCCGCAAAGAGCTGGGGGCGAAGATCCGCGAAATGTTTGTGGCAGGGGAGGGCAAGACCCTGGTGGACGCCGACTACAGCCAGATCGAGCTGCGCCTGTTGGCCCACATGGCCGATGACGAGGTCATGCTGGATGCCTTTGCCAGCGGGGAGGATTTCCACCGCGTCACTGCCTCCCATGTGTTTAACCTGCCGCTGGAGGAGGTAACGCCTCTACTGCGCAGCCGTGCCAAGGCGGTCAACTTTGGCATTGTGTACGGCATTTCGGCCTTCTCCCTGGCCCAGGATATCGGGGTCAGCAATGCGGAGGCCAAGGCCTATATGGATGCCTATCTGGAACGCTTCCGCGGTGTGCGGGAGTATATGAGCCGCGTTGTGGAGCAGGCAAAGGAAGACGGTTATGTCTGTACGCTGTACGGGCGGCGCCGTGCTCTGCCGGAGCTGAAGGACAGCAAGTTCTCCGTGCGCCAGTTTGGCGAACGGGTGGCCCTGAACATGCCGGTGCAGGGGACTGCGGCAGACATCATTAAGATTGCGATGGTCAATGCCTACCGGGCCCTGAAGGCGGAATGCCCGGCAGCAAAGCTGCTGCTGCAGGTCCACGACGAACTGATCGTGGAATGCGATGAAGCCGATGCTGCACAGGTGAAGGCTGTGCTGACCCGGGAGATGGAGAATGCCGCACAGCTGCGGGTCCGCCTGCTGGCCGACGCAAAAGAGGGAAAAACATGGGCGAAAGCACACTGATACAGATCCGGGATGCCGGAACAGCCAGTCTGCCGCGCATTGCGCAGATCGAGGCGGAATGCTTCCATGTTCCCCTGACGGAGGAGCAGCTGCAATCGCTTCTGCCGGACGACATGCATGTGATGATCGAGGCGGTGGACGAAGACGGCAGCATCCTCGGTTATGTGAGCATGATGACTGTGCTGGACGAGGGCTACATCAATAACGTGGCGGTCAGCAGCGCGGCACGCCGCCGGGGGATCGGGGATGCCCTGATCCGTGAGCTGCTGCGGCGCGCCGAAGAACGGGCCCTCAGCTTTGTCACGCTGGAGGTACGGGCGAGCAACGCACCCGCAATCGGACTTTATGAAAAAAATTCCTTCCGTCAGGTGGGGATCCGAAAAAAATACTACGAAAAACCGCAGGAAGATGCTATCATTATGACTGCTGTTTTTGCGGAAAGCGGAGTATGCTGACCGCAGTATCGGGAGCCGGAGCAACGCGACGGTGTCCTGACCCAATTGGAGGTAATCAACATTGAAAATTCTTTCCTTTGAATCCACCTGCGATGAAACTGCTGTGGCAGTAGTCGAGGATGGCCGAAAGGTACTTGCCGATAAAATTGCATCACAGGCGGACCTGCACGCCCTGTACGGCGGCGTGGTCCCCGAGATCGCATCCCGCTGCCATGTGGAGGCAATCGCTCAGCTGGCACAGGATGCCCTGGACGCGGCAGGCGTCACCCGGGAGGAGATCGACGCAGTGGCCGTCTCCTATGCCCCGGGCCTCATTGGCGCTGTGCTGGTGGGGGTGAACTTTGCCAAATCGGTGGCCTCTGTGCTGCAGGTGCCCCTGATTCCGGTGCACCATCTGCGCGGACATATTGCCGCAAACTATATTGCCTATCCCGAGCTGGAGCCGCCGTTTATCTGCCTTTGCGTTTCCGGCGGCAACACGGTGCTGGTCCATGTGAAGGACTATACTGATATGGAAATTATCGGTTCGACCCGGGACGATGCCGCAGGGGAGTGCTTCGATAAAACGGCACGCGTACTGGGTCTGCCGTATCCGGGCGGACGTCCGATCGAGCAGCTTTCCGCCGGCGGGGATGACACCAAGTATGTTTTTCCCATCGGCCATGTGGACGGCGCACCCTACGACATGAGCTTTTCCGGCCTGAAGACGGCAGTGATCAACCTGGCCCACAATGCTGAGCAGAAGGGCGAGGAGCTGCACCGCGCCTCTCTTGCCGCGTCCTTTACCCGTGCGGTCAGCGAGAGTCTGGTGCCCCGCGCCATGGCAGCCGTAAAGGAATACGGCATGGATAAGATCGTTGTGGCCGGCGGTGTAGCGGCCAATAAGCGCCTGCGTGCGGATTTTGCCGCCGCGGCGGAAAAGCTTGGGGTCACGCTGTATGTACCGCCGCTGAAGCTCTGTGGCGATAACGGCGCGATGGTCGGCGCACAGGGCTATTATGAGTATCTGGCAGGCACCCGTGCCGGCAGTGACCTGAATGCCTACGCCACAATGGATATCTGAAAAGCAGATTTTGCAGACCTGAGCAGAGAAAGAAACAAGGAGGAGCCCATGGCAGGCGTACATGATGATCACCGGTCCCGTATGCGACAGCGCTTTGAGGACCACGGACTGGACGATTTCTCCAGCCTGAATGCCCTGGAGCTGCTCCTGTTTTATGCCATTCCCCGCAAGGACACCAATCCGGTCGCCCATGCGCTGCTGGACCGCTTCAAAACATTGGACGCGGTGCTGGATGCCTCTTTGGAGGACCTGGAACAGGTAGACGGCGTCGGCCACTCGACGGCAGTCTTTCTGAAGCTGATTCCCGCAGTGGCAAGAAAGTACGAAAATGAGCGGAGCCTGAAACGGGCCGTGATCATGAACACGACCGATGCGGGGGAATACCTTGTCCCGAAGTATCTCTACGAGGACGCGGAGCGGATCTATCTGGTCACGCTGGACTCTGGCAACCGCATTCTCGGCTGCCGCAAGGTGGGCGAGGGTGTCGTCAACGCGGCAGAGACCAGCACGCGCCTCATTGTGGAAGCGGCGGTGAAGGACCATGCTGCGGCGGTGATCCTGTCCCATAACCATCCCTCCGGAAACTGCCGCCCTTCGCAGGAGGACCTGGACATGACGCGCCAGTTGTACCGTACGCTGTCGATGATCGGCATTCCGTTGCTGGACCATGTGATCGTGGCAGGGCGGGAATACTGCTCGCTGGCGGATGAGGGCTTCCTGGCCGACTGTGCCGACGAGTGACAATACCCCACATGCAGAGCGGCAGAGGTAACGCAATTGACCAAAAGAATCAACAGGCGGTTACGGTCAGGCGTCAGCCGGGTAAACCAACAAATCCACAGTTTTCCACACCGGTTTTTCGTTGGAAGTCTTCAAAATGAAAATAGTGTAATTTGTTCAAAAATATTTTGTAACTTATTTGAAACTAATGATGGAAAATAGTTGCAAATGCAAGCCGAAAGGCGGGAAAACCCCACGAAACCTTGTTGAAAAATGTGGGATTCTCTGTTGGAAATGTGGAATTCCTCTTTGCAGGCAGGAAACAAAACAGTGCACTAAACGGTGCTTTTTGGTGATGTCCGGTTTAGCGGCGGAGAAGAAAAGAAACAAAAAAAGCTTCCGCTGAAGCGGAAGCCGAAAGACGGTTTTATTCATTCGAATATTTTTCGAATCATATAAAGTTGAGCAGGCCTGTAAGCCGGGTTCTGTAATCGACGACCATCTATCTAGGACCGCCATTGCTGACGGCCTCAAGCCACCTCCCGGGGACGGCCGGGCCGGCCATATGTCCCTCCCACGGTGTTGCTCCGGATAGAGTTTACAGCACCAGCATGTCTCCATGCGGCGAGTGAGCTCTTACCTCACTTTTCCACCCTTACCGTGTAATCACGGCGGTATATCTCTGTTGCACTTGTCCGAGGGTTACCCCTGGCGGGCGTTACCCGTTATCCTTGCCCTGTGGAGCCCGGACTTTCCTCATGTACAGGCGTTAACCTTGTACCCGCGGTCGTCCGGCCTGCTCAACGGCCCTAATAATACTTTTTTTTACTACTGAAGTCAAACAATTTTTCATCATATCATCTGTTGGGAGAGCATTTCATGTGTGAGAACCAATCGAAAGTAAATACGCTTGCGGAGTATGTCGAGAGCATCCGCTCCGAATCGATCGCAGTGGTCGGTGCAGGAGTCAGTAATCTGCCGCTCATCGAGCTGCTGCTGAAGAATGGCTGCGATGTGACGGTCTGCGATCTGCGCAGCCCGGAGAAAATGGGCGAGGACTACACGCGTCTGCAGGCAATGGGCGCGAAGTTTCGCCTCGGAGAAGATTATCTGGAGGGCCTTACGGAGAGCCTGATCTTCCGTACCCCGGGCCTGATGCCCTTTGACCCGCACCTGGAGGCCGCTATGGCCGGCGGAAGCCGTGTCACCTCGGAGATGGAGGTCTTTTTCCGCCTCTGCCCCTGCCGCATCCTTTCCGTGACAGGCAGCGACGGCAAGACCACGACCACGACGATTATTTCCGAGCTGCTGAAGGCTGCCGGCTATACCGTTCACCTTGGTGGAAACATCGGCCATCCGCTGCTCTGCGACCTGCCCATCATGAAGGCAGAGGATATGGTCGTGCTGGAGCTCAGTTCGTTCCAGCTGCACAGCATGAGCTGCCGGCCGGACGTGGCGGTCATCACCAATATTTCCCCGAACCACCTGGACAAGCACAAGGATTATGCGGACTATTACGATGCCAAAATGTCGATCTTTCTGGAGCAGGGGCCGGAGCAGCGCCTGGTTCTGAATGCGGCAGACGGAAAGACCCCGTATTTTAAGGAGCACGCAAAATCCCGCCTGGCCTATTTCCTGGACGGAGCTCCCGTGGAAGCGGGGGTATACTGTGAGAACGGCACCGTATACCGTGTTACGGAGCAGGGACCGCAGGCAATCCTGCAGGAGGATGAGATCCGTCTGCCGGGACGGCACAATATCCAGAACTATATGGCAGCCTTTGCGGCGACCGACGGTCTGGTCAGTGATGAGGTATGCCGCCGGGTTGCCGCGGAATTTGCGGGTGTGGAGCACCGCCTGGAGACGGTTCGTGTGCGCCGCGGGGTGCGGTATATCAACGATTCGATCGCGTCCAGCCCGACACGCACGGCTGCCGGTCTGCATGCTCTGAAGACAAAGCCCATTCTGATTCTGGGAGGCTATGACAAGCATATTCCCTTTGACGAGTTGGGCGATGAAGTCTGCTGCTATGCAAAGAGCGCCTTTGTGACCGGGGCTACTGCGCAGCCGATTGCGCAGGCGATTCGCGGGTCCAAATATTTTGCGGACAGCGGTCTGCAGCTGACGGTGCTGGAGGACTTCGACGAGACGGTTCACGCTGCCGCAGACTCTGCGGTGGAAGGGGACATTGTGCTGCTGAGCCCGGCCTGTGCCTCGTTTGACCGTTTTCCCAATTTTGCGGTCCGCGGCCGTCATTTTAAAAAACTGATTATGGAGCTGGAAGACTAAATGAAGATATCGGATATTAACCCCCGTATTTATGCCCTCGCGGAAGAGGTGGAGGAGGAGCTCCGCCCGGTCTATGCAAAGATGGATAAAACTGCAGCTCTCTGCACCGCCAAGGTGATGGAGGCCTTTCAGGACAACCGTGTAGCGGAGGCCTGCTTTGCGGGCACGACCGGCTATGGTTATGATGACCTGGGACGAGACACGCTCGACAAGATCTATGCCCAGATCTTCGGTACGGAGGCCGCCCTTGTTCGCCTGCAGTTTGTGAACGGCACACATGCCCTGGCCTGCGCGCTCTTTGCGCTCTGCTGCCCCGGGGAGACACTTCTGGCTGCCACGGGTGCGCCCTATGACACCCTGCGCGGGGCAATCGGCACAGAAGGGGACCACTTCGGTTCCCTGAAGTTTTACGGTGTGAACTATAAACAGGTCGACCTCACGAAGGATGCCATGCCGGACATCCCCGCCATCGTGGAGGCAATCCGTCAGGATCCGAGCATCCGTGCGGTCCATCTGCAGCGCTCGGGTGGCTATGAGCACCGCCGCGCCTTCACGGTGCAGACTCTGCAGGAAGTCATCGAAGCGATTAAGGCCGTCGACCCGACGGTCAATGTGATGGTTGACAACTGCTATGGCGAGTTTACGGATGTCATTG
>JAZRWD010000236.1:0-2909 GCA_045599525.1 Candidatus Limivicinus sp. | reverse complement strand
AGATACTGCTCCATCATGGCATTGGTAATCAGGACTGTAGACGCGCCATGCTCATTGCTGTCCAGCTGCAGACGATAAACCATCGACATGTTCTCCACATCTGTGTGAGGAATGTTTGCCAGCATATCAGCATTCTGTTCTGTTCCTACCACCTCAAAACAGAGAAAATTCTTCGCTGTCTCATAGTTTGTGATTGACTGGACATCAACAGACGGCATGTCATGCAATCCTCGCTCAACCTGCGATACTGCAGCCGCAAGAACCCCTTCATATGATCTGCCCTCCTGCATCTGTGCAAAGAGCTGATCAGCATTGAGATTCATTCCGATATTCGTATCAGCAGGTGTGATGCTGATTCCTGTGTAGGAACCTGCCTGCAGCTTTTCCACCGGTGTCTGTCTCACCTGAGCGCCGGGGGAAATATCCGAAAGTGCTTCTTTCAGATCCTGTTCCAGTTTGTTTACGAATTCTTTGAAATCCATAAAGCCTGACCTCCTTTTTGAAATAAAAAAAGAGCGCCAACCCATTCTTCATAATCAAAGAATGAGCTGACGCTCTATGTAAGATTTCAATATAAACTGATATACGAATTGTCTTGTTTGGTCAAACTACGACAAACTGTGTCATATCCAATTATGAATCCGAAAGTGTATTCCGCGGTGCTCGACTAGCCGCTGTTTTTGTTCTATAAATACACTTCTTTCGTCCTTATATTTGCCCCATAAATTAACCCATTTGGCTTTCATTTTCAACGTTTGCCCCAAAATTAACCCAGATAAACAAGGATAAAACACATCAAATTAGGACAGGTTCTGACAAACCAAACAGAACTTCCGGGCATAGTAAAAGCCCGAAAAACCTTGATTTTTCGGGCTTTTTTCGCATTCTGTAAGCTGTAAATCGATTCGATTAACGCTTGCTGAACTGAGGTGCTCTACGAGCTGCCTTGAGGCCGTACTTCTTGCGTTCCTTCATTCTCGGGTCGCGAGTCAGGAAGCCTGCAGCCTTCAGAGTTGCACGATAGCTTTCGTCAACGACGAGCAGAGCACGTGCGATGCCGTGACGGATTGCGCCGGCCTGACCGGAAACGCCGCCGCCTGCGACAGTGGCTTCGATGTCAACCTTACCGAGGGTAGAGGTGGCAACGAGGGGCTGACGAACGGTGAGCTTCAGAGTCTCGAGACCGAAGTAATCGTCGATGTCACGGCCGTTGATGGTGATAACACCGGTGCCGTTCGGGATGAGGTGGACGCGGGCGACAGAAGACTTTCTGCGGCCGGTGCCATACATGTAGGGCTTCTTGGTCTTATAAGTTGCCATTATCAATTACCTCCTCTTAGCGGTCCCAAACTTCGGGCTTCTGAGCTGCGTGGGTGTGCTCAGCACCGGCGAAGATCTTCAGGCGCTTCAGCTGCCAGTCAGCGATGGTGTTCTTCTGGAGCATGCCCTTAACAGCAAGCTTCATTGCGAGCTCAGGCTTGGTCTCCATGAGGTGCTTGTACTGGGTCTCCTTCAGGCCGCCGGGATAACCGGAGTGGGTACGATAGTACTTCTGAATGAGCTTCTTGCCGGTGAGGACAGCATCCTTGGCGTTGATGATGATGACGTAATCGCCGCAATCAACATTGGGGGTGTAATCGGTCTTCAGCTTGCCGCGGAGAATGTCAGCGGCGAGAGCAGCGGTCTTGCCCATGGGCTTGCCGGCTGCATCAAGGACGTACCACTTACGGGTGACGCTTTCCTTGGTTACCATTGTTGTGGACATTGGTAGGTGCCTCCAAATTAATATTTTCTATAGTATTGCACGGAAAACCGTGCCGAAAAGAGCCTGCTTCTAAACAAGCTTATTCTTTATACCACAGGGTATTTTGAAAGTCAACAAAGAAAAATCGAAAAATCAAAAATGAAAAACCATATCTCGCAAATTCTTCAAAATACTCGCAAAATCTCCTGAATTTAAAGAACGCAATTTAAAAAATACAGCCTGCCTCAGGTGCAGACTGCATTTTACTCTATATTGCGGGCGAAAAAGGGGAGAGGTACAGGATATCGGGCTTAATAGGTATAAAGTGCGATCGCTGCGTAGTTTCCGTTTGCGTTCTCAATCACGGCAATCTTGATGTGATTGGTCGTTGCAACGACACCCTTCTGTCCAAGTGTTTCGACGATGTAGGTAACATCGAGAGCATAATATCCGGTGCCGGTGTTCATATATCGATTAACTGTGATCTCCTGGATCCAGTCGCCGTTGCTGCTGGCAAAGCCCAGACCGGCCTCTGCCTGATACAGGCGGGACTGCAGCTGGCTTTCGGGTACAACCAGCTCAACCAGATTATGGTAGTTACCAAAAATATTGTAGTCCGCATTCGACATATAACGGACATAGCGGGTAACAAAATCCTCTGCAAAGGTCTCCAGACGGGCCTTCTCTGCTTTCGTGCAGTTATCTGTATAATTTGCTTCGGTCAGCAGCTCTTCGGGGACGAGATTTCCGCTGCCGTCGTAAACTTCAATCGTTTCTCCCAGAGACAGAGTATAGCTGTATTCCTTAAGAAACGGGAGCTTGTCAATATCTTCGTTGTCGTAGAATTCATCGAGCAGCTCATAGTGGACAGCCGGATCCGTCAGATTGGCCTCAGGCAACGCTATGCCGTGATATTTTACAGTATAGTCTTCGGGGACACGGACCTGGCCTGCGGTAAAGAGAACATCGAAATTTAACTGCAGCTCGTCAATTACCCAGGGGGTGAAGCCGAATCGATCGGTCTCTCCTGCACGGAGAATCATCTTTCCGAAAATGATGCCGTTATTTCTTAGAATATAGACAGGATTGGCTTCCGTGCTTTCTACTGAGGATCTGGCGTATTCGTAGCCGGAGAAGATTCCGTTCAGGTATTCAAAAATATCTG
>JAZRWD010000235.1:0-4651 GCA_045599525.1 Candidatus Limivicinus sp. | reverse complement strand
CGCAGGCGCTGGCTGCCCCCCTCTACAGCGAAGGTCAGGCCGCTCTTGCGCACCTTTTGGATCTTTTCCATCAGCTCAATGGAGAAGTTGTCTGCACGCAGCGACGGCAGCGACAGGCTGATGCTACGCGGCGAGCAATAGTCCAGCAGGCCGTCACACAGGGTGTCCAGGCAGCGATAATCGCTGGTACTCAGCGACAGCAGCGTGATTTCCTCATGTCCGGTGTTCTGCAGGGTCTCGATGCCCTGGCGTACCAGTGTCTCCGGCTTCTTTGCACGAATCGGGCGGTAAATATGCCCCGCCTGACAGAAGCGGCAGCCGCGCACGCAGCCGCGGAACAGCTCAATGCTGACACGGTCCTGCACGACCTCCGTCGAGGGCACGATCGGCCGGGTCGGATACGGAGAGGCGTCAAGGTCCTTCACGATCCGCTTGGTAACGCGTTCCGGTGCGCCGTCCTTTGCCGTAAAGCCGGCCACGGTTCCGTCCTCGTTATAACGCACTTCATACAGCGACGGCACATACACCCCCTGGATCTGTGCGGCCTTCACCAGGAATTCGTGCTTGCTCCAGCCCTCTTCCTTTGCCTGCAGCAGCAGGGCCAGCAGCTCGTTGTTCATCTCCTCGCCCTCGCCTATCAGGCAGATGTCCATGAAGGGGGCGATGGGTTCTGCGTTCACACAGGCACTTCCGCCGGCAAACACCAGGGGCAGCAGTTCCGGGCGGTCCGCCGTGCGCAGCGGGATGCCGGACATAGCCAGCATGTCCAGCACAGTGGTATACGCCATCTCATAGCCGATAGAAAAAGCGACAGCGTCAAATTCTTTTACCGGGTCACCGCTCTCCAGAGCATAGAGCGGAATGCCTGCCCGGTTCATCTCCTCGTACATGTCTCCCCACGGGGCAAACACACGCTCGCACCACACACCGTCCATGCTGTTCATCGTGTGGTAGAGAATGCTCATTCCCAGGTTGGACATGCCGATCTCATAGGTATCCGGAAAACAAAAGGCAAGGCGAAGCTTCACATCAGCCTTGTTTTTCATGATCTGGTTATATTCGCCACCGGTATATCGTGCAGGCTTCTGTACCCGGGGCAGGATTCTCTCTAAACGTTTATCCATAAAAATCTCTCTAACTTGATTTCTCAAACTGCAAATTTGGCGAATACTGTGTGGGGTTTGCCCGCCGTTACAGGGCAGCCTTCGCCCGCAGCAGCAGCCGGGACAGTGCTGTCTGCCCGTAGTAATTCATCGTCATGATGATGCGGCGGTTCCGGTTTTCGCTCCGGAAGCTCTTGCAGCGCCTCAGGTTGGGAATTACCCCCCGTACATAGCCCCGCAGCTGCCGCAGCACAGCTGTCCGGTTATCTGCCCCGGATGCCTCCACGCGGTTCATCGCCTCGATCAGCACCTGGTTGATTACCAAATATTCAAAGTCATCCCGGTTTGTCACATGCGGCTCCAATAGCCGCAGAATAGCCACGATGTCCAGGTTCCGCGAAGCGTCGCTGTTGTGCATCGTGGACACATGCCCGATACGGTAATCATAAAGTGCCTCGCGCACGTAGACAGTAGACGCTCCGGACAGCAGCACCCGTGCCGAGAAGGCAAAATCCTCATACCACAGGTCCGCCGGAAAACGGATATCCCCTACCGCACTGCGGCGGAACACCTTGTTGCAGGCCGACCCGACAGCCAGGCGGTTGTTGTCATACGCCCCGTCCACTTCGGTCTCCCCGGTCTCTTCAAAGCGGCTGCGGATATCACAGATCGCCACATCAGCATCCGCTTCCAGGGCCGCCTCCATCAGCTTCTGATACATATCCGGCTCGATCCAGTCATCACTGTCCACAAAGCCGAAATATTCTCCCCTTGCCAGTTCCATGCCGACGTTTCTTGCCGCGCCCTGCCGATGATTCGGAACCGTTTTGATCTGCACGCGTTCCGGGTAACGGTGAGCGTATTCTTCCATAATGGCCAGTGACCCGTCCGGGGAACTGTCGTTGATCATGATCAGTTCCAGGTCTGTGTAGGTCTGGTTCAGTATCGAGTCTGCGCAGCGGCGCAGGTATTTTTCCGCGTTGTATACGGGTACAATCACGCTCAGCTTCATGCCTCAGCCTCCTGTGCGCTGTGCCAGCACTGCCACGGATTCTCTCGTCAGCTCATAGCTGCCGCGCACCGTCTCCGGCTGCTTTCCCTGCAGCTGACTGCTGACACCATCCGCCAGTACGACCCATTCGCCCTCCGGCAGATGGAAGCTCTGCCCGTGCACCGTGGGATTATACAGTACCACGCTCGTCTCATAGCCGCTTTCCTCACGACAGGGCCGGCTAAAGGCCACGCAGCCGTCCGTCGGCACCTTCAGGAACACCGTCCTGTCACAGACGTCCTCCGTAAACACGGGAAACAGACTCTGCCGCAGCCGGATCAGGCCGCTGTACCATTCCGTCAACTTGTGGAACTCATGGGCCGTGCCCCATTTCAGGGCGTTAAGCATCGCCGGACCGTTATAGGAATTGCCGTTGCCGTTCTTGGTGCGACCGAATTCCTCGCCGGACTGCAGAAAGCCCAGACCGGCACAGGTCAGGTAGACCCCCGCCGCAAAGCGGTTGCGCCGCAGCGTACGGACGCCCTGCTTGTGGAATTCCGTCCCGGTTTGAACGGAAAGCCGGTCCCACAGGGTGAAGTTATCGTGGCAGGAGACATACTGCACCGACTGCATCGGGTCTCTTGTCTCCCGCAGGGTGCCGGTGCCGCAGTGACCCCGTACCGCGCTCTTGATATTTGCAATAGCGTTGGTCTTCCCGCAGGCATAGCCGCTGTCCTTAATATCAAAGGTGCTGCCTCCGATGGCATTTCTCGTTGCATCAGAGAAAATACCGATGCGGGTGTCCAGATACTTCACACCGCCCTTGTCCACAGCCCGGTCCGGCTCATTGATCGCCGGTGGGAAGCAGGACCAGGGTTCGCCGTACATCAGGATCTCATTCCCGCCGGGAAGCTTATCCAGCTCCTCGCGGATATAGTTCATCGTCTGCACATCGTGGATGGCCATCAGGTCAAAGCGGAAGCCGTCAACATGGTATTCCCTCGCCCAGTGCAGTACGCTCTGGATCATATAGTTGCGGAAGGGCTCACGCTCCGAGGCCGTCTCATTGCCGCAGCCGCTCGCATTCAGAAACTCACCGTTATGGTCGTGCCGATAGTATTCCCCGTGAGCTGTCAGGTCCAGCCAGCTTTTCCGCAGGAAGGTGTGGTTATACACCACGTCCAGGATCACACCGATACCCTCCTCATGCAAAGCCTGCACCAGCTGCTTCAGCTCCCGGATGCGGACCTCGCCGTGGAAGGGGTCCGTGGAATAGCTTCCCTCCGGCACATTATAGTTATAAATATCATAGCCCCAGTTATACCCGATGCCCGTAGCCTCGTCGACGGTATAATAATCCGCCACGGGCTGCAGCTGCACATGGGTCACGCCGAGCTGCTTCAGATAGTTCACACAGGTCGGGTGTCTTCCTGCGCTGTCCACCGTCGTGTTCTTTTCCGTAAAGGCCAGGTACTTGCCCCGCCATTCCGGGCGCACACCGCTGTGTGCGTCCAGCGAAAAGTCACGCACATGCGTTTCCCAGATTACGGGGTTCATCCCTTTGGTGCCGATGCGGTGGTCCTTCTCCCAGCCGGCCGGATCGGTTTTCTTCAGGTCCACTACCATGCTGCGGCGGCCATTCACCCCGGCAGCCACGGCCCAGGGGTCTGCACTCTCGGTGGTAAAGCCCGCCCTGTCCGTCAGCAGATAGTCGTAATAGGTGCCGTGCAGGTCGCCGAACACCATCACGGAGAACACACCGTCCTGCCCACACTGCATCTCATGGCAGACGGGCGGCGTGTTGTCTTCATCGGCGCTGCCGTCGGTATATAAACGAAGGGTCACACTTTCACTTGTCGGGGCCCACAGGGTAAACACCGTCAGAGAACGGGTATACTGTGCGCCAAAATAGCACGGGTAGTGCATTGGGGTTTACCTCCGATATACGGTATAGAAAAGGACTCTGCCCGCAGGGCAGTGCGTCCTGTCGGATTCACTTCCGGAAAAACAGCCGGCGCGCATTCTCCGCCGTTACAGCGGCAGCCTCCTCCGGCGTCATCCCCTTTACCTCAGCCAGCTTTTCGCAGATGAAGCAAAGGTTTCCCGAATCGTTCCGTTTGCCGCGCCTGGGCACCGGGCTCAGGTACGGGCTGTCGGTCTCGATCAGCATACGGTCCGCCGGGCAGACGCCGAGCGCTTCCAGATTTCTCCGCGCGTTTTTATAGGTGATGGGGCCGTCAAAACCCAGGTACCAGCCCCGCTTCAGCAGCTCCTGCGCCATTTCCGCGCTGCCACTGTAGCAATGGAACACGCCACGAAGACCGGTATACTCGCTAATGACCTGCATGCAGTCTCCGTGTGCCTCACGGTCATGGATGATTACCGGCTTGTCCAGCTCCAGTGCCAGCTCCAGCTGCTGCCGGAACAGTGCCTTCTGCTCTTCTTTGTGGGTCGCATCCCAATAGTAGTCCAGCCCGATTTCACCAATGGCCAGGCACTTTTCATGCTGCGCCATTTCGCGGATCTCGTTCATCCAGGATTCGTTCAAGGTTTTGAG
>JAZRWD010000234.1:0-13417 GCA_045599525.1 Candidatus Limivicinus sp. | reverse complement strand
CATTCAGGGCGCACCCGATGCGGTCCTGTGCCTGAACGCCGACTGCTCCCTGGTTGCCTCCCTGGCCGATGATCTGCCGAACCGGGTAGTATGGTTTGGCCTGGAGCAGGGCGCATGCCCGACAGCCGCAAAGCCGGAGATTTCCGACGCCACACACTGTATCCGCTGCAAAACGGAATACCGCTACGATTATATTACCTACGGGCATCTGGGCGGCTACCGCTGCCCCCACTGCGGCTATGCGCGGCACCGGGCAGACTATGCGGTAGAAAAAGTTCTTGGCCTGGGCATCTCGGGAAGTGAAATTGCCGTTGATTGCCGCGGAGCGAAGCGCAGCATTTCGGTAAACCTGCCGGCCCTGTACAACATCTATAATGCCATCGGCTCGATTGCGGCGCTGTGCACCGCCGGATACCCGGTAGATGCGGCCTGCAGTGCGGTAGAGAAGTTCAAATGCGGCTTCGGACGGATGGAACAGTTCGATAATCTGGGTAAGGCCGGCACAAAAATGATGCTGGTAAAGAACCCGGCAGGCTGCAGCCAGGTAGTGGAGTTTATGAGCAGCATTCACGAAGACTTTGCGCTGGCGGTCTGCCTGAACGACCGGGGTGCAGATGGAACCGACATTTCCTGGATCTGGGACGCAGACTTTGACCGCATCCCGGAATTCGGTGAGCGGCTGAAAGCGGTGGCTGTTTCCGGTGACCGTGCCGCAGACATGCGGGTACGGTTGAAGTATGCCGGTGTAGAGGACAGCCGCATTATGGTTGAAAAGGATTATGAAAAACTGGTGGCCTGGATGGCAGAGCAGGAGGTTCCTGTGTTTGTCATGCCCACCTATACGGCCATGCTGGAGCTCCGCGAAGTCGTGATCCGTCACTGCGGCGGCGCCGAATTCTGGGAATGAGAGGAGACGTACAATGGAACTGAAGATCTGTCACCTGTATCCGGATGTACTGAACCTGTACGGCGACCGGGGCAATGTGCTGGCAATGACACAGCGGCTGCGATGGCGCGGCATTGAGACATCCGTTGCCAGAATTTCTATCGGTGAAAAGGTAAATCTGGCCGACTATGACCTGGTGTTTATCGGCGGTGGGCAGGACTTTGAGCAGGAGGTACTGCTGGAGGACCTGCACCGAGGCAAGGACCGGGAGATCCGCGCGGCAGTGGAAGACGGCCTGCCGTTTCTGACCATCTGCGGCGGCTACCAGATGCTGGGCGCGTATTACGAGACCTGGGATGGGAAGCGCTGCGATTTTATCGGAGCACTGGACCTGTACACTGTGGGTGCAAAGGACCGCATGATCGGCAACTATAAATTTCAGTGTGGGGCAGAGTCCGGCGGAAGCGTAATCGTAGGCTTTGAGAACCACAGCGGCAAGACCCGCCTTGGCTCGGGAGTAAAGCCCCTGGGCATCGTGCTGGCAGGCTTCGGCAACAATGGTGAGGACGGCACAGAGGGTGTACGGTATAAAAACGTGTTCGGCACCTACAGCCATGGCCCCCTGCTGCCGAAGAATCCGGAATTCTGCGACCATCTGCTGCTGACGGCCCTGCAGCGCAAATACGGTACTGCGGAACTGCTGCCGCTGGACGACGCAGCCGAGCTGCTCGCACACGATGAAATGTGCGCAAAGATCAAGTAACGAGGAAAAAGAGGACAGAACATGATTCGTTTCTATAACGGCCGCACACTGTGCTTTGGCAGGGGCGGTGCACAAATCAGCTCCGATGAAGTATGGGTAGACGGCAGCCGTATCTGCTATGTCGGACCTGCCCCGGTCGAACTGCCGGCCTTTGACCGCAGCATCGACCTCCGCGGCAACCTGCTGATGCCCGGCTTCAAGAATGCCCACACCCACACTGCCATGACCTTTCTGCGTTCCTTCGCGGATGACATGCCCCTGAGCAGCTGGCTTTCGGAACAGGTCTGGCCCAATGAGGCAAAACTCACGGACGAAGCTGTCCGCATGTTCACCCAGATTGGCATTCTGGAATACCTGAGCAGCGGCATCACCGCCAGCTTTGACATGTATGTACACAACGATGCCTATGCGAAAGCGAACGTGGACGCCGGCTTCCGTACAGTGATCTGCTCCGGCCTGAACAACTTCGACCGGGACGTGGAGAACATTGAACGGGAATACCGGAAATTCAACAGCTATCATGAACTGGTCAGCTATCAGCTGGGCATCCACGCGGAATACACCACAGGGATGGACCGCATGGAATACATGGCCGGGCTGGCAGAGAAGTACAAAGCTCCCTGCTACATGCACCTGAGCGAGACAATGAGCGAAGTGCAGGGCTGCATGGACCGCTATGGGCTGACCCCTCCACAGCTGCTGGACAAGGTCGGTCTGTTCCGCTACGGCGGAGGCGGTTTCCACTGCACCTATATGAGTGAAGATGACCTTAAGCTGTTTGCCGACAAAAAGCTCTGGGCCATCACCAACCCCGCATCGAACCTGAAGCTGGCCAGCGGCATTGCCCCAATCGTGCAGATGCAAAAGGCCGGCATCCCTCTGGCGATCGGTACCGATGGTGCAGCCAGTAACAATGCCCTGGATTTCTTCCGGGAAATGTATCTGGTGACGGCACTACAGAAGGTACAGATGGAGGATGCTGCAGTATGCAGTGCCGACAGTGTGCTGGAAATGGCCTGTGTCGGCGGTGCCCGTGCCATTGGCCTGACAGACTGCGACAATATTGCCGTAGGCAAGAAGGCAGACCTGGTCGTCATCGACCTGCAACGGCCGAACATGCAGCCCATAAACAACATCGTAAAGAATGTGGTCTATGCCGGTTCAAAGGAAAACGTGAAGCTGACGATGGTGAACGGCCGGGTACTGTACGAAAACGGGTGCTTCTTTATTGGGGAAGAGCCCGCGGAGCTGTATAAACTGGCCAATGACTTCATGGACACGGTGATCCGCAAATGAGCAGCCGGGTTCAGGATCCTGTCCCCGGCCCTGGAGGAAAGGGGCTTGGTATCCCCGAGGCACGGATCGACCTGCACGTACACACTACCGCCTCAGATGGTACGGCGAGCCCTACAGAAGCCGTACAACTGGCGGCAGCGCTTGGTCTGCAGGCCATTGCCATAACGGACCACGACACGATAGACGGCTACCGTGAGGCCGCGGAGGCCGGAATACGCTGCGGTGTTGAAGTCGTGCCCGGCATTGAGATCAGCACAGAGGCCAACGGAAAGCTGCATGTGCTGGGCTATTACATTGACCCGCAGTCCCCTGCCATGGTAGCCCGACTGGAGAAAATCGTTACCGACCGGGATGACCGCAATCGTCGGATCGTTGACCTTATGGTTGCTGACGGACTCCCTGTGGATTATCCGAGCCTGCAGGAGCGCTTCGGCGGCGTGATTGGGCGGCCGCATCTGGCACAGGTGCTGGTTGAACTGGGTGTTGTGCAGGATATTCCGGAAGCCTTTGCCCGTTATGTAAACCGTGGCGGCCCATATTATCTGCCGAGGCACTTCCTGAGCCTGGAGGAGGCCTGTGCGCTGATTCAAAGTGCCGGAGGCGTCCCTGTGCTGGCTCATCCTTTCCAGTACCGGTTGGATGACGAAGCGCTGCGTGCGCTTCTGCAGCGAGGCAAAGCCGCCGGCCTGCAGGGTATGGAGTGCCGTTATTCCGGGTATAGCGAAGAGCAAAGCCGTTATCTGGAAGCACTGGCCGAAGAATTTGGCCTGCGAAAGACCGGAGGAAGCGATTTTCACGGCGAACGTAAGAAGCACATTCAGCTGGGCAGCGGAACCGGCGACCTGCAGGTACCGTACCGCTTTTTAGCTGACCTCAGAGGACACGGCTAAACGAGTCTCTGCCTGGTTGCAGAATAACCTGGACGACGGTCTTTGGAAAAAAGCACTGTCGGTGCTGCGTAGCCGGGGCAAGCCTCCGTCTATGCGCCGCGGAAGCCGTTTTGGCAGACCGGTTTCCCGGAAAAGTAAGGAAAGGAATGGAAAAAGATGCTGAATTTTGAAAGCGATTATATCACCGGCGCGCACCCGAAGGTGCTGCAGCGCCTGATTGACACCAACCTGGAGCCGCAGTCCGGCTACGCCAGGGACAGCTATACGGCTTCCGCCATCGAAAAGATCCGCGCGGCCTGCCAGTGTCCGGAGGCAGAGGTCCTGTTTATTTCGGGCGGCACCCAGACCAATGCACTGGTCGTGTCCGGCATGCTGCGGGATTACGAGGGTGTTGTCGCCGCGGAGACCGGCCACATCAGCACCCACGAGGCAGGTGCCATCGAATACACCGGCAATAAGGTACTCACGCTCCCCCAGCATGAAGGCAAGCTGGATGCGGGCGAGCTGCGGCAGTATATGCAGACCTTTTACAGCGACCAGAACCACGAGCACATGGTGTTCCCCGGGATGGTGTATATCACCCACCCCACGGAGCTGGGCACACTGTACTCTCTCCAGGAAATGACGGCGATCGCCGATGTTTGCCATGAATACAGGATTCCCCTGTATCTGGACGGTGCCCGTCTGGGCTACGGTCTGGCCAGTTTGGGAACAGATGTCACGCTGGCAGACGTAGCTCGTCTGTGTGATGTGTTTTACATCGGCGGCACCAAGGTTGGTGCCCTGTGCGGCGAAGCCTTGATGTTCACCAAGGGGAATATGCCGCCCCACAGCCAGAACCTGATCAAGAAGCGTGGCGCATTGATGGCCAAGGGCCGTCTGATCGGTGCGCAGTTTGAAGCCCTGTTTACCGACAGCCTGTACGAGGAGATCGGTGCCCATGCCATCCGTATGGCGGAAAAGATGAAGGCCATCCTGCGTGAGGCAGGCTTCGTCTTCTGCCCGGAGACACCAACCAACCAGCAGTTTGTTCTGGTGGAAAACAGCCGCGTGGCCGCCCTTCAGGCCAGAGTTGCCTGCAGCTTCTGGGACCGCTATGACGACAGCACAAGCATAATCCGCTTTGTGACCTGCTGGTCCACCACAGAAGAAGACCTGGAAGGCCTGCGTAAGGCCCTGCAGGAGCTGTAAGTGCAAAATAGAGGTACAGCCTGGCGGGTGATGCCGGGCTGTACCTCTATCATTTAAAGACACGGTCTGTTCACGCATCGAGTAGTGGCTAACCAGCCCCTCTCGCGAAATGTGCCGTTCGGCAACTTCGTCCCTTGGGACTTGCACCCAAGCTTCGGAACATGCCCGTCATACATAAATCTCCCTTAAGCAGACAGGTCCGCTTAAGGGAGAAAAAGAAGAATGGAGGAGAAGTTGTCAGCCTATTTTACCGTCTAGGAAATCTTTCACCGTTTCTTTGAGAATTGCAATACCCCTACGGATATTTTCGTGCGTAGGCATCGAAAAGTTCAGGCGGAAGCAATTACGGAAGCTACCCGGATTTGCGGCAAAGGACGGGCCACCGATTACCAGAACCTTGCGTTCAATAAGAAGGTCCTGCAGCTTTTCCCCGTCATAACCCTCCGGCAGCTGGCACCAAAGGAAAAGCCCGCCATCCGGCCGTGTATAGGACACCCGCGGATCGATATCGGCAAGGGCTTCCAGCATAATGTCGCGGCTTTCACGGTACATATCGCAGGTTGCCTGAAGGTGCGCGTCAAAATCGTACTTTGTCATGTACTCATAGCAAATCGCTTGGTTCAATGTTGCTGTATGAACATCGCCGATCTGCTTTGTTTTAATCGTCTTCTTGATGATTTCCCTGTTTGCCAGGAGGAAACCGACACGCAAACCGGGAGCAATCACCTTCGACAGAGAACCGGCAAATGCAACACGGCCTTCTGTATCCATACTCTTTATGGTAGGAACATATTCTCCGGAATAGCGCAGTTCAAAATAGGGAGAGTCTTCCAGAATCAATACATCATATTCACGGGCAAGCTCCAGCATTTTCTTTCTCCGCTCCAACGGTAATGTTGTGCCGGTCGGATTCTGGAACGTGTCGATTGTATAAATAAACTTGGTGTTCGGATATTTCTTTAGTGCTTCTTCCAGGGCATCCATCCGCATACCCTCGTCGTCCACCTCAATGCCAATCAGCTGTGCATCGTTGTAGCAGCGAATTGCGTTCATCGCGCTGATAAAGCTCGGGTTCTCACAAAGCACAACATCGCCGTCGTTGAGGAATGCCTTGGCGAAAGCCTCGATTCCCTGCTGTGCGCCGGAACAGATTAGAATGCCGTCATCATCCGTGCCGGTCTGGTATTTTTCGCGCATACGTTTCAGCAGTGCTTCCTGCAGAGGCTTGTATCCTTCACTGATGCCGTATGCCAGCATCTTCCCCGGTTGTTCTGTGAGAAGATGGTCCGTTATCTCTTTTATCTCTTCCACAGGATAAGATTTAGGGTTTGGACTGCCAGCCGCAAAGGAGATCATCGCCGGGTCAGCACCCAGCTTCAGGATCTCTCGGATTGGCGATAGTCCAAATATATCAATACGCTTTGCAAACTTGTATTCCATTCAGCTTTGCTCCTTACATACCGCAAGAGCGATTCCCATTTTATGCAGTTGTCGCTTAGTGGGACGCAGCTCCCCGCTTCTTTTTCTTTTACTTTCTGCGAATTATAATTTCCATTTCAATCTATTATTAGCACATTTTCTATAAATGTCAATCTTTTATTTATCATCTTTGCAATATTCATATTACTGCAAGCTTCTGCTTTCCAACCAATCCGGCTTATGCTATACTTAACTCCAGTATTGTAAATGGAGGCATCCATGAAAGCAGAAACCGAAAACAGTTATTCCATTTCGTCGCTGGAAAAAAGCTTTACCGTTCTGGAATATATCTATCAGAGCACCCATAACGTCAGCGCTATAGAGATTCACTCAAAGACAGGAATCCCGAAAGCTTCTTTGCATAAGATACTTCAAACGTTGAAAACCCTCGGCTACATCGATCAGAATGAAGACACCAACCTGTATTTTCCCACCATGAAACTGCTTCAGGTTTCTTACTTCTCTATCAACCGTCACCGGTTCTTTGACACCTACTATCCCTATATGATGATGTATCTGCGTCGGTTCAACCTGCCAAGTTCCTTGACTGTTTACTCGGATAACAAGCCGGTCGTCGTATATTCCAGCGTTGGCAGAGGGGATATTATCATTGATAAGACCCGAATCAGCGGCAGTTCGCCTCCCTTACACGCATCCTCCTCCGGAAGACTTTTCCTGGCTTATTTACCGGAAGAAACCGCCCGTGAGCTTTTGGCTAAGGTTCCGCTGACCCCCTTCACCGGTGCTACGCTCTGTACTGCGGATGAAATCATGGCAACACTGCCCGTTTCTGTCCAAAAAGGCTACTGTCGCCTAGATGGAGAGGTGTATTACGGTTTCTCCAATCTTTCCTTCCCGCTGACAGCCTCCGACGGTCAGCTGATCGGCAGCTATAATATCGTTGTACCCACAGACCGGCTGGATACGATCCTTCCGGACAACGCTCTGCAGGAGATTCGGGACACCCTAAGCGCTGTACACATCTCCCTATCATAACCATGTAGCCGGTCCCTCTGATGATATAATGAAAAACAGGGAACATTAACATGTCAAACACTCATGCTAATGTTCCCTGTTTTTGCATATTATTATCTTGACAAAACAGAATAATAACGATACCATCACATATGTTTCTAGAAATTATAATTTCTGTTTTCATTTCAAGAGAGAGGATGTTTTTCAATGGAAAAAGAGTCAAAGAAGCTGGGTTTGTTCAGCGTTGTATGTCTTAACATCGGCGTCATCGTCGGTGCAGGTATTTTCAGTTCACTGGTTGAAGCCTGCGGAACTGCCGGTGCTGCTGTAGTACTTGCTATCGCCGTAGCTGCAGTCGAAGTTATTGTCCGCTATCTTCCGTCAATCATCCCCGCCGCATCAATCCCTGCCTCATCCGGTTTCTACATGTATATGGCAAGACTGGTACATCCGGTTGCCGGATATCTGATTGTCGTAAAATTTATCTTTAACATCTGCATCGTTGCCCTGCTGTCTAACACATTTGCAACTTACTTTGGTGCACTTGTACCCGCAGCCAATCCAATGGTCGTTAAAGTTCTGGTCCTGACGATTTTCACGATAACTGCTTGCTGCGGACTGAAATTTGCATCCTGGGTGCAGAACTCTATGGTCATTCTGCTTTGTATTGGCCTGTTCCTCTACTTTGCCACCGGTGTGGGCAACATCAAGCCGGAATACTTCACCGTCGCCAAAGCTTTTGATTTTAAAAACGTGGACTGGAGCGCCTTTGGTGCTGTTATTGCCATTATGGCCAGCAGCCTCGCCGGCGGTACCAGTGCAGCCTTTATCGCCGAAGACATTAAGAATCCTGCACGCAACGTTATTCTGAGCTTTATTCTTTCCACCGGTATTGTCGCCGTTCTTTACATTCTCATGGGCTCCGTTACGATTGGCTGCGCAGATATCACCACCATCAGCTCTTTGGCTGACGTTGCTAAATTAAACATGTCTGGCGGTTTGTATATTCTGTTTATGGTCCTTGGCGCATTGATGGCTATTGCCACTACTATCAACGGCAACCTGTATAGCGCTGCAGCCAGCTTCTATCCCATGGCACAGGACCTCGTATTCCCCGCCATCTATCTGAAGAAAAACCGTTTTGGTGTGAACGTGGCCTCCGTGCTCACACTCGCATTACCCGCACTGATTCTGGTTCTTTTCAAAGTTTCTATTGGTACCCTGATGAAGGTTTCTTCCTTCATCGCCATCATCGTCGGCGTCTGCCAGTTCATCCCTTGCCTGAGGCTCCCGAAAAGATACCCGAACTGCGTCAAACATGCACCCATCCAGTTCCCGCGTCCGGTTCTCTACATCATTATGCTGGTTTCTCTGGCATTCTGCATCTATGAAACCTATTCGCTGATCCTCAACACGGCAACTTCCGCATGGATTGTTGTCGCCGTCGCACTAATCCTGTTCTTCGCCTATTTCTTCATCCGCAAGGCCTATCTAGCAAATAAGGGAATCGATCTCTTCGCCAGAATGAGTTCACCTTATCAGCCCTGGGAGGAACGCGAGGCAGCCTTCGCCGCCGAAGACCAGGCAAAGGCATGAGCCTCCGATTGCAGAAGGGAAAAGCACATGCTTAATCAGGAGTTACTAAAACAAGAATTTGGCTATATGGACGGGCACGTCTATCTGGACTGGGCACGTGTCGGTATGCCTGCAGAAAGAGTGAAGGCTGCTGCCCGGGTATTCATGGATGGCTATGTGGAAACCTACAACGCAGACATAAAGAACTATCTGATTACCCGTCGCAATAATGCAAAAACCGTCATCAGCAGAATGATTCACGGCGACCCGTCCGACATTACTTTTGTAAAGAATGCTACAGAGGGAAACTCCATCTTTGCCATGGGGTATCAGCCTCTAGTTCCGGGAACAAATGCCATCGTGGTGGACACAGAGTTCCCGAATGTTATCTGTCCCTGGATCAATGCCGCCAACCAGCGTGGATTTTCGCTGAAGGTCTATCACACAGACAGGGGAGCCGTTCCTGCTGATGAAATCATAGCTATGCTGGATGAAAATACAAAAGCAGTGTGTCTGGCTGCCGTACAATCCGGTTACGGATATTTCGTAGACCTGAAAAAAATTGGCACGGAATGCAGAAAACGCGGAATTGCTTTTGTTGTGGATGCATTCCAGGCACTGGCTCGCGTAAATGTCGACGTCACCGACTGCTGCATTGACTATCTGACCTGCGGTGCATTTAAAGCTATTGGCGGCACGTTCGGCTCTGCCTTTGTCTATGCAAACAAAGAGACAATCCGGAAAGTCATCCCGCAGACCGTTGCCTATCAGGGAACGATAGGCTGCCATATTGAAGCCCCTTACCGCTTTAAGGACTTCGGGCCGCTGAAATTCAAGGATTCTGTAGATCGGCTGGAAGCCGGCAGTCAGTGCACCTACGCTGCAGAATCGCTGGCTCTTGGCGTACAGGTAATCGAAGAACTCGGTTTTAAGGAAGTCGAAGAACACGTTCTGTCGCTGGATGCTTACCTGCGGGAAAAGCTTGCTGCAGAAGTGCCCCAACTAGAAGTTTATTCCTATGATCAGGAACACCATTCCGGTATTATCGGAATGTTGTATCCGGAAGACCTGACAGAAAAGTTAAAACAAATCCTTGAGAAATACCTAATCCGTGTTACTTTACGTCCCGGTTATGTTCGCGTCTGTATTGCCGCGCAAAATACGCTCGAACATATGGATATTTTCGTCAAGGCTATGAAAGAGCTTTTTGAATAAACTAAGGAGTTATACATGTACGATTACTGCTATCTCGAAAAGTGCATACCGGAATCTCTCAAAGGCCGCGAGCACGAAATGATCCTTGGCCGCATTCAATTCACGATGAAGGCCCAGGGGATGCAATGGCTGATTCTGAACAACTGGTTCGATACATTCTACGCAACCGGCTATTGCCCGCTGATGGACAGTGCCGTATCCGTCGTTCCGGCGGAGGGCGCTCCTGTAATTGTCGTCAGTACACTGGAAAGCGAAGCGGCTTCAGCTATGACAACGTCCGCAGTAGAAGTACGTTCCGTTAAATCCTGGGTTTTCATTGATGACGGAACACCCGAATCCCGTGAGATTCAGGGTACAACCATTGACAAAAACGGTGTAGTCGGAGTAGTTGCCGATGTAATTGCCTCCAAGCCCCTGCAGGGGAAAATCGGCATCAACATGAGTGTCGTAAGTAAAAACTTCTGGTACTATCTCATCGCACATTATCCGGAATGTTCCTTCACCGATTGCACTCAAATGCTGAAGGATATCCGTATTATCAAAACCCCCTGGGAGATTCAACAGTTGCGTCTTGCCGCTCAGGATTCTGAAAAAGCATACCGTATGGTTGTCGATGCAATCCGGCCCGGCATGCCCGCCTGGAAAATCGATGCGCTGTATGTTCATGCTGCCGCTCAGCTGAACCTTGAACACGGAACGATCAACCGTCGCCATTCTTTCCTGAGCTCTGTAGGCGAATATTTCGGTCTCTCCGGTATGCCCAGAGGCAAAATTCTCACAGAGGGCGACGTCGTAAAAATGGACTGCGGATTCCGTTATAATAACTATTCGTCGGATATTGCCCGTATGTTCGTTGTTGGAGACAAATGTTCCCGCAATGCAGAAGAGATTTACGCGATTTTATATCATGGCTATCTGGAGGGTCGCAAACTCCTCAGACCCGGTGTAAAAATGTCGGATATCTACTGGGCAGTTCGCAATGATGTTGAACAATCTGACCTGATTCCTCTCTATCCCCGCGGCAATATGGGACATTCCATTGGCTGCGGCCTGCACACAGAAGAGTATCCCACTATTTCGGCAGGTACGGACCTTGTCCTCGAACCGAACATGGTGGTCTGCCTCGAAACACCCTATTCCGGAGCCGGAAATGCACCGATTCAGGCAGGCGTCAATATTGAAGATACGTTCCTCATTACAGAAACCGGATGTGAAGCATTTACTTCTGCCCCGGATAATATCTACTGGAGATAACTATGAAGAAAAAAATAGCTATTCTTGGCAGCGGTAAGATTGGGCAGGCATTAATTCGCCACGTTCAAGCTAAGCAACTGGCAAACATTTCTTTTGTTCTAGTACACAGCAGCCCGGAAAACACCGTTCTTGGTGTTCCTGCAGTCAGGGAATTCAATGAATTACTGTTACAATCCGTCGATTTAGTGATTGAGGCGTCTCACGCCCGGGTCGTCGAGCAATACGCACCCACGATTCTGAAATATTGCGATTTTATGCCGTTCTCTCTCACTGCTTTGCGCAGTCAGGAGCTGCGCGCCACAATCGAAGAAGTAAGCCGACTTCACGGCACCCATCTGTATATCCCCCACGGCGCCATACTTGGGCTGGACGGTATTTCCGATGCTGCCAAAATTATTGAATCTGTATCTATTGAGACGGTGAAATCCCCCAAGAGCCTTGGCAGAGAGGACACGGAGCGGTCTGTCGTTTTTGACGGCTCGACATATGAGGCTACCGGTCTGTACCCACGCAATGTCAATGTACATGCTGCAGTAGCATTGGCCGGCATAGGATTTGAAAAAACACATTCCCGTATTATTTCCGACCCGGATGTAAGTTCCAATAATCACACGATTCGGGTGGAAGGCGCCGGAATCTTCTTTGAAATCAAAGTGTCCAGTTTTGCCGCAGGTGGTGTAACAGGGAAATATACCCCATTTTCTGCATGCGGAAGCCTGGACCGTGTACTTGGTGGCAAGGAATGGCAGTTTGTGTAACGGAAAGGAGACCGTATGGACTATAAAACAGTTGCCCTGGTTGGTGCCGGCGCAGTTGGCTCCTTCTTCATCCGTAGTCTGCAGGAAAAAATGGGAGACAACTTTTGTGTAATCGCTGAGGGTGAACGAAAAAAACGATTGATGGCAAACGGTATTACGATTAACGGTATACCATATCCGGTTGTCGTAAAAGCTCCCGAAGAAGCCGGCCAGCCAGATGTACTGATTATTGCAGTAAAATACGTTGCGCTTCGTGAGGCCATGGAAACGGTCCAAAAAATTGTCGGTAAAAATACAATCGTTCTGACTGTCCTGAACGGAATCGACAGTGAGGCTATTGCTGCAGAATACATTCCGGTCGAAAATATTATGCCGTCCTTTATGTATATCATTGCCAATCGCAACGGCAACAGCACACAGTTCAACGAAGCAAATACCAAAGGAATTATCTTTGGTGAGAAGGACGGTAAGCCTTCTGAGCGAACTGAAGCACTGACTTCTCTGTTCTCAAGCTATGGTCTGGCTCACCGTTATTCAGGAAAGATTCTGGAAGATATGTGGCATAAGTATGCCATGAACGTCATCAGCAATCTTCTCCAGGCCGTGTTCAGTGTCGGCTTCGGCGTGTATAATGACAGCGAACATGCTGCCTATTTACGACTATGTATTTTAAAGGAACTGACCGCTGTCGCCGCTGCAGAAGGGATTTCCATTACAGGCCTGCCCACACCAAACAGCACACTTGCCGCGAACACCCGTCTGTCAACGTTGCAGGACCTTGACGCAAAGCGTACAACAGAGATTGACATGCTGCTCGGCGCTCTGCTGAAGCGTGCCAAGCAGTATAACATTCCCACTCCATACTGCAATTTTACCTACCACGCCATTAAGATTCTAGAAGAAAAAAACAGCGGTAAATTTGATTACTAAAGTCCGAATCAGGACTGTAAACAAAACCGGTAAATCGTAGCGATACGAAGCGATACGATTGGGGGTAACAGTTCAGATAGGCAGAAAAGTAGAAACGCCGATGAGGTCAGTTGAACAAGACTGACCTATCGGTGAACAAAGAAGCGATGCCTTCTAAAATATTCAATTTTCTGCGTTTGAGGGTCTCAACAACACTCAGGATGCT
>JAZRWD010000233.1:0-8344 GCA_045599525.1 Candidatus Limivicinus sp. | reverse complement strand
ATCTTCGTCACCTATGATGGGCTCACTGTTTCATACCCGATTTCTGTCTCCGCGCGGGATGAAGTACGCCTTGCGGTAAAGGCCTTACCCACCCGCCTGCAAT
Organism: Candidatus Limivicinus sp.; assembly: GCA_045599525.1. Lineage (GTDB taxonomy): Bacteria > Bacillota > Clostridia > Oscillospirales > Oscillospiraceae > Limivicinus. The sequence continues at coordinate 8,241 of JAZRWD010000233.1, read as the reverse complement.
ATCAAACGGGTGACCGGCTGGACATCTCCGGCCTGGTTCTGGAGCAAAGCAGCGGAACAGGCATGCGAACTCACTCTGTCACCATTACGGAGGGGTATTCCTACGAGCCTGTCGTGCTGGATCAGGTCGGCTCGCAAACGATCACCGTTCGCTACGGCGAACTGCAGACCAGCTTCAGTGTCACGGTAAACGGCCCGGCAATGATCACCCCCTCACCACTGAGCAATACGGCTCCTGTCTCCTCGGGTCCTTCCACCCCGGAAGTGCCGCTTGAGGCAACGGATGATTCGGGCCATACTGTTAGTCAGCATACCGGGATGGTTCTGTTTATCGCATTTATTGCTGTCCTTTCTCTAGCCATTCTGGGCGTATATGTATACATCGCCAGAACCGAAAACTTCTTTGACACCGTACTAGGCCAGCAGGTCCAACGCTGGTTCGATAAATTCACCCGCCGGTAAAACCGGCCGGCACATTTTTCAGGAGGAAAAGCACCATGGCAGATTTTCAGACCTTAGCCTATGAATATAACCGGAACCGGGATTACAACTGTGCGGAATCCGTACTTCTTATTTCCGCCGGGCTTTACGGTTTCACCGTTACCCCTGATGAGCTGCACCTGGTCAGCGGCTTTGGCGGTGGAATGGGTTGCGGCAGCACCTGCGGCGCAATCGCCGGCTCGATTGCCGTCCTCGGTCGCCTTACCGTGAAGGAGCGGGCACACGTTGACCCCGGTTTCCGTCTGCTTTGCGGGAAACTCACCAAGGCCCTGGAAGCCCGTCTTGGCTCCATTGACTGTCACAGCATCATGCCCAATTTCCGCACTGCTGAGCTTGGCTGCTCCCGCACCATCGCTGCAGCCCTCGAAGTGCTGGACGGTTTCCTTAAGGATAACGGTCTTGTATAAGCCTTCTCCGTACTGCTTAGGTTCCTGTATGCCGGATTGAAACATCCGGGCTCATGGGATGTAACACACATTGCCGCAAAAAACTCCTTCGGTTCTACCCTGTTGGATCAAACCGAAGGAGTTTTCTTTTTTTCTGGCTTTCCCGTTCACGGACTATCCCGCTCAATGGCCCGGCCCTTCGGACAAGCCAGTGCGTTTCCCCACAAGCCTCGTCAGCGGAAACGCTCCGACAGCTCACTTAATCGCTCAAGCATTTTTTTCTCAAAATTACGGCCGGCAGCCAGGGCATGATTGTACTGGTAATCCAGGTCTGCCGCCACATCGTCCCACAGTTCCATTGTTTCATCGAAACGCACATCGAGCTGCTCCCGAACATCGTCACGTATCTCCCGCAGGCTTTCAACCATAAAGTCTCGGCTAGACCTGAATTCTTCGCGCAATGAGTCCCGCATCTTATAGCCCCGGATCAGAACATCCAGGGATTCTGCTGTCGCATGGAAAAACTCATCGGTCAATGATTTATGCTCACTGTATTTCCCGGCCCGGTAATTATCCAGCACGATTCCATACCGTTCATAGGCCCGTGATACCGACTCCTCCCATGACATGTAGAGGTCCCGCTGTGCTCCTTCGCCGACTTTCTTCATTGCCTCAGGCTGTTTGCACAGCACGTGCAGCTTTGCTGCCAAAGACTCCGGCGTTTCGTCGATCAGAAAACCGTTCACGTTGTCCGTTACATCCTCTGCCGCACAGCTTCCGGTAATCAGCACACTGCCCAGCGCACATGCCGCCGCTTCCCGCACGACCAGACCGTTGGTGTCGAAGGTTGAGGGGAAAAGGAACAGGTCTGACCGGCAATACCAGGCGCGGATCCGATTGCGTTCGTAGATTGGGTCAACAAAAATTACGCTGCCATCCAGTTCCAGTGATTGGCTGTATTCCATGATTTCCTTTTTATCCCCGCCTCCACCGACGAAAACCATGCGGAAGGCAACTCCGTCGCTCTGTAGCTTTTTTAATGCATCCAGTATTATGCGAATCCCCTTATACCACATCATTCTTCCGACAAACAGGAAGACCGGAACTCCTTCCGGCAGATCATATCCCTGCGTCACTTCCCGGATCAGGGCGTCCTCTACGCGTCTGCGCGGAAGGTCCACACCATTCGGCATTACTATATAATCGCCCTGATACCCCAGCTTGCGCATGTTCTCTCCTGCGCCGTTACTGACGCACCAGACCTCATCGCAGGCCGCAATATTCTCCGCCAGCAGAGCAGCAGCCTCTTTCCGCAGCAGCTTACTCTGTATGGCATTGGCGATATCAATATCAAATTTGGTGTGATAGGTAAACACCACGGGAACGCCGATTCGGTCCCGCAGCGAACGGGCCAGCATAGTGCTGGTGATCGGGCAATGCGTGTGGATGATGTCAAAGCCAGACTGCTCCAGTTGTTCCATCACCAGGGCATTAAAAGGCATTCCCGCCCGATAACCCACGAGCTTAGTCGTATCCAGGCTGGGATAACGAACCACAGGAAAATCAAATACCGAATCGTCTGCATTGGGATAATAGGGCGTGACCACCGTAGTCGTACCGTAAGAGGCCCGGATGATCTTCGCGTAATTTGTCACCGCATTTGCCACACCATCGATTGCAGGAGGGAATGAGTCATTGATCAGGCAAACATTCAATTTTTCCATAACATAATCTCCAGTCCGTCTTTATTTTCTATAGACAGTATAACACAAACACAAAGAATAGAAACGGTTTCCTGCGCAAATTATTCTCAACATCATATAGTAAAACCGGCCCCCATCATCTCTTTTCGGCGGGGGCCGGTCTTGTTTCCTCTCAAGCGTTCAAAATCGCCGCAAGGCAAAAAATGATAAGACTGATAACCGTCAGCAGGGAGCATACGCCCGCCGCAATCGCGGCTTCCTCTTCCTTTCGAGCCAGACTAGGCGAAAGATAACTTGCCGGAAGTGTCCAGTAAAGGATCGCCGCCCAGATCGTATGGTTATCCGCGTGGGCCACTGTGGCCAGCACCAGCACAGCCAGAGCACCAAAGGCTCCATAAAAACCAAAGTGAAGAGCTGACAGATGGAAAATCTTCTGTCGGTTTTCCTTATCCAGTGAGAAGCTATAGCCCACGCTGAACAGCATCGCTGCGCTGACAGGCTGGGCCAGAAAGGAGGTCGTTTCCGTCACAATGGCACCAAATCCCAGTTCGTTCATCCATTCCATGGCCCCGGAAAGGTTGAGAAACAGACCGGCAAGAGCGGCCAGCAGCAGAGGGGAGCGCAAGACATTCCGGATGATCTTCAGCACAGACGCTGACTGGCCGGGATCGATTGTCAGCAGTGCGATCACCGGAATGGCGACAAAGGCCTGAGCCACATCCAGCACTCCCAGGCAGAACATTGCTTCGGCGCCAAAAAGCGTCATATACAGTGGTATACCCAACATACCACTCTCCTGCGCCGCAAACAGCATCGGCAGATTATGCTGCGGAAAGACCTTTCTGCGCATTTGGAAAGCAAGCAACGAACCGCAGAACACAGTCACTACCGCACAAAGCATGGAGGTGATTGCCTGAGGTTCGATGCTCGCGCTGAGGCAGGAGATAAACAGAACGCACGGCAGGCAGAACTTCACCACGAACTGCTGCAGGCCATGTACCTGTTCGCCCGTCAGCACTGCCCGGCACCGGGCATAGACTCCCAACAGGACGACCACAAAAATCGGCACAATTACTTGCAGCACCGCCAAAGCTTTTTCCATAATGAATACCTCCCGCAGACAATGAACAATTATCGTAGAATATCCGGTCACGACATGCAAGAAAGAGCCTTCCTGTCGTAAAAACATCCCCGAAGGCCTGAACCTTCGGGGATGCCGGTGCTTTCATTAACTTGCAGCAAAAATTACTTTGCGTTGCGAACCTTGTCGATGTGACGGGTGAGGTCGATCATCTTGTTGGAGAAGCCCCATTCGTTGTCGTACCAAGCAACCAGCTTGACGAAGTTGTCGTTCAGGGAGATGCCAGCCTGTGCGTCGAAGATGGAGGTGTGAGCGTCGGAACGGAAGTCAGAGGAAACGACTTCGTCGTCAACATACTCGAGAACGCCAGCCATCGGGCCTTCTGCAGCAGCCTTCATAGCAGCCTTAATCTCTTCCATGGTAGCACCCTTCTCGAGGCGGACAGTCAGGTCAACAACAGAGATGTCCGGAGCGGGAACGCGCATTGCCATGCCGGTCAGCTTGCCCTTCAGTTCGGGGATGACCTTGCCAACAGCCTTTGCAGCGCCGGTGGAGGAAGGAATGATGTTGTTGTAGATGGAGCGAGCGCCGCGGAGGTCCTTCTTCTTGGGGAAGCCGTCGACGATAGCCTGGGTAGCGGTGGAAGCATGAACGGTGGTCATGAGGCCTTCGATGATGCCGAAGTTGTCGTTGATGACCTTAGCCATGGGAGCCAGGCAGTTGGTGGTGCAGGAAGCGTTGGAAACGAACTGCATGTCGGGGGTGTACTTGTCGAGGTTAACACCGCAAACGAACATCGGGGTGTCGTCCTTTGCAGGGCCGGACATGATGACAACCTTTGCGCCTGCGTCGATGTGAGCCTGTGCCTTTTCCTTGGTCAGGTAAACGCCGGTGCACTCGAGAACGTAGTCAACACCGAGCTCGCCCCAGGGCAGGGTGGAAGCGTCGCGATAGGACTTGTCGGAGAGGATCTTAACGGTCTTTCCGTTTACAGTGATGGTGCTGGCTTCGTCATCTGCGGTGACGGTGCCATCGAAACGGCCGTGAACGGAGTCATACTTTACGCAGTAAGCAACATGGCTTGCGGGGTGGTTCGGAGCGCTGATTGCAACGACTTCAACGTCATCGGACTTGATAGCAGCGCGGAATGCGAGGCTGCCGATACGGCCGAAGCCGTTGATGGCAATTTTGATCATGGTTTGTATCCTCCAATTAAAAAATATGCATTATTTGCTTTGGAAAAGCCTTACTGCTTTTCAACGCTATAAATTGTATCATAGTCCAGCAGTAAAAATCAACCACAAAAGTATCCTTTTAGGATATTTATTTGCCGAAATTTACAGGAGAATCCCCCCGCAATTTACCATTTTTTGTGCAGTTTTTCAGAGCACAGGAAACAGAATTCCGGTTTTTTCCACTGTATTCAGCTATCTTCTGTATAAATACCCGCTTCCGCTGTTTTTTCAGAAGCCCGGCATTTATCCCTGCGCAAAGTCTTCCATTCTTTCCTTCTGAGAATGGAAGCTTATTCCTCCCATGCGGCTCCGCCGGTAAATTCCCGGATCATCGAAGTCTTCGGAACCAGATCCAGGTCAATATGCCCGAAAAGCTGGACCGCCGGCAACACAGCACGGAGTTCTTCAAAGCGTTCAATTCCCTCCGGTACAGTCTGGAGCAGCTGAGTCGCCACTGTGTTGAAGACCGGCAGCTCGTAAGCATGGGAAGTATCAAACTGGAAATCTGCCTTATTCTTGAAGGGCGTGATATGCATTTTTTCACCGCGGCGCACATTGGCCCACATACTCATCGTCTCCATTGGATCCGTCCCGCGGAAGTTAAAGTCGCGTACCATACGCCGGACCAGGCGGATCCACGTGCGCTTGAACACGACCTGGTCTCCCAGCACAATGTCGCTCATTGCCGCAATATAGAGTTTGAAAGCCTCCGGGTGCCGGTCGGTGATGATAGAGTTCAGGGCATGGATTCCCTCAAAAACAACGACCTCGTCCTTCCCCGCGGTAACGGTCTTCGAGGCTTCCTCCGCTCGGGCCTTCGTCTTGAAGTCATAGCGGGGTACTACAATGCTCTCCCCCGCCGCCAGTTGTGAGAAGTGCCGGTTCAGCAGTTCCATATCCAGGCACAACGGCGACTCAAAATCAAAGTCTCCTTCGGGTGTCCGGGGTGAAGTTTCCGGGTCAACGGGCAGAAAATAATCGTCCATCGCAATATAATGGGAACCGATGCCCCGCCTCTCCAGCGCCTCAGAAATTTTCATTGAGGTGGTCGTTTTCCCGGAACCGGAAGGTCCCGCAAGCAGGACAACAGGGCTGCGGCGGACATTTTCCGCAATTTTTTCCGCTGCCTTATCGACCCTTTCCTGATAGGCCACATCACATTCCTCCACGAATGCCCTGGGGTCCAATACGGTTTTGAAGTTTATGTCTTTCAGCTGAAAAGCACCCATCAGTTTTCCTCCGTTCCATAGAATTCACTGATCTTCTGTTTTTCCTCGCAGACCCGCGCGATGTTGGCAATGTACTCCTGGGGGTACTTCGGTTCCGTCAGGCGGATATTCCGTCCGTCTCCCGGCCGGATCAGCTTGCTGGAACCGCCACCTCCCATCGCCAGAATGCTGCAGAGTTCTTCCATAATACAGATATTATACAGATTCACATAACCTGGCTTTGTCCATCCCACATTCTCAAAGCCACCCGACATAAATTTCTGGCGGTACAGATAGTAGGGTGCATAGCCGGCGGCCCGCAGCTGCTCTACAGCAAGGTCCACCATCTCACCCACCTCCTCAGGCCCCGGTAATTCGGCACCCTCTGTCATAATGCGGGAGCCCTTCTTCAGGGAAAGCGTATGCACGGTCAGGTTTTCCGGTTCAAGCTCCAGAACCGTCTTCATCGTCTCCGCAAAGCCCTGCAGGCTGTCCCCCTGCAGACCGGCAATGAGATCCATATTAATCGCCATACCGCCTACGCGGCGCACCTGCGCAAAGGCTCGGACAATATCCTCTGCCGTGTGCTTCCGGCCGATAATGTCCAGCACACGGTCCGACATCGTCTGCGGATTTACGCTGACCCGGTCCACCCCATGGCTGCGCATAACGCGAAGTTTTTCTTCGGTAATCGTATCCGGGCGACCGGCTTCGATCGTAAATTCCCGCAAATTCTGCAGGTCGAAGCGCTGCTCCATGCGCGTCAGGACCCGTTCCAACTGTGAGGCGCTGAGCGTTGTCGGTGTGCCTCCGCCGAAATATACCGATACTACGTTGAGCCCGTTCCTGCGCACCTGTTCCGCCACCGCGTCGATTTCCAGCTCCAGTGCATCCAGAAATGGTGGAATCAGCTTCATGCTTTTTTCCACCGATTGGCTGACAAAGCTGCAGTAGGCACAGCGAGTCGGGCAGAAAGGAATTCCTACATACAGGCAGATATCCCGCGGTTTCAGGGAGTCTGTCGCACGAAGCGTTTCCCGGCTGGTGTCCAGGCACAGGCGTGCTCTGGGCTCAGTAACGTCGTATTCCTCCATGAAGCGCTTTACCGCCTTTTCCTCCGTAGAAGACTCCCGAAGGATCCCGCTCATCAACTTACCGGGGCGTACTCCGGTCAATGCCCCCCAAGGCGGACGCTTCAGGCCAGCCGCAAGAGCTGCCCGATAGACAGCATTCTTAATCAGCCGCTGACAGACCCGGTCCGTTGTCAGTGTATCTGTCATCACTGCATTCTGTGCGGCAGCACGCCCGGACGTATCGCCTTCCCCTCGGACCAGGCGGCAGGTTGCCGTCGTGTATACCCTTCCGCGGCTCAGCCGGATCTCCATTCTATCCCCTTCTGCCGGGCCGTCCGGGTATTCCGGCCGTTCCAACGGGAACAGGGTCAGCAGAATCTGTTCTACTGCATACTTATATTCATGTCCTGTCAGGTAAAGCTTCATTTTGGTTTCCTCGCATGCCAAAAGCATTCCGAAATGCGCCACGTTCGCTCGCACTGTCCCAATTTTCTGCCTTTGACTGAATTATACTGATTTTGTTATTATAACAAATCTTTTGCCCCAACTCAACGACCGCGTCGCTTTTCCCACCGTATTCTTTTCCGTATTCTACTGCACCGGCCTCCTGCAATAAAAAATTTTACTTTTCCTATTGACAAGTATTCTGAACGGTGCTATATTAAATAAGCTTTAGAGCGCAAGTAAATATCGCGGGGTAGAGCAGTTGGCAGCTCGTCGGGCTCATAACCCGGAGGTCGTTGGTTCGAATCCTTCCCCCGCAACCAAAACCGTCATCTGGCTTGATACAATTCAGGCCAGATGATTTTTTATTTTCTGATGCAAAATATACTGAAAATAGTGAAAAACGGTAGTATTTCAAACTTTCTGCGCGGGTTATATCTGAGCTGTGCGATGTTTTCCATATCTTCCAGGGTACCACCCGGGCAGCGGTTAGGATGCTATCGTTATTTTATTTATCGTTATATCATGGGATATTAGTCGCAAGTACAGAATAAGGCCTCAAATAGGACATATTTGTATCTGCAATTTATAAACCGTGCATTTTCTCTTTA
>JAZRWD010000232.1:0-7001 GCA_045599525.1 Candidatus Limivicinus sp. | reverse complement strand
TGATAACTGCGCACCTGTTCTGCCTGCCGCACGCCGAAACGCTGCACATCCGCCTCCGTGTTTTCTGTACGCGTGGGAAAAACGGCAGAGATCTCCTCTGCCTGAACGACCATCTCCATCGTCTGTCCTTTCTGCCTGCCGCACGCCGAAACGCTGCACATCCGCCTCCGTGTTTTCTGTACGCGTGGGAAAAACGGCAGAGATCTCCTCTGCCTGAACGACCATCTCCATCGTCTATCCTTTCCGTCTGCCGCGCGGCAGATGTCTCTTCCTCTTACCGCCGTTTTCGACAAGCGCACCTTCTGTCATGTATCGTCTGTATATTGTACCACGGTGCCCGTCTTCCGGGCAAGGCCACCGCAGACCTTTGCTGGCATATCCTGCCTTGCATTTCCCCGATGAGTTCATTATAATACAATCACTACACTATATTGGAGGACTTCCAAATGGAATTTACTGAAGTCATTAAAAATCGCTATTCCTGCAAAAAGTACAGCGACCGCCCCGTTGAAGACGAAAAGCTGAACGCCATCCTGGCTGCCGGCCGTCTTGCTCCCACCGCCAAGAATCTTCAGGAGCAGCACATCTACGTCGTCCGCTCCGCAGAGGGTCTGGCCAAGATCGACGCACAGACACCCTGCCGCTACGGTGCTCCCGTCGCCCTGATCGTTGCCTACAACAAGGAAAACGTCTTCACCTATCCCGGTGAAAAGCAGAACTCCGGCATGGAAGACGCCACCATCGTTGCCACCCACATGATCCTCGCCGCCGCAAACGAAGGCGTGGACAGCTGCTGGGTCAACCGCCTGAACCCGGACGAGCTGGGTGCTGCGCTGGGCATCCCCGAAACGGAAAACATCCTCATGATGATGGACCTGGGCTATGCCGCTGAGGGCGCCGGCCCCCTGCCCAATCACGCCAGCCGCAAGGACCTGAGCGAGACCGTCTCCTGGCTGTAAGCCCGCCATACCGGAACAAACGCAGGGAGGATACACACCATGGCAGCAAAAACCGTCGGCACGCTCATCAAAGAAGCCCGCACTGCGGCAGGCCTGTCCCAGGAGGCGCTGGCAAAGCTGGTGGATAACTGCTCCGCTTCGGACATCAGTAAAGCGGAACACGGCGAAAAGCTCCTGGGCACCGCGCAGCTGAAGCAGATCGCCAAGGCCTGCGGCGTAACGCAGAAGTCCCTTCTGGAGGCGCCCACCGGTGCGGGCAAAAGCAGCTCCTCCAAAAGCGAGTCCTCCAAAAGCAGCTCCTCCAAGAGCAGCTCCGGCAGCAAAAGCGAGTCCGGCAGCAAACAGAGCAGCTCTGCCAAAACCGGCAGCTCTTCCAAGAGCAGTTCCTCCAAGGACAAGGAGAGCGAGTTTACGCTGAGCGCCGCAGAAAAGAAGCTGGTCGAGTATTACCGTGCGGCAAACAGCGAGACCAAAAAGGCCGCCGTTGCCGTGCTGAAGGGCGAGGCCACCATCGACAAGGGGCTTCTCAACACCCTGCTCACCTCCGCCGCCGGAGAGAACGGCGTTCTCGGCGGGCTGCTGGACGGGCTGATGGGCTCCGCCACCGGGAAAAAGTAAGGTCATCCCGAGCACAATACAATATCGTTTTCCTCACCAGAGAACGGCTGCATGCCTCCGGATTCGGAGCATGCACCCGTTCTCTGCTTAAGCCATTTATTCAATTCCGGTTTGCGACCTCACGGACAATGTCGATGTAGGCCTGGGTGTAGTGGGAGATATAGCTTCCTTTGCGTGTTGCCGCCACAAACTCCCCGAAAAATGGCTTCGGACCGATGCTGTAGCAGTCAATCGTCCGGGTGTCCAGCCGGTTCTTCAGGTGGGGTTCAAAGATGAACGACACCCCATGTCCCGCGGCTACCAGCCCCATGATTGCCTGAATGCTGGTGGTATAAAAGGTATCCTTCAGCTGAATATGGTTTTCCTGAAGGATGGCATCCACGATCTGCCGTGTACGCTGGGAGGGCTGCATCAGGATCACCCGTTCTTCGGCAATCGCCGACAGATCCAGCACAGGATACGTGCTTCCCTCCACCTTTCTGGCTTTTTTCCCCAGGGGATGTCCCCCACAGGTGCACAGCAGGAGTTCTTCCTTTGCCAGGGTATGGTAATCGATCAATGGATTCGTCTCACTGGGTCTGCTGTAGAAAGCCACATCGATCTGGCCGTCCAACAGACGTTTATCGTTATCGTCGGAGCGCCCTTCAAAAAGCACGGTCTTTACGTTGGGATATTTTTCATGAAAAGCCGGCAGGGTCTTGGGGAGCATATAGGAACAGCGCATATAGGCAAAAGCAAAATTCAGTACACCCACATCCCGCTTCAGGATGTCCGCCATCTCCGATTCCAGGTCATCCACCATCAGGAGTATTTTTTCCGCCTTTTCCACATAGCGCTCGCCGGCGTAAGTCAGGACATATCGGTTGCCCAGCTTTCGGAACAGCTTCAGCCCAAGTTCGTCTTCCAGGGCTGCCAGAAACTTGCTGAGCGTCGGCTGGCCCACATAAAGCGCATCGGCAGCCTTGGTCAGATTCTGAAAACGGGCAATTGCGAGAACATACTTCAGACTTCTCAAGTCCATAAGACCCCTCCATTGACTAAAAAGAGCAATATTTTCCTTTTGCCATCTATCTTCAAAAGTATTCTACTAAAGAATACAACAAATGAAAAGCATGAATTTCTATTCTTTTTTTCTTTTCTGCTAATATACTGACAAAGGGCAAAAGCCCGAATCTGAAAGGAGAAACCCATGAAAAAACTTCTCGCGCTCCTCCTCGTTGTATCCATGGTTGCCGCTCTTGGCTGTGTCAGCGTTTATGCTGACGGCAAGGTAACCGCCGTTGGTGCTGGCATGGGTATCGACGGCCCCGTTGTCGTCGAGATCGAAGCCGACGCTAACACCCTCTATTCTGTTGTTGTCACCGAACAGAATGAAACCCCGGGCCTCGGCGCTGTTGCCGCTGAGATGCTCCCTGCGCAGATCGTCTCTGCCAACAGCATCGCTATTGACGGCATCGCAGGTGCTACTGTCACCAGCAATGCCATCAAAGAAGCCATCCGCGTTGCTCTGGTTTCCGTTGACCTCGACCCCGCTGTGTTCGAAGTCGCTCCGGAAGTTGCCGCAAATGTTGAAAAGACCCCTGAGACCATCGACTGCGATGTCGTAATCGTTGGTGCAGGCGGCGCCGGCCTTACTGCCGCCGTCCGTGCAAACCAGGAAGGTGCAAAGGTCCTCGTCGTAGAAAAGATGCCCATGGTCGGCGGCAACAGCCTCAAGGCCTCCGGCGGTATGAACTGTGCAGACACCAAGTTCCAGGCAGCTCTGGGTATCACCGACAGCGGTGTTCCCGAATTCATTGAAGATACCATGAACGGCGGCCACCAGCTCAACGATATCGCTCTGGTCACCACTTTGGCCGAAAACAGCGCTGAAGCGGTTGAATGGCTCGAAACCGTCGGCGCACCCCTGCCGAAGGTCTACGCAACCGGCGGCACCACCCACAAGTATCTCCACTCTCCGGAAGACGGCAGCCCCGTTGGAGCTTACCTCGTTGCAAAGCTGAGTGAAGAAGCAGCAAACCAGGGCATTGAAATCATGCTCAACACCACCGCCACCGAGATCCTCATGCAGGACGGCGCAGCAGCCGGTATCGTTGCTGAGGACAAGGAACACGTTTACACCATTAACGCCGGTGCCGTCATTCTGGCTTCCGGTGGCTTCGGTTCCAACTTCGAGCTGATGTGCAGCTACAACCCCGACCTGGCCAACGCAGTCACCACCAACCACCCCGGTGCAACCGGTGACGGCATCGCTCTTGCCACCGCCGTCGGCGCCGCAACGGTCGATATGGAACAGATCCAGCTCCACCCCACTGTCTATCAGGAAACCAGCATGCTCGTCTCGGAAAAGATGCGCAGCCTTGGCTCCATCCTCGTCAACCAGGAAGGCGTACGTTTCACCAACGACCTCTCTACCCGTGACGCTGTCTCCGCTGCTGAGCTGCAGCAGACCGGTGGCTATGCCTTCATCATCTTTGACCAGAACCTGGTCGACCACAATGCCTCCGCAAGAGAATACATTGCCAAGGGCATGGCCTTCTCCGGTGAGACCTACGAACAGCTGGCTGCAAACATGGGCCTGCAGGGCGATGCGATCCAGGCCTTTGTGAACACCATGGACGTTTGGAATCAGGCCGTTGCCAACGGCGTTGATGAGGAGTTCGGCCGCAACAACGGCATGGACGATGATCTGTCCACCGCTCCCTTCTACGCCATTCAGATCGCCCCCGGTATCCACCACACCATGGGCGGCATTAAGATCAATCCCAATGCGGAAGTCATCAGCACCGAAGGCGACATTATCCCCGGTCTGTATGCTGCAGGCGAAACCACCGGTGGCGTACACGGCGGCAACCGTATCGGCGGTAACGCTGTCTGCGACTTTGTCGTATTCGGCCGCATCTCCGGTCAGGGCGCAGCTGCTTATGCACTGGGCGCAATGGACGTCGCTGCATAAAAGCAGCCCCCACTATAACCCTATAAATGATCCGGGCAGGCACCTTTTCGGGTGCCTCCCCTTTTCTGCGGTCCTTTTGGGACCGCTGTTTTTCTTTTTTCTGCGCCGGCGCCTGTCGTTCAGGGGGCTACCGTTCCGGCGTCTGCTTTTCGGAATCTACCGTTCCAGGCCTGTCGTTACCATGGCTGCCGTTTGGGGGCTATCCTTCCGGTATTTACAGGTCCAGCGTCATGCCTTCCCGTGCAAAGCGGACAGGAGTGCCGGCCGTCTGCAGAAGCTTCTCCTGCTCCTGCAAAAAGGTATCGGTGTATCGGTAGTCATAGTGCAGAATAAGCAGCTCCCCGGCATTGGTCTCCCGCAAAATGGCTTCCGCCTGCGACATGCTTGTATGTCCGAAGCCTCTGCAGCGGGTATAGTCCTCATCCGCATAAGTGCCGTCAAAGAGGAGGACATCCGCATCCTTTGCGGCGGAAATATACTGCGCCCGGAAATCCGGGTCGATCTCACAGTCCAGCCCATAGAAGACGGAACGTCCCTGCAGACTGAGGCGGAAATTGGCCGCACCATCCGGATGATTGGCCGGGAAGGTCGTTACCGTCATGTCCGGGGCAAAGCTTACGGTCTCCTGCGGCAGCAGATCGTGAAACACCAGGTTGGGCCGAAGCTCCTCAAGCGTAACGGGCCAGAACGGCGGGCGCACGACCGACTGCAGCGTATCGGTAAACGACCGGAACCGGCCGTCCCTGCAGAACTGCGCAGAGCTCATCCCCCAGACATGGATCGCCATCTCCTTCGGCAGACCGGGGAGGAACATCGGCAGGCCGCAGACATGGTCCAGGTGCAGATGGCTGAGAAAGATATGCACCTGCAGTTCGGAGGGGTCAGTGCCCGGTTGACGGGCGGCAAGCTTCAGCTCCTCCGCAACCGGAATGATCCCTGTTCCCGCGTCACAGATGACCCATACCCTGCCCGCCTGCAAGGTCACGCAGGCGGTATTGCCGCCATAGTCCAGCCGGTCGGCAAAGGGTGCCGCGCAGGAGCCGCGGGTCCCCCGAACGGTCAGCTTTATCGTTTCCTGTTTCGTCATGAGGTCTCCCTTATCCCTCGACCGCGAGGGAATAGACCTTGTTGGCATAGGTGTCGCAGACATACAGCTGCCCGTCCGACCACAGCAGGCCAGTCGGCAGGGCCGGGTACTGGTCAAGCGCCGTGGCGCTTGGGAAGAGCAGTGTGCTGACCCACCCGTCTTTGATGCAGCGGATCGCGCTGTTGCCGGTGTCGGAAACATAGATCGTCCCGTTATCGCTGACCGCGATCCCCATCGGATTGATGAAGGTGGCCTCCGCCGCGGGGCCGTCATCCCATCCGGCATCGGTGCTTCCCGCTACCACGGTGGTCTCCCCGTTCCGCAGCATCAGGATGCGGTTATTGCCGGACTCGCAGATATACAGCGCGCCGTTTTTCCAGCAGAGTGCCGTCGGTTCGTCCAGGTCGGTGAGCACCAGCGTAACCATACCGTCCAGATGACTCACCCGGCAGAGACGGCCGTTGCCCGTATCCGCAACATAGAGGTCACCGTTGCTGTCCGTTGCCAAGCCGGTCGGGCGGTCAAAGGAAGCATTCGTGCCGGAACCGATCCGGCTGCCGGAGGTGCCGTTTCCCGTGATCGTATCCGTGACCCGGCTGCTGACAAAACGGACGGAGTTATTGGCCGTATCCGATACCGCATAGCCCTCGTTAAAGACCGTAATGGCCCAGGGGCGGCCGAACATGCTGTATTCACTCTGTGAATCGAAGTATCCGCCAATCGGTTCGCCATACAGGTCACCGCCTGTCCGGTAGCCGGCATATACCTCAGTTTTCCCGTCCTTCACTTCATAGACCAGCTTGCTGTAGGTATCCGTGACCAGGAAGTCCCCCGGTGCGACCTCCAGAATATCCGTGGGCTCACAGACCACATCCAGCAGACTGGCCGGGGCGCTTTTCCCTTCCCTGACGGTCGTTTCCGCTATGGGTTCTGCAATGTCGGTCACCCCTTCCGCCAGCGCGGAAGAGGGAAAGACCGCAAGGATCAGTGCAAGAGTCATCCACAAAACACTGTTTTTTCTCATTTCAATACTTCTCCTTCATCTTCATCAGGGGTAGGGAGGAGATGTCGGTCCCGGGGGATCCGTATCCCAGTTGCCGATGCCGCAGAGGGAACAGGTGACGTCATATCCCATGTACTCATTCGGCACGAACTGCCAGACGTGTTCCGCCTGCGGATTGATCACATAGTTGCAGACCGGGCAGTACTCAATATGGCCCGCAGAGATTTCTGCGGTCTGCTTCACAGCGATAGTATGGCTCTCATACTTTATCTCATCGCACTCCTGGCAGAGATACACATGTCCATTTTCGTCCAGCTCCTCACTCAGCGTCCATTTGTGCGCTTCCGTCCAGGTTCCGTTACAGATGAGGCAGGTAAC
>JAZRWD010000231.1:0-3728 GCA_045599525.1 Candidatus Limivicinus sp. | reverse complement strand
GGCAAACTGCGCAAAACGGTCAATATTCTCCCTGCAGACAGTTCTGGCCCAGCTGCCCCAGACAGCGGCAAGGCCTGCACCGTGCGCAACGTCAAACATACCGCCAAGCTCATGCTCAAGCTGGTGGCAGGCCCAGTCACCCGCTCGTCCGCAGCCGGTCAGGCCATTGTGGGAAAGACTGCCTGCCCACATAACCTCTGCCCTTGCGTCGTAGTTATCCGGCTCGGCAAGCAGGACCTTTGCACTGTTCATGACCGTTCGCAGAAGGCCTTCTGCCATTGCGTCGACCAGAAGGGTATCTTTCTCATGGGAGAAATAGCGTTCCATCGTATGCATCATGATATCCGTGCAGCCGCTCATTGTCTGATATTCGGGCAGCGTAATGGTCAGTTCCGGGTTCATAACCGCAAACTTTGGACGGGACATATCCATGTTCAATCCGCGTTTCAGCCAGTCGTTTTCGTTGGTAATCACAGAAGAGTTGGACATTTCGCTGCCTGTGGCAGCGATGGTCAGCACAACGCCGACCGGTGCACAGGCCTCAGGCTGGCGGAGTTTCGCATAAAAGTCCCATACATCTCCCTCGTTCGCAATGCCGTAGCCGATTGCTTTGGCCGAGTCAATAACGCTGCCGCCACCAACGGCAAGGATAAAATCGACGCCTTCCTTTTTGGCCAGCTTGATGCCCTCGTACACCTTGCTCAGCCGGGGATTCGGCACAACACCACCGAGGACCACAAATTCAATTCCGGCTTCACGCAGCGAATCTTCGACCCGTCCGAGCAGCCCCGAACGCACAGCGCTACCACCACCATAATGGATCAGTACCTTTCTTGCCTTCTGCTCACGGACGAGAGTGCCGACCTGTTTCTCCGTTTCCTTACCGAAAACAACTTTTGTAGGAGTAAAATACTGGAAATTATTCATCTTCATGCCTCCTGAAGCATTTTTCTTTATTGTAACACAGAACGCAATCTGCGCAAGAGCGGAGTATTCCTCTTCTATGTTTTCTTTTCCTGTGTTTTTTGCAGATATCGCAATCCGCCGACCAGAGAAGCAAAACCATTTTCGTTATTTCTTTCCGGAAAGAATACAGCCCCTGTCTGTTTTGACAGAGGCTGTACTGTTTCATCCGCAAAAATGTGGCACGACTCTTGCCGACAGATCGTATCTATGCCGCTGGCTCCACTTTTTCCGCTTATTCCTGCGGGATATAGCGTGCGACACCATCTCGGATAGCCGCTGCTGCGGTTGCCTTTGCGACAGCTTCGCCGACGCGCGGGTCAAAAGCCTTGGGCAGGATATAGTCTGCACTGAGTTCTTCGTCGCTCACCAGTCCGGCAAGAGCATAGGCAGCAGCGATTTTCATGTTCTCCGTAATATCGGAGGCACGCACATCCAGTGTGCCGCGGAAGATGCCGGGGAAGCAAAGCACGTTGTTGATCTGGTTGGGATAGTCGCTGCGGCCGGTAGACACAACTGCAGCACCGGCTGCCTTGGCCTCATCCGGGAAGATTTCCGGGGTCGGGTTGGCACAGGCAAAAATGATGGGATCCTTAGCCATAGAACGGACCATATCCTGCGTCAGCATACCGGGTGCAGAAACGCCAATGAACACGTCCGCCCCGCGGATAACGTCAGCCAGCTTGCCTTTTTCCTTATTTCGGTTGGTGATAGCTGCCATCTCCTGCTTGATGGGGTTCATTCCCTCGCGGCCTTCATAAATAGCCCCTGTACGGTCCGTCATAATCACATTCTTCAAGCCCATGCTGCACAGCAGCTTGATAATGGCGATGCCCGCAGCGCCGGCACCGCTGGTCACGACCTTAATATCGTGAATGTCCTTGCCAACAACCTTCAGTGCGTTCAGCAGACCGGCCAGGACAATGCAGGCTGTGCCGTGCTGGTCATCATGAAAGACCGGGATGTCGCAGCGTTCCTTCAGCTTTTTTTCGATTTCAAAGCAGCGGGGAGCGCTGATGTCCTCCAGATTAATGCCGCCCCAGCTGCCGGCCATCAGAGCCACTGCATCAACAAAGC
The DNA here is from genome assembly GCA_045599525.1 of Candidatus Limivicinus sp. Lineage (GTDB taxonomy): Bacteria > Bacillota > Clostridia > Oscillospirales > Oscillospiraceae > Limivicinus. Next base: position 1,688 of record JAZRWD010000231.1, on the reverse strand, counting down.
GGTCCGGTTCCTTGGTGCGCAGGCAAAGAGGCATGGCGTCGACACCGCCAAAGGCCTTAAAGAGCACGCATTTGCCTTCCATTACCGGCATACCGGCTTCCGGGCCGATGTCGCCAAGGCCAAGGACAGCCGTGCCGTCTGTAATTACGGCGACCGTGTTCCAACGGCGGGTCAGTTCATAGCTCTTGTCAATATCCTTCTGAATCTCGAGGCAGGGCTGGGCAACACCTGGCGTATAGGCCAAAGAAAGAGATTCCTTGTCATTTACTGCGGCTCTGGCAACAACTTCAATCTTTCCCTTCAGCTGATAATGCATTTTCAGGGACTCTGCTGCGTAATCCATATCGGTTCCTCCGTAAAGCTTCCCCTGGGGAAGTTTATTTTTCAAAAGTAATCGGTTTATTATAGACCACGTTCCCGCATTTGCCAATAGCAGATTGGTGAGAGGCCTTCACCTTTCCCAGTTCCGTACGGATCCAGTCGCACACCGCATCGAGACCTTCTCCGGTCTTCGCGCTGATGGGGAAGATAAGCGCATGGGGATTCAGGCGCAGAATGCGTTCCTCGGCTTTTTTCAGGTCAAAGTCGAAGTATGGCAGAGCATCGATCTTATTGATCAGCACCACGTCGCTGACCGTGTACATCAGCGGGTATTTCAGCGGTTTGTCATCTCCTTCCGGCACCGACAGAATGGTCACATTTTTGTGTGCACCGGTATCAAACTCCGCCGGGCAGACCAGGTTACCGATATTTTCCAGGATTAGAAGGTCCAGACCGTCGGTATCAAACGCCGTCAAGGCGCGAGCGGTCATGTCCGCATCAATGTGGCAGAGACCGCCGTTGTGAATCTGCAGAGATCGTACGCCGGTCCGGTCAGCCACACGCTGCGCGTCCAGGCTGGATTCAATGTCCACATCCATCTCGGCAATGGCCAGCTCCTCCTTCAGGCGGTTGATTAGAGCTACGAGGGTCGTGGTTTTTCCGCTGCCAGGTGAGGACATCACGTTCAGAAACAAGGTGCCCGCGGCGCTCAGACGAGCACGGATCAGTTCCGCTTCCTTTTCGTTTTCTGCAAAGATGGACTCATGGATCTCAATCACCTTAACTTCCTTCATTTGTTCCACTCCCTCACCTTCTGCACCAGCGCATCTGCCAGTTCCTGCACACCCTCACCATTGCGAGCAGAAATATAGAAGATTTCAATCTTTGGGTTACGCAGACGTGCATATTTCTCCATAAGAGCCTTGTCAAAGTCAAAAACAGGCAGTGTGTCGATCTTGTTGACGACCAGGATGTCGCTCTTTTCATACATCAGGGGATATTTGGCCGGTTTGTCGTCCCCCTCCGGCACCGAGAGGATCGTCATGTTGATGGCTGCCCCGGTATCAAATTCTGCCGGGCACACCAGGTTGCCGATGTTTTCCAGCACAATCAGTTCCAGATTGTCCTGCCCCAGGGCAGCAATTCCCTGCCGGGTCATGTCCGCATCCAGATGGCACATCCCACCCGTGTGCAGCTGCACGGCAGGCACGCCTGCAGCTTGCATTGTCAGCGCATCCACATCACTGTCAATGTCAGCCTCCATCACGCCCCAGCGCAGGCGACCACCAAAGGCCCGGTTCAAGGCCAGCAGTGTGCTGGTCTTCCCGCTCCCCGGAGAAGACATCAGGTTAAGCAGGCAGGTCCCC
>JAZRWD010000230.1:0-10710 GCA_045599525.1 Candidatus Limivicinus sp. | reverse complement strand
CCCGGCACGGTGAACCATTTGCCGAAGCCATCCGCCGCTGTCAGCAGTAGCTGTACGAGGAGGGTATCGGCATGGACCTGCGCCTCTACAGCCTGCGCGTGATTGAGGAAGCCTGGAAATGGTCTACCGATAAGAATCCCGCCGTGGTCATCTTCCTGGGTTCCATTTACAGCGGCCCCATTGTGGTAGACGGCAAAACTGAGAAGGAGCGCACCCTTCTGGACAGCGTTGAGGCCGCCATTCAGGCCGTTCAGCCCGAAGCCGGTGTTCCGCTGAAGACCCGCATGTTTTACCCGTATATTTCCGACAGCAGCTTCCTGGAGGTCTGTGATGACCCCGAAAGCCTGCAGGCACTGGGGGACAACATGCCCACCTGGAAGGTCAAGTATTTCCACGACACGGAAAAGATTCAGCAGATCAATGTTCCTGTCGTGAATATCGGGACCTTTGGCAAAGACGGGCATATGTTTACTGAGCGCGTAGAAAAAAAGCACACCTTTGAGAATGTGCCTAACCTCATCTGTCTGTCCGTCCTTCAGCTGCTGGCGTAAGGCAAACGGAAGCAGAAAAACCGTGAAACGGCCGAAATGATGAAACACATGAAATGGCCGAAATCGCAAAACAGCAAAACGGAAAAAATCGCACGGGCCGGAGCTCTCCGGTACCGTGCGATTCTGTTTATTCGATTTTGCCTGCCGCGCCGTACGGGTGCCATGTGGCAATGGCGTAGTATGGTGCGATGTTCTTCAGCCTCTGTTATTGGCAACCGCAGGAGCCTCCGCAGCCGCAGCCGTCTTCGCCTGCTCCGCCGCCGCAGCCACCACCGCACCCACCGCCGCAGCCGCCTGCACCTGCAGGCTGAAGCTGCCCGGTCACCAGCATGTCGGCAGCCGTATCGGCATCACCGCAGTAGCCGGTAATGGGATAGATTCCCTTTTCCATCAGTCCCATAAAAGCGGACTCGCCCATCTGCTGACAGATGACGGCCTGAACGCCCTTCTCCACCATCAGCTCGACCATTTCGGTATGGCCGTGACGGTCGGAGGTGTCGACCAGGACCTTTTTTACGTCATCGACGGTCTCGGTATATTCATAGATGGCGAAGCACTGGGCATGACCAAAATGCCCGCCGATTTCACCGTTATCGTAAGATACTGCAACTTTAACCATTCAAATCTTTCCTTTTCTCTTTCAGCCGACGGTCTTGATCAGATGGTCGGCCAGGCCCTTAATATACTCTGCGTCTACCGATTCCACTTCGCCGGCATCGACCATGGCCGCAATCGCCGGGTCCATGGGAAGACGGGTGCTGTACGGAATGTTGTAGTCCTTTGCCACCTCGGCAACCTTGCTGTTGCCGAAAATGTTGTGTTCCTTGCCGCAGTCCGGGCACTTGAAGTAGGACATATTTTCCACCAGAGCCAGAACGGGGACATTCATCAAGCCGGCCATATTATAGGCCTTTGCTACGATCATGCCGACCAGATCCTGCGGGCTGGTGACGATGACGATGCCATCGATGGGGAGGGACTGGAAGACGGTCAGCGGAACGTCGCCGGTTCCGGGAGGCATGTCGACAAACATGTAGTCAACATCCTGCCAGTACACATCGGTCCAGAACTGGGTGACTGCGCCGGCAATCACGGGGCCACGCCAAACGACCGGAGCAGTCTCCTCTTCGAGGATCAGGTTGATCGACATCACCTGCAGGCCACTGGGTGTGGTGACTGGCAGCAGATATTCGTCTGTGCCGAAGGCATGCTGCGTGATGCCAAAGGAACGGGGAATCGACGGGCCGGTGATATCGGCATCCAGAACAGCAGCGTTCAGGCCTCTGCGCTGGATTTCGGAAGCCAGAAGGCTGGTAACCAGGGACTTGCCTACGCCGCCCTTACCACTGACAACACCGATGACCTTCTTTACGGAAGCGCCCTCACGCAGAGGCTTCTTCGAATCTTCCTGACGGGAGGAGCAGTCTTTGCTGCAGCTGGAGCAATCGGAATTACAACTCATTTTCAACTACCTCTTTTTCTTTTCTTAATTCTTTCATTCGTTAGTACAGGCAGGGACAGCATGCTTTACCGGAGTTTGAGCCGCTGCACGGAACGGAGCAGATAAACTGCCGCAAAGCCGGTAAACAGCCCCGTAATAATGCCGGAAATGCAGAGGATGGGCGCATAGGCCAGGATGCCCGGTGTTTTTACCACCAGAACACACGCCGCCAGCTGCCCGATGTTATGGGCCACCGCAGCGCATACGCTGACGACCCACAGGTATTTTCCCGGAAAGACCGAAATGAGCAGGCACATCACGAGGTAGGCCAGCACGCCACCCATGGCGCTGAAAAACAGCGTAGACGGGCTGCCGGCAAACAGTGACCCCAGAAGGATGCGCACGGCCAGCACCGCGCCGGCTTCTTTACGGCCCAGAAGCGCCATTGCCGTCAGCGTAATGATATTGGCCAAACCAAGCTTGACCCCCGGGACCGGGACAAGAGAGGGCAGCTGCGCCTCCAGAACAAAGATGCCCAGGGCGATCGCCGACAGGACGGAGATCAGGGCCAGCTTCTGGGTCTTACGCATTTTTTTCCGTTCAGGCACCCAGGTCCCCTCCCTCGATCTGCACGATCAGGCGGTGCGGCATACAGACGATGGGCACACCACCGGTGGAAATTGCCCCCATGTGGACGCAGACGCCGTCCGGGCAGTCTGCCTCCGTAATGGCAATGGAGCCCGGTGCCACGTGCACGGTGTTGTGGCCGTATTCCGTGTCGATCGACAGATCGTACGCCTCTTTTACCGCCGACAGGTCGATCCGCTTATACTCCTCACCGTCGATGGCGATCACTGCCATGGTGCCCTCTCCTGTCGTGCGCAGGAAAAACCAGGAGAGCGCGCAAAGCACGACCACCAGAACCAGCACAGCCAGGATCACGACCGTCTTTTTATCGAGTTTTGAACCTTTTTCTGCCATTTTGTTTTGCATTTGCGAATATGTCCTTTTTTTCTGCATACCGTATTATTGTAGTTCATACCCTGTTTATTGTCAACCTTCATTCCCCTGTGGTATAATAACAAGACTTTGAAATTTTGCCCACGGCCATTCCCGCAAAGAAAATGGAAAGGAGGCTGGCCATGAACGATCCGGTAGCCCTGATGAGCGCCTATTTTCTGACCTTTTCCAAGTTCATCCTGATCCTGATGTCGGTTTCGATTCTGGTCCGCTGTATCCGTTCCATGCTCAGCGAGGGGTATGAATCCGAAACCTGGGGTTACCTGCGAGTCGGTCGTGAGCCGACGACCCCCATCCTGCACTGGGAAAACATCATCGGCCGCTCCCTCAGCTCGGATGTCTATATTGACAATCCCAAAGCCGGGCGGGTCCACGCCGTGCTGACCCGCACCGACAAGGGGCTGTGGAAGATCTCCGATGTTTTCTCCAAAGGCGGCGTCTGGGTCAACAACATCCCGGTCAGCTCCAACGGCACCCCGGTAGCCGATGGCGACACCCTGAACTTTCAGGGGACCACCGCCCGTTTCATTGACCTCACTGAAGAACAGAAGGCTCGTCTGGAAGCCCGGCGTCCCAGTGCGGGCAAGGTGATTTCTTCTTCCCTCACCCTGCTGGAGCTGACGGTTTTTCAGCTGTTTCTGCTGCTGGAGCACGCACTCTCCGCCGATGAGGCCAACCTGCTTTCCATCGCCCTCGCCTTTTTTGTGGTCATCCTGCTGGAGTGGTGCTGCTACAGCGCCATGCGCGTGATCGACCGCACCGGCTTTGAGGCGGAGACGATCGCGTTTTACCTGACCACGCTGGGCATGTCCGTTGCCGCCTCCTCCACGCCTCGGGATATGTTCAAGCAGATTCTGCTGGTCATCGCGGGTGTGGTACTGTTTCTGCTCGTCGGGGCCTGGATGCGCAACCTCCGCCGGACCCTTGCGCTGCGCTATCCGATCGGTTTTCTGGCGCTTGCCCTGCTGGCGGTCAACGTCGCACTGGGTGACTCCATCAACGGCTCCACGAACTGGCTGAGTGTCGGCGGCTTTTCCTTTCAGCCTTCCGAGCTGGTCAAGGTCGCCTATATTTACACCGGTGCCTCCACGCTGGGGCGCCTCTACCACAAACGCAACCTGTTCAGCTTTATTGTATTCTCCGCGATCTGTGTGGTTGCCCTGGCCCTGATTGGGGATTTCGGCACCGCCGTTGTGTTTTTTGTGGGCTTTCTGATCATTTCCTTCATGCGTTCCGGCTCTCTGGCCACCGTTCTGCTGGCCATTTCCGGTGCGGGCATGGCCGGTGTGCTGGCTGTCAGCATCAAGCCGTATATCGCGCGTCGTTTTGCCTCCTGGGGCCACGTCTGGGAGGATGTTTACAACACCGGCTATCAGCAGACCCGTGCCATGTCGGCAGCCGCCTCGGGCGGACTGTTCGGCAAGGGTGCCGGCGCAGGCTGGCTGGAGGGCATCACGGCCGCCAATACCGACATGGTTTTTGCCATGGTCTGTGAGGAACTGGGCCTGATCATTGCCGTTCTGGCCGTCATCGCAGTGCTAACGCTCGCCTTTTTTGCGGTGCGCTCCTCCAAATACGGCCGCTCCTCTTACTATGCCATTGCCGCGTGTGCCGCTTCAGGCATGATGCTGGTGCAGGTTTCGCTGAATGTATTCGGCTCCATGGATATCCTGCCCTTCACAGGTGTTACCTTCCCCTTTGTCTCCCGCGGCGGCTCGTCCATGCTGTCCTGCTGGCTTCTGATGGCCTTTATCAAGAGTGCGGATACCCGAAGGGGGGCAAGCTTTGCCGTGCACCCGGGTAAGATCGTATTCATCCCCGATTCCTCGATCCGGAAACGGACCGCCACCAAGGTCAACCGCCGCAGCTTCACCTTTGAGGAGACGCCCGCGGATGACCGCCGCCCTGTTTCCACCGGCAGGGGAAGAACGGCACCGCCCTCCCGCAAAGACCGCCGCAGCGCCTCCGCCGACCGGCCGAAAAAGGGCCTCTTCGGAAGAAAGCCCGCGGCACAGGCAACGGCCGTCCGTCTGAGCCGGCGGGAACAGCGGGCAGCACAGAAGGCTGCCCGAAAGGGTAAGGGGGCAGCGAAATGAAAAAGGTAACCAACCGCGCGGTCGCTGTTCTGCTGCTGGCCTTCTTCGTGGTCTGCGGACTTGGCGTGTATGTCATGCGGTATATTGACCACGGGGGCGACTGGGCGCTGTACTTCTCCGCCTATAATTCCGGTGCCTCCGGGGAGCTCGTGGACCGGCACGGCCGAATGCTGGCCTCCTTCAACGCCACCGAGAGCCGCTTTGCCGAGGAAGCCTATACACGCGTCGCCAACTATCATGTCACAGGCGACTACTGGGGGCGGACCGGCACGGGTGTGCTGACCAATTTCTGGAGCCAACTGCAGGGCTTCAGCCTGATCACCGGCACCACACAGCGGTCCGAGCTGAGCCTGACCCTCACCGTGGATGCCGGTCTGAACAATGTTGCCTACCGCGCCCTTGCCGGGCGAAAGGGTGCCGTCATGGTCATGAATTACCAGACGGGTGAGATCCTGTGCATGGCCTCCGCGCCGTCCCTGGACCCGCTGGATGCCTCCGAGCCGCAAGAGGGTGCGTATATCAACCGCTGCATCTCCGCCAGCTTTATTCCTGGCTCCGTCTTCAAGCTCATCACGGCGGCTGCCGCCATCGAAAAGATCCCCAATATCTTCGAGCGGACCTTTTACTGCGAAGGGGAATATGAGATCGCGGGCGTGCCCATCACCTGCTCCGGCACCCACTATACCCAGTCCTTCCGGGATGCCATGGCCAATTCCTGCAATGTGGCCTTTGCCCAGATCGCCGTTATGGTCGGCCAGACCAACATGATCAATTATGTGAAAAATTACGGCTTCCTGAGCCGGCACAGCATCGAGGGGATCCCCACAGCGGCCGGCAGCTATCCCACCGACTTCGTCGGCGACCCGGAGCTTGCCTGGTCCGGCATCGGCCAGTCCACCGACCTGGTGTGCCCCTTCTCCCTGCTGCGCTATGTTGCCGCCATTGCCAATGACGGCATGCTGATCGAGCCCCACCTGGCGCAGACCACCTCACCGGGCCATGTGCGTCTGGTAAAACCCGCCACCGCCCAGAAGCTTCTGGAGCTCATGCGCTACAACGTGACCGGGCACTATGACCAGGGTAACTTCCCCGGCCTGAGCCTCTGCGCCAAGACCGGCACTGCCGAGCTGGGTGACGGCACGACGCACGCCTGGTTTACGGGCTTTCTGACCGACGACGACCATCCCTATGCCTTTGTTGTGCTGGTAGAACGCGGCGGCGGCGGTCTGTCCGTGGCGGGCAGTGTGGCCAATGAAGTGCTGCAGTACGCGGTAAAGAATAATTGAACCAGAGGATAGATTCTCATGACCGATATTTCTGTTAATTCCCTAGTGAAATCTTTCGAGATCGGCACCAACGTGCTGGACGGCCTCTCCTTCTCCATCAATGCCGGAGAGCATGTGGGCATCCTCGGCCACAACGGCTGCGGCAAGACCACCCTGTTCCGTATTCTGACCGGCGAGATCGACTACGACGAGGGTGAGGTCTCCATTGCCCCCTCGAAGCGCATCGGCCTCATTTCGCAGATCCCGGTCTATCCCCCGGACTGGACCACAGAGGATGTTCTGCGGGAGGCTCAGCGCCGCCTTGTCCGTCTGCAGGAGCGCATGGATGAGCTCTCGGTGCAGATGGAGCAGGAGGATTCCCGGGCCCTGCTTGCCGAATATGACCGCCTGCAGGATGACTTCCGCCGTCTGGGCGGCTACAGCATGGAAATTGACCGGAACCGCGTAGCCAACGGCCTGGATATTCCCGAAAGCATGCGGAACCGTCTGTTCGCCAGCCTGTCCGGCGGAGAACGGACCCGTGTCAACCTCGCCCGCCTGATCCTGGAGGACACGGATATCCTGATGCTGGACGAGCCCACGAACCACCTGGACCTGAAGGCCGTGGAATGGCTGGAGGACTACATCCTGCACTTCAAGGGCACGGTCCTCACCATCAGCCACGACCGCTATTTTCTGGACCGCATCGTCCACCGCATCATCGATATATCCTCCGGCCGTGCGGAATATTACAGCGGCAACTACAGCTTTTATGTCGAGGAGCGCCAGCGGCGCTTCGAGGAAAAGCTCAAGCAATATGAAAAGGACCAGGCCAAGATCGAGCAGCTGACCCGCGCCGCGGAGCAGATGCATCTCTGGGCCTTTATGGGCATGGACAAGCTGCACAAGCGGGCCTTCTCGATGGAAAAGCGCATTGAAAAGCTCAGCCACAGCGAAAAGCCCACGGAGCAGAAAAAGCTCAGTGTCAAATTCAAGCAGCGTGAGTTTAACGGGGACGAGGTACTGGTCACCGACTCGCTGGCCAAGGGCTACGACGGGCGCACCCTGTTCTCCTCGCTGGACCTGCTGGTGACCGGCGGCGAGCGCATCGCCCTCATCGGCGATAACGGTGTGGGCAAATCCACCCTGGTCAAGCTCATCATGGGGGAGGAAGCCCCGGACAGCGGCTACCTGTACCGCGGCCCGCAGGTGCGCACCGCCTACCTGCCGCAGATCGTGGAGTTCCCGGTGGCCGACCGCAACATGGTGGACACCATGCTCTACGAGGCCCGCAGCACTCCGCAGGAGGCGCGGGACCGGCTGGCCTCCTTCGGTTTCCGCGGGGAGTCCGTTATGACCCCAGTCGGCGCGCTTTCCGGCGGTGAACGCAGCCGGCTGAAGCTGTGCATGCTCATGGGCGGGGAGATCAACCTGCTGATCCTGGACGAACCGACGAACCACCTGGACATCGCCAGCCGCGAATGGATCGAGGACGCCCTCTCCGGCTACACGGAGACTCTGCTGTTCGTCTCCCACGACCGTTATTTCATTGAGAAATTCGCCACCCGTGTGTGGGCACTCAGCCCCGACGGCATCACCGATTTCCGCGGCGGCTACGCCGAGTACCGCGCCTGGAAGGAACGCCAGGAGGCACTCGCCCTGCAGGCCGCAAAAGCTGCACCCAAGGCGGAAAAGCCCGGCAAGGCCGCAGGCAGCACACCCGTGGGCGGCGGAGCCTCCGGTGCCGACGCCGGCGGCAGCAAGCCCGCCCGCAAGAGCAATCCCCGCCAGCTGCAGAAGCTGGAAAAGGAGATCGCCAAGCATGAGAAAAAGCTGGAGGAGCTGCAGGAGCAGGCGGAGGCCAACGCCACCGACTATGTCCGCCTGATGGAGATCGAAGACGAAAAGAACGCCCTGGAGGAGATCCTCCTGGGCCTGTATGAGCAATGGGAGGCACTGAGCGAATGAACCGTATCACCCGCATGACCGCCGGGCATTTCTGGCTCCTGATCGGCGTGCTGGCCGCCCTGGCTGTTTTTCTGTATGCCATCAACCGCGGCTACGGCTACCTCGGCTATGGCCTGGGCTTTCTGGCGGTGCTGCTGGTCATCGCCCGCTATGCCCCGCTCTGGCTGAAGATCCTCACCGCCGTGCTGGTCGGGCTCGGCTTTGTCTGGTTCTGCATTGCCGAGACCCCGGTCATCCTCGGTGCACGGTCGGACGCCCGGCCGGGCACACCTTACCTGATCATCCTCGGCGCCCAGGTGCGCGGCGACACCATGTCCATTACCCTGCAGAACCGCACCGACGGTGCGCTCCGCTATCTGCAGCAGTACCCGGATACCGTGGTCATCTGCAGCGGCGGAAAGGGTGACGGCGAAAACATCTCCGAGGCGCAGGCCATGCATGACTATCTGCTCTCCCGGGGCATACCGGATGACCATATCCTGATGGAAGACCGTTCCACCAATACCACGGAGAACCTGCGCAATTCCTTTGCCCTGATCCGTGCCCGCGGCGATGAGCCGGACGGCAATGTCACTATCGTCTCCAGCGCCTACCACCTCTACCGTGCGCGCTATATCGCCAGATCCCTCGGCGTGCGGGCCTCCGCCTTTGCCGGCGAACCGGGCTACCCCCTGGTGATGCTGAACTTCTTCATCCGGGAGGCCTTCGGTGTCACCCGCCTGTGGCTGCTGGGCTACTGAATTTTCCCCATATTGACGAGCTGCGTGTCCGCGTAAAGCGGACACGTTTCCGCTTCTCCCGTCCTGTCTGTTTTGGTGGTCATTTTGCACCATTCCCACCAAAAAACCGCGGTTTTCCGACGTCGGATTCGGCATTTTCTTTTGTTGACAGGCGACCTGTTTTGTGAGAGAATACTTGAAATTTTAAAAAATATGGAGGATAAGAATACAATGGCTTTTTATTACAGCGAACCGTCCAGAACCTTCAGCGAATACCTGCTGATCCCCGGCTACACCAGTGAGGACTGCATCCCTTCCAATGTTTCTCTTAAGACTCCTCTTGTCAAATACAAAAAGGGTGAAGAGCCCGCCATCTCCCTGAACATCCCCTTCGTGTCTGCCATCATGCAGTCCGTTTCCAACGACAAAATGGCCATCGCCCTGGCAAAGGAAGGCGGCATCTCCTTCATTTACGGCGCACAGACCATCGAAAACGAGGCTGCCATGGTCGCCCGCGTAAAGAACTACAAGGCCGGCTTTGTCCTCAGCGCCTCCAATGTCCGCCCGGACGCCACCTTGGCTGACATTCTCGCCCTGAAGGAAGCCAACGGCTTCTCCACCGTTGCCGTTACCGAAGACGGCACCTCCCACGGCCGCCTGGTCGGCATCGTTTCCAGCCGCGACTACCGTGTCAGCCGCATGGACGCCACCACCCCGGTCTCTGCCTTCATGACCCCGCTGGAAAAGCTGGTCACCGCTCCCCTCGGCATCTCCCTGAAGGAAGCCAACGACATCATCTGGGACCACAAGCTCAACTCCCTGCCCATCGTTGACGAAAACGGCAACATGTGCTATTTCGTCTTCCGCAAGGACTATGCCGACCACAAGAACAACCCCAACGAAGTTCTCGACGAGCAGAAGCGTTACCTCGTCGGTGCCGGTATCAACAGCCGCGACTATGCCGAGCGTGTTCCCGCTCTGGTCGACGCCGGTGTTGACGTGCTGTGCATTGACTCCTCCGAGGGCTATTCCGTCTGGCAGGCCCGCACCATCGCCTGGATCCGTGAGCGTTACGGCGACAGCGTGAAGGTCGGCGCAGGCAACGTCGTTGACCGTGACGGCTTCCTGTTTCTGGCCAAGGCCGGCGCAGACTTTGTCAAGGTCGGTATCGGCGGCGGCTCCATCTGCATCACCCGTGAGACCAAGGGCATCGGCCGCGGCCAGGCCACGGCTCTCATCGAGGTCGTTGCTGCCCGTGACGAATACTTCAAAGCAACCGGCATCTATGTCCCCGTCTGCTCCGACGGCGGTCTGGTGCACGACTACCACATGACCCTGGCTCTGGCCATGGGCGCCGACTTCCTGATGATGGGCCGCTACTTCGCCCGCTTCGACGAGTCCCCCACCGAAAAGCTGATGATCAACGGTCAGATGGTCAAGGAATACTGGGGCGAAGGCTCCAACCGTGCCCGCAACTGGCAGCGCTACGACCTGGGCGGCCAGAACAAGCTGAGCTTCGAGGAAGGCGTTGACTCCTACGTCACCTACGCCGGCCCCCTGCACGACAACGTGGAAAAGAGCATCTACAAGATCAAGTCCACCATGTGCAACGTGGGTGTGACCAACCTGGAAGACCTGAAGCGTGACGCC
>JAZRWD010000229.1:0-3315 GCA_045599525.1 Candidatus Limivicinus sp. | reverse complement strand
TCCCGCCGCGTCGAGATCCGCTTTGCCATGACCTGCCGCTGACCCTGCCGGATGTGGTGTGCTCTGCCGAAAGCAGCGCCCCCCGGTCATCGCCTGAACCTGCCGCGCAAATTCCACTGCAGGGCATTTTATTCACATCGTATAGGCCCCAGAGCATTGTGGTGTTCCGCATTGCTTAGGGGCTCTTCTGCTGTTTACCCCTGTTGCGGTCTGTTCATCGTTCAAAACCATGACACCCACAATATACAGGATGTCTTCTGCACAGAACCACTATATATAAGGCCGTTGATGTATATTACAACACTTTTTACCAAGAAAAGAACGGACAAATTGCAAAATGCTTGCAAAATGGGAACGAATGCGATAAAATTCAATGGCAAATGTGGCTAGTGTAATCGAAGACTTCTGTGGTGAATTGTTATGGATTCAATGAATGACCTTTGGAGCGAGATCCTCCGGATGCTTGCACGGCAGCTGACGCCAACAGCAATCAATACCTGGTTTTCCGAGTGTGAGCCGGTGGAGCTTACCGGGAACTGTCTTGTCATCCGTACGCCGAGTAACTTTAAACGTGAAGTAATCAATAAAAACTTTTCCTTTATCCTGCGGGAGAAGCTGACAGAACTGTTTGCAAACGAGTATGACGTACTTGTCCTGACCGATGAAGAGGTCGAACCGTATAAATCGTCGCAGATGAACGGAAGCGCGGATCGTTCGCTCCCGGATATCGAAGGTTTTACCTTTGAAAGCTTTGTTGCGGGTGACTGCAACCGGTCCGCGTATTCTTTTGCCAGAATGGCTGCGGATCGGCCGGGGGATGTATTTAATCCGTTGCTTTTATATGGTGCCTCCGGTTTGGGAAAAACACATTTGCTGATCTCTATTGGGAAAGAACTGCAGAGACGTGACCTGAAGGCAAGAATAGCCTATGTAAAAGGGGACGACTTTACCAATCAGCTGGTTTCTGCCATCCGTCAGGGGGAGCAGGACCAATTTCGGGAGAAATATCGTAAGCTGGATCTGTTGCTGGTGGATGATATTCAGTTTATTGCCGGTAAGCAGGCCACACAGGAAGAATTCTTCCACACCTTCGACAGTCTCTATCAGGCAAAAGGGCAGATCGTCCTTACCTCTGACCGGCCGCCGAAAGAAATGGCCTTACTGGATGAACGGTTAAGAACGCGTTTTGAAGGCGGCCTTATGGCTATGCTGGAAACTCCCGGTCCGGAAACCAGAATAGAGATCATCCGAAACAAAGCTGCACGCTTCGGTCTTGATCTGCCGGAGGAGTATATTTCTTACATTGGAAACGAGGTCACCTCGAACGTTCGCCAGCTTGAAGGGGTATTGAAACGCCTTTGCGCGTATAAGGCCATTCTGAATGATACGATCTCCCTGGATTCCGTGAAGCGCGCCGTCGATGACGTTACCCATACCGCTAAAGCGAAGACAAAACCGGAGGATATTATTCGGGAAACAGCCCGCTATTTCAACCTGACGGGTGAGGCATTGCAGGGAAGCAGTAAATCCAAAAATGTCTCCAGGGCACGCCACATTGCCATGTTCCTGATGCGCAGGCTGACAGCGCTTTCCTTTACGGATATTGGCAATCACTTTTCCGGGCGTAATCATGCAACGGTAATCAAGGCCGTAAAGGATATGGAAGCCCTGGTCAGGACGGATAAAGAAATGGCGGAAATCATTCAGGATATCATCGACAATATCTGCAACTGAGGCCCGGGGTGGATTATGTTGAGCAACGACAGCCCGGTACAGACCGGGAGCAAATTATCATTGATAATAACAGACAGACTCAGATTTACGGGATTGCTGTAGTCTTGGGCTGTCTGTTTTTGCCGTTCGGAAAGGGTGATCATGGGCGACGTTGAAGAATGTGTGCGGCAACATTATAGCTGCATTGTCAAGCAAAAACAAATTCTACTTGACAATGCCGACGTTTGGCATATACTGAGCTTGAGGAGGTGTCGTATGAACAGCTATGCAAAATACATCGAGACGGTAATCGGGCAGGAGCCGGAAAACAAGCTTCTGGAAGCAAGCACTTTATACCAAAGATCGTTCGGCACTGTTCCTGAAATGACCTACTATAAGACATTGGAGCGAATGAGCAAGCAGGGTTCCCTTGTGCATCTTACAAAGGGATTGTACTATCGGCCGAAGAAATCACGATTTGGAGTGATCCCCATCAGTGAAAAAGAAATCATCAGTCACTATACAGGCGACGGGCAGGGAATCGTAATTGGTTACCGGCTTTATAATCAAAAAGGACTTACAACGCAGATCAGCAAACGGGTTGAGGTTCTGTCTTCTGCTGTATCCGAACAAAAGAAGAATATCCATAATGTTTGCGTGACAAACAGCGGGATTGCATTAACGCAGGATACTATTCCGGTGATTGAAACCATGGAGATCCTTCAGCATTACAAGTCCATTGAAGATTTCAGCAAGTCTGCATTGGCATCATATATGAAAGAATTTGCTCTTGGGTACTCGGATACTGCCGCGGTATTTGTCCTGAAAAACCGGAAGTACAAGAAATCAACGATTGCGTTGCTTGCGCGATTTCTCAATTACTTTGGTGTTGAAAATACTTTGCACCAGTTTTTATCCGCACTCTCATCGTATGCAATTCCGGAAATGGAGGAATTTTATGAACCTGCACGAGCATAAGGAAGAATTTGAAGAGTTAATTTCAGGAGGACATTATTTATGAAACAACAGCAAAGGAAAATCATTCTAACGGTTTGCAGCGTGCTGCTTGCCGCAGCGTTATGTGCTTGCGGTAAGGCTCCGGCACAGCAGGCGGCTCCGGCGAACCCAACGGTTCCGCAGCAGCCTGTGCAGGAACAGAGTGCAACGAACGAGCCGACGGTAAAGGAAAAAGCGCTGGCCGCATACCGGGAAATCCTGCAGGCAGCACCGGCTGTCGAAGGTCAGCCCGAGGAGTTCGCCAATGCGGCGTATGACTACGAGCAGAACCACGCGCAGTTCGGTGACCATGTGGACATGTTTGCCCTTTACGATATCGATCAGAATGGGGTCCCGGAGCTGATCACGCTGTCTGTTGTCAACTTCCGCTGGACACCTGTGGCGGTCTACACTTATGCGGACGGCGCGGCGGTGCTGCTGAAGGACCCGGCGGATATGGCCGCGCACGGCACCTTTGAGCAGTACAGCGGCGCAAACGGAGCTTATAGCACCTATATCTGCGGGGATAAGCATATCCACAGCGTGTGGCGCGGCACGAACCCGATGGGTGGCGCGGAAGAGGAAAACCATGCCTTTGCTCTGGCG
>JAZRWD010000228.1:0-3291 GCA_045599525.1 Candidatus Limivicinus sp. | reverse complement strand
CGAAAACGACAGAGGTCTCCGAAAGGAAGACCTCTGTCGTGTATTCGTTATTGTGTTTTCCGTGATCCTTACAGCAGGGAAAGGGCATCCTCGTCAGCCACGAGGGTGAAGTCCTTGTGGAACTGGAGAATGGAAGCGGGAACTTTCGGGGTGATGGGGCCAAAGAAGGCATCCTTAACGGCCTGTGCCTTCGCCTTGCCGGAGGCGACCATAACCACGCGGTCTGCCTGGATGATATCGAAAATACCCATCGTAATGGCCTGACCGGGGACAGATTCCACACTGTCGAAGAAGCGCTTGTTGGCTTCCTTGGTGCTTTCGGACAGGGTAACGATGTGGGTGCCCTTTTCGAAGATCTCGTCAGGTTCATTAAAGCCGATGTGGCCGTTTGCGCCCAGGCCCAGCAGCTGCAGGTCAATGCCGCCAAGGCTTTCGATCAGGTGGTTATAGCGCTTGCATTCTGCTTCCAGATTGCGTGCGCAGGCGTTGGGCAGGTTGGTATTCAGGGGGTTGATGTTGATCTTGCTGAAGAGGTTGTCGTGCATAAAGCGGTGATAGCTCTGCTCATCCTCCGGAGTAAGGCCGATGTACTCGTCCAGGTTGACGGTACGGACCTTGGAGAAGTCCAGGTCACCCTTTTCGCACCACTTGATCAGCTGCTCATAGGTTCCCAGAGGGCTGGAGCCGGTTGCCAGGCCCAAAACACTGTGGGGCTTCAGAATAACCTGTGCAGAGATGATGTTGGCGGCCTGACGGCTCATCTGGTCATAGTCTTTGGTACGTATGATTCTCATCTTTGTTTTCCTCCCGCTTTCTTTCTTTTTAATGATGTATGGTCAGTGGTTGTGCTCAGACGATTTCAGGAAGGCTGGCAGCAGCGGCAGACTGGCCAACGCGTCGGAACTTTTCATCCGGAAGGGCAGGACGAAGAACGGCAGCCGCTTCGGGATACTCATCTGCAAGAACGCGCTTGCACTCAGCCAGGATAATGTCGCCGCCCTTGCCGCTCATCACACGGCCCAGGAGCAGGACATGCTTGCAGTCATACAGGTCATAGTAGTATGCCAGGGTATGGCCGAGATAGCTGCCGATGCTCAGGTAAACATCGGTTGCCGCAGGGTCATCCTCCGCCATGAGCTTCTGGACGACTTTCAGCTTCTCTGCGGGGGAAAGGCTCTCATCCAGGGCGATACCTGCACGGGGAGCCAGCTTGATCACGCCGTCCTGTGAGAAGTATTTTACGCCGCAGCCGATATCCATGCTCCACTCATCCTGCATGGCATCGGGCTGGCAGTCGACCGGAACAAAGGCAAGCTCATTCAGCCAGCCGGTAACGCAGTTCTGCTTATCCACAAAGCCGCCGGCTTCACTGGTGCCCATCGCAATACCGAGCACATTGGGCTCACCCAGGCTCATCATGCCGGCCAGGGCCGTTACGTCACCGTCGTTGACCACTTCGTAGGGGATATCGCCGAAGGTATCGGTAATGGCACGGATATAGATATTCTTCACCTTTTCCTCATAAAGCTCTGCAGGTACCTTCAGGAAGAGGGAGGCGCTCATGGTGCGGTTGTTGATATACACACCGGCAGAGGAAACACCGACTGCATCCACGCGGGGCATATGCTCTGCAGCAGACTTCAGTGCGGAGACGATGCCGTTGTAGTGATAATCCGGGTCGGAATTGGTCTTGGGGAACCACACGACCTCTTCGGAGTACACGCTCTCGCCGTCGATCACTGCACTGACCTTACGGTCACTTCCGCCGGCATCGAAGCCGATACGGCAGCCTTCCAGATGGCCGCCCATCTTTTTGGGAGAGTCTTTCGCTTCGGGAACCTGGTCAACCTTAAGGATCTCAAAGGGATGCTCGAAAATACCTTCGAAATAGTGGAAATCGAAATCCTGCTCGCCGCCGTCCGAGAAGGCCTTGCACAGGTAATCATAGATGCTGTCGTCGCCGGCAACGTACACACGGAAGCCGCCCTTCATCCAGAGAAGGGTCTTCACGATGCGGTTGATGTAATAGCAGTCTGCCTGATAGAATTCCTCCGTTCCGTGGATAAAGGTGTGGACAGTCGCCATCTGGCCGGAGGCGCGCTCCACGGCGACCGAAACCGGCTTCTTTGCCCCGGCAAGGAAGGCCTTGTTGAACTTTCCGATGGGGATGAAGCCTGGGTCCAGCTTCGGCGGGTTCTTAACATTTACTTCAATACCATAAAGATTCATTGTATATATCCTCCGTGAGAAAACAATATTGGTGAAAAAACATCGGTTCTTTGTGGAACATCCGCATACATTTTAATAATACCGAATCCGCGCCTTTTCTGCAAGGGGGAAAAGCCTCTGCAGAATAACCAAACAGGACAGGCATTTTTCGTCAGTATTTTCCCCGTATCCATCCCTCCCTTTTCCTTTACGGCGATTGAAAAGCCTACGAACGAATGATATACTAAGAAACTGACCTCTATCGTATAAGGTTATATTGTCTTCAACAAATCAGATCATTCAGAACAGAAAGGTTAGATTTTATATGGATACAAACAAACTGCAGGCATTCAGGGAAACCCACCAGTGGGTAAAAGACGAGCTGGATCGTTGTGTGAATTTCTGGCTCACCTACGGTCTGGATAAAGAACACGGCGGTGTTTACACCTGCCTGAACCGCGAAGGAAAGATCTTCTCCACCGATAAGAGCGTGTGGATGCAGGGCCGCTGCGGCTGGACCTTTGCCTTCCTCTGCACCAACTACGGTGCCCGCCCCGAGTGGCTGGAAGCCTCCAAAAGCTGCATTGACTTTCTCGAGAAGTATTGCCGCAACTGGGATGCCGAAGGCAGACTGTATTTCACCGTGACCGGTGACGGCAAGCCCCTGCGCCAGCGCCGCTACTGCTTCAGCGAGGGCTTCTACTGCATGGCCAACGCCGAGTACTACCTGAACACCGGCGACAAAGAATGCATTGAGCGCGCACGCTGGGCCTATGATATCATCTACAAGCTGAACAAGGGCCTCATCAAGGATCCCACCGGCATGGGCCCGAAGACCATTCCCGAGACCCGCTCCGGCCGTGCCTTCGCCGATGCGATGATCTACCTGAACATCACCAACGTTATGCGCCGCTGCGACCCGGAAAACATTGCCCTGTATGATGAACGGGCAAAGGAATGCTGCAGCGATATTTTCCAGTATCACGTCCGTCCCGAGCTCAAGTGCACCCTGGAAACCGTCGGCCCCAACGGCGAGCTGCAGACCGACACCGTCGCCGGCCGCGTCGTCAACCCCGGTCACGA
>JAZRWD010000227.1:0-2238 GCA_045599525.1 Candidatus Limivicinus sp. | reverse complement strand
GCAGCTGATCGGTGAGAGCGGCGACTCCTCTGTGGATGAAACCTATTTTGAAGAAAGCTCCTATGCCCGCTATCTGCGCATGATGGCCGACAAGCGGGAACCGGTGGAAAACCCCCGCGTGGTCTACCAGGGCGAGCCGGGTGCCTACAGCGAGGCTGCTGCCCGCAATTTCTTCGGCAAGGGTGTGAATGCCAGGGGCCTTTCTCATTTTGAAGATACCTTTGTCGCGCTGGAAAAGGGCGAGGCAGATTATGCTGTTCTGCCCATCGAAAACTCTTCCACCGGCGCTATCCGCCAGGTGTACGACCTGCTGGAGCAGTACGATTACTTCTTCGTCGGTGAGACTACCGTCCCCGTGAATCATGCCCTGATGGCTCTGCCCGGTGCCACGATCGACGATATCACCACGGTCTATTCCCACGAACAGGGCCTGTTCCAGTGTGAGCCCTTCCTGAACGAGCACCGCGACTGGAAACGTGAAGCGCAGGCAGATACTGCCGGCAGTGCCAAGCTGGTGGCCAAGCTTCAGAACCGCCACATTGCAGCAATCTGCTCGCCTTATGCGGCAGAGATTTATGGCCTGAACATCCTGCAGGAAAAGGTCAACGCCAAGAGCAATAACACCACCCGCTTTGTTGTCATCTCACCGAAGGTCGAGCTCCGTGGCTACCGGGACAAAATCTGTGTTTCGCTGACCACACCCCATAACTCCGGTGCTCTGCACAGCGTGCTGACGGTGTTCGCCGTCCATGGCATCAACCTGACCCGTCTGGAGTCCCGTCCTATGCCGGAGCACAACTGGGAATACATGTTTTTCATTGAATTTATCGGCAACCTGACGACGGTGGGTATGGATGCGGTCATTCACGAGCTGTCCCTCATGTCGGAGGATTTGCGCGTCCTGGGCAACTTTCAGGCCAACCTGTAAGTCATTCATCGACAAAGATCGACGCTGCTGCTTTTCGACCGGAGTCTTCCGGCAGGGGAGCGGTAGCGTTCTTTTTTTCTGGACAGGGCTTCGCGGTATCCCCATCCGGGCGGAAATGTGATATAATAAAGAGTAGTAGAAAGTAAAGGAAGCTGCCTGCAGCAGGAAGCAGGAACAGGGAAAAAACAGAGGAAGAACATGGAAGAAAAACAGGCAAGAATTGAAGAACTGGTTGCCCGTCTGAACGAGGCCTCCGAGGCCTATTATAATGACCGCGACGAGATCATGAGCAACTATGAGTGGGACGCACTCTTTGATGAGCTGTCTGCTCTGGAGGAAGAGACCGGCATCATCCTGCCGGACAGTCCGACCCGTAAGGCCGGCGCAGAGGAGACCTTCGGTAACGGTGAGCGGGAGCAGCACGAATACCCCGCCCTGTCCCTGGCCAAGAGCAAGGATGTTACTGTTCTGCAGAAATGGGCAGGGGAGCGCCCCATCTGGCTCAGCTGGAAACTGGACGGCATCACTCTGGTGGCGACCTATGATAACGGCAGGCTCACCCGCCTGATGACCCGCGGCAACGGCACCTTCGGCACGAATATCAGCTATCTGGCCCCCTTTATCCGCGGTGTGCCCATGCAGATCGCCGAGACCGGGCACCTGGTGGTGCGCGGCGAGGCGACCATCTCCTATACCGACTTTAACCGCCTTAACGAAGAGACCGAGGACGACGCGGACAAATACGCCAACCCACGGAACCTCGTCGCCGGAACCCTTGCCCTGGACGAGACCCGTGCGCAGGAAGTGCAGGAGCGCGGTGTCCAGCTCAATACCTTCACTCTGGTACATCTGGACCGGCCGATGGTCTCCTGGGGCGAGCGCATGAACTATCTGCGCAGCCTGGGCTTTATCACCGTGGATTTTGAGCCGAGCACCGGTGCATCCCTGCCGGAAGACATTGCCCGCTGGACAGAGCGGGTCCGCAGCGGCGCGATGGATATTCCGGTCGACGGGCTGGTCATTGCCTATGACGACACCGACTACGCGGCGACCGGGTCCGTGACCGGGCACCATGCCACAAATGCCGGCATGGCCTTTAAGTGGCAGGATACTGTGGCAGACACAGTGCTGGACCACGTGGAATGGAGCTGTGCAGCCTCCTGCATTACGCCGGTGGCCGTGTTCCGTCCCGTTCAGCTCGAAGGCACCGAGGTAAAGCGTGCCAGCCTCTGCAACCTGACCGAAATGAAGCGCCTGGGCATCGGTGCCCCCGGCGAGACAACACTGAAGGTCATTAAATCGAACATGAT
>JAZRWD010000226.1:0-3070 GCA_045599525.1 Candidatus Limivicinus sp. | reverse complement strand
GAAGGAACGTTTGCTGGAGCTGGCCTTTGCTGACGAAACTCGCACCTTTGGTAGAGGAACCTTTGAATACGATGCCCTGGTGAACGGCGTGTATTATCTGTCCTATCTGGATTGTGATACGGCAAAACTGTTCCGCTTCCGCGAAGCGGCTCAGAGCTTCCCCGGAACCTTCCGGGTCTTGTGTTATTCCCATCAGGAAACCTTTCTACGGGAATTCCTTGACCCGGGGATTGAGATCAAGGCAATTCCGATGGAACAAGTTGAAGTACTGCTTTCTGGGTTGCCAACTTGAAACTATGCCCCCTTTTTTCTCCCTTTATTTCAAGTAAACGCTTTTTCTTGAAATATCTTTTTTGCTTATATTTCATCTTCTCTTGATTTCTTGCAATTAATAGGTTATAATTACTATAGTAATTTCAAGTTCAGTTCTTGCATGAGCAGAAAGGAGTCTATCATGGAAAATCGTGCAGGCTGCTTTATCACAAATCTCTCCGGTGAAATGGCTTACAAATCCTTTAAGCCGTCACCTCTCCCCCCTGTTCCTCCAATCGAAATGGATGAGGATATGCTAAAAAAACTGATTGATGCGAATAAGAGCATTGCTCTCCTGGAAGGACTTTCCTCCCGAATCCCGAACATGGATCTGTTTGTGTCCATGTATGTAAGGAAGGAAGCCCTGATGTCTTCTCAAATTGAAGGTACCCAGTGCACGTTGGATGATATTCTTGATCCTCTTTTGGATGTCAATGCTAATCAGGATGTGTCGGATGTTGTGAACTATGTAAAGGCAACTGAATTTGCCATCGAGCGGTTAAAATCACTTCCGATCTGTAGCAGGCTTATGAAAGAGATTCATGCTGTTTTACTGCAGGGTGTCAGAGGGCAGGAAAAGAGTCCGGGGGAATTCCGTTATTCACAAAACTGGATCGGCGGTCAAGGCAGTACACTTCAAAACGCCAGGTATATTCCACCAAATCCCGCAGATATGCTTGATGCCATGTCTGACCTGGAAAAATTTATCAACACAGATGAAACAATAGATCCATTGGTTGCAGCGGCATTGATCCACTACCAGTTTGAAACAACTCACCCCTTCCTGGACGGAAACGGACGAGTCGGGAGACTGCTGATCACACTCTTCTTACTGGAAAGAGGAGTTCTCACCACGCCTGCCCTGTATATCTCCTATTACCTGAAAATGAATCGCGTTGAGTATTACGACAGGATGACACAAGTCAGGCGTACTGGCGATTATGAGCAGTGGATTCGCTTTTTCCTTCAGGCTTTTACTGAATCTGCCATGGATGCCATTGCCACAATCGATAAACTTTCCGCACTTCACGATCATAGTATCGAAATGCTGCGTGATCTTTCAACCAGGCAGAGAAAGTCCGTATTGCAGGTATTCACTTACCTTGAAAGCAACCCCATTATTGATATTCAGAAAACAGCCACAGCGTTAGATCTGTCTTATAACACTGTTTCAAAAGCTATTTCCGTTCTTGAAAACAAAGGTGTTCTTGTTCAGACAAACAAATCCGGCAGAGCAAGGATATATTCCTACGCAGATTATTTGGAAATTCTACGAAAAAACACTTGATGCAGTTTTCTTTATGCAGCATTCTTTTACAGGATCGCCGTTCGGCGGTCCTGTTTTTGTTTCCTCATTTTTACACTTCGGAGGTGAAGCATGACCGGAAAAACGAAAAACATTTCGCTTCTCTTTGCCATTATTCTTGGCCTTCTGGGGCTGATCTACATCGGCGGACTGGCAGGCCAGTATCTGCATAACTATCACACTTGGCTCGATTCCGGAGGTCTAACCGGGCAGCCCGCCATGCAGTCCCTGAGCTGGAGCCCCGCAGTCTGCTTTTCCTATGCATTCACAGGCCGGGGCTTGGCCGCTATGCTGGTATTCCTGCTGGCAGTCTCGGCTCTGGGCGGTTATCTCCGGATCCATGACCGCTTTGGTGGAACCGATTTGGATCCCAGAGGCTTTTTCAAAAGTGATACCGGCATCTACGGTACCGCAGGATGGATGCAGGAAAAAGAGCTTCGGCAGGTTCTGGAGATCACACCTGTGGAAAAAGCGGAGGGTATCATACTGGGTGAACGAAACGGCAAGGCTGTGTGTATGCCAAAGGATACCCGATTGAATCGGCACATTGCGGTCTTCGGTGCATCCGGCACCATGAAGTCCCGGGCGGTGGTCCGTAACGCCCTATTCCAGGCCATCCGGCGCAGCGAGTCGATCATCCTCACCGATCCCAAAGGAGAGCTGTATGCCGATACCGCAGAACTCTTCCGTCAGAATGGGTATGAGGTGCGGGTCTACAATCTGGTGCATCCGGAGCACGGCGATTCCTGGAACTGTATGTCCGACCTGCAAGGGGACACCCTTATGGCTCAGATGCTGACCAACGTTATCATCGGAAACACATCCTCCGGCAAGGGAGATCACTTCTGGGACAACGGAGAAGCCAATCTGTTGAAGGCCCTGATCTTATATGTGGATCAAGACCCGGCTCGGGAGCCCGAGCAGAAAAACCTTCCGGCAGTGTATCAGATGCTGACCCAGTATGATGAGCGGCAGCTCACCGCCATGTTCAGCAGTCTGCCCATCTCTCATCCTGCCCGAGCCTCCTTCAACCTGTTTCTTCAGGCAAGTGATACGGTAAAATCCGGTATCATACTGGGTCTGGGAACTCGCCTTCAGGTAATGCAGAATGAAGCTGTCCGGCAGATCACCAGCCGCTCCGACATCGACATCACTGCTCCCGGCCAGCGAAAATGTGCCTACTACATCATTCTCAGCGACTCTGAAAGCAGTATGGCCTTCCTGTCCTCTCTGCTGTTTTCTTCGTTTCTTATCAAGCTTCCCCGGTTTGCCGACAGCCAGCCCGGTGGAAAATGCCCGGTTCCTGTGAATCTCATTCTGGATGAGTTCAACAACATCGGACGCATCGGCGGCGCAGCAGACGGCAGCGATTTTGCCCGTTCTCTCAGCACCGTCCGTTCCCGGGACATTAAGATCATGATCGCCGTCCAGAGCTTGGGCCAGCTCCAGAAT
>JAZRWD010000225.1:0-3197 GCA_045599525.1 Candidatus Limivicinus sp. | reverse complement strand
GAGACCATATGAAGAACTATCAAAAAACAAAGCTTGCCTGTTATCTGGGCTTTATCACACAGGCGATCGCGGCAAACTTTGCCCCGCTGCTGTATCTGAAATTTCATCTGGACTACGGGATCACGCTGGGCAATATTGCCCTGATCTCCACCTGTTTCTTCTTTACGCAATTGCTGGTGGACCTGTTCTGTGCGAAATATGTGGACCGGATCGGCTACCGGACCTGTATCGTGACCGCAGAGGTCTGTTCGGCACTGGGCATAGCCGGCCTGGCTTTTCTCCCCGAATGCCTCCCGGATCCCTATGCGGGGATCCTGGTCTGCGTCATCGTATACGCCGTAGGAAGCGGCCTGATCGAGGTACTGTGCAGCCCGATCGTCGAGGCCTGCCCCTTTGAAAACAAGGAGGCTACGATGAGCCTCCTGCACTCCTTCTACTGCTGGGGCACGGTAGGAACGATCCTCATCGCAACTGCCTTCTTTGCCCTCTTCGGCATTGACAGCTGGAAGGTGCTGGCCCTTCTGCTTGCCCTCATCCCGGCGGTGAATATCGTGAATTTCGCTACCTGCCCCATCGAATACCTCGTCGAAGAAGGCCAGGGCATGCCCATATCGGGGCTCTGCCGGAAGCCCCTGTTCTGGGTCGCCGTTGCGTTAATGATCTGCTCCGGCGCGTCGGAGCTCTCCATGGCACAATGGGCATCCGCCTATGCCGAGGCTGCACTGGGCCTGAGCAAAACGATGGGGGATCTGCTGGGCCCGTGCCTGTTTGCTATCTCGATGGGCATCTGCCGTGTGATCTACGGAAAGGTTGGGGAAAAAGCCGATCTGACCAAATGCATGCTCGGCTCCGGCGTTTTGTGCATCGTCTGTTATCTGCTGGCTTCGCTGTTCCGCAATCCGCTTGTCTGCCTGAGCGGCTGCATTCTGTGCGGCTTCTCGGTGGGCATACTCTGGCCGGGGACCTTAAGCATTTCTTCCCGTCAGATCCCTGCCGGCGGAACCGCGATGTTTGCCCTGCTGGCCATGGCCGGTGACCTGGGCGGAAGCATCGGGCCCGCCATCGTCGGGCGCATTTCCCAGCTGACGGGGGACAATCTCCGTGCCGGCCTGGCAGCCGGCCTGCTCTTCCCGCTGGTCCTGGTCCTCTGCCTGCTGCTTCTACGCAGGCAAAATGCCGGTTAAAGCCTGCCGAATGTAACGGACCGCCGGATAAAACCGTCTGCGGACTGCAGAAAACCCCCTGGCCAAACGGTCAGGGGGTTTTATTCCGGCGAAACGCAGGACCCGCTCAAAGGGGCTGCTTTTTGATCATGGCCCAGCGGCGGGGGTACTGCTTCGGTGTATCCGCCACCTTGCGGATCAGCACGACCGCATGATGGATCTCCGTGCCGGGTATGACATAATCCTTCACGGCTTCCACCTTGCCGCCCAGTCGGGCGATGGCCTTTCCGGCCTCCTTCACCTCGGCAGCACAGTCCGGCCCCTTCATGGCCAGGAACAGGCCGCCCTTCTTTACATAGGGCAGGCACAGCTCGCTGAGGACATTCAGGCCGGCCACCGCCCGCGCGGTGGCAACGTCATAGGCGCCCCGTCTGTCGGGGGTGACCTCTTCCGCACGCGCATGGAGACACAGGACATCGTCAAGCCCCATGAGGCCGCAGCTCTGCTGCAGAAAATGGATGCGTTTGTCCAGACTGTCCAGCAGGGTAAGCTCGATCTCGGGGCAGAGCGCCTTCAGCACAAGGCCCGGGAAACCCGCTCCGGTGCCGACATCAATGACCCGTTTGCCTTTCAGGTCTGCATACTGCAGCAGCGCGGCACAGTCCAGAAAGTGAAGACGGGCAACGTCTTCCTCGCCGCTGATGGCCGTAAGGTTCATGACCTTGTTGGTCTCTTCCAGATTGTCGTGGTAAATGCGCAGGCGGCGGAGGATCTCCGCCTCTGCCGGGATGCCCAGCTCGGGCAGCCCGCTTTGCAGCAGTTCTTCCAGTTGCATAGTATTCTCCCCTGCGGCCATACGCCGCATCGGTCAAGAACTCCCCCGTTCACGACGGGGGAGTCTGTGGTTTTCTTTCTATTCTATCCGGCTATATTTCTGTCCGACATTGGCCGGGCCGGTTGCCGGTCCGCTCAGCGAAGGCGGTAAAAATTCTGGTTGCCGATGGCGCAGTAAAAGTCAAGGTTCCTGTCAAACCATTCGGTCTTTGCTCCGGCCGGGCTGACGAAGAACTGGCAGTCACCGATCTTGTTTTCCCCGTCAAGCGCCAGTGCGGCAGCAATGCGTGCCGCCAGGTCGGGCTGTTCATACAGTTCGTCGCCCTTGACCACCGCAAACTGCAGACCACCGACGGTATCAAAAACGACTTCCTTTACCGTGTCCGGGTAATTGGGATGGTTCACGCGGTTCAGCACCACGTTGGCAATCGCTACCTTACCCTCCAGCGATTCCCGATATCCCTCCGCGTAGACCACGCGGGTCAGCCAGTCCCAGTTCTCTGCGCCGTAGGCATGGGCGTAATAGTCCGGGTCGTCCGGGGTCAGATACATGCCCTCGGTGTAGAGGTATATGGCGCCGTTGCCCACGTAGGCCTCTGCGTGAAACAGGCGCTCTGCCAGGCTGACCGGGACACAGACCCGGCCGTCGAGCAGCACAAAACCGTAATCGGCCCAGAAATAGCGGTGGTTGATGCAGATGTAGGGGAGGCCTTCTTCGTAAAAGAGGCTGAAGTCTCTGCCCACGAGCCAGGTGACCCCGTCTTCGTAGCCGGCCGTCAGCTCAATGCCGACCAGACGGCACAGGGTGTCGACCCCGATAAAATACCGGTCCACATACAGGTAGCCGATGTCGGCCGGTGTGTCGTCCAGGTAGACCATCGAGGGGTAATACTGCCCCTCGGGACCGACCGCGCCGGTGTCCAGCCCTTCGTCCCAGACCGCTTCCCAGGTCTCTTCCCAGGGCTCTTGCCAGGCTTCCGTTTCCCAAGCTTCCTCGGCAAAGGCCGACACAGTGCACAGACCGAGCAAAAGCACCGTCAGAAGAAACAACGCTATGCAGTTTTTCCCGAGCCTGCTTCTCATGCTGTTCTACCCTCTATGCCGTGTGTACGGAAAACGGTCGTGAACACTTACTCCGCTGCCTGCGCCTTGATCTGCTTCAGGGCCTGCGCCAGCTGATCCGGGCAGGAGGTGGACTTG
>JAZRWD010000224.1:0-18771 GCA_045599525.1 Candidatus Limivicinus sp. | reverse complement strand
GTGTTTTTATCTCACAATCAAGTTTTCAACATTTTTCAGATTTTTCTATTAGGTATGTTCAAGCCTCGCGTTTAATTTTTGTTACTTTTTTTGTGACTCTATTGGGACCACCTGAACTGTTACCCCGGAATTCCGTCAATCTCCCTTGACAGGAGGTTTTCTTTATGATATACAATCTGATAATAACTATCAAATTGAGGCAGGAAGCATTGTGGCAAACTATCAGACCGTTCAGCGACAGGAGCTGATCCGCTTTTTGCGTAAGCACAGCAACGACCCGCTGACCATTGCACAGATCTATTCACGTATGTCTGAAGACCCGGATTTTTCGGACATTCCGGCGCAAAGCAGTATTTACCGGCTGATCCGGGAACTGACCGAAGCGGGAATGGTAAGGCGCAATGTAAAAGGCAACAGCAGGCAGTTCGTCTATCAGTTTATACAGGACGATGCGTGCAAAAACCATCTGCACATGAAATGTACGGAATGCGGTAAGGTCTTTCACCTCAGTGATGAAACAAGCAGGATCATTATCCGGCAGGTCCTCTCCAATGACAGCTTTTCCCTTGGGACCGAGACCGTTCTGTCTGGAAAATGCGTGAATTGCCGATAAGCGGCCGAAAGCCGAAAGAAAAGAAAGATTTCGAGTTAAAAATAAAGATAAGCGATAAAGATATAGATCAGAGGACAGGAGGTGTTTGTATGAACAGCAGAAAGAGAAGAGCCATCGCTTTGCTGGTTTGCCTGGTTCTTTGTTTTGTTGTCCTCGGCTCCTCCGTTTTTATCGCCGAACAGGCAGAGCATGACTGTACCGGCCAGGAATGTGAGATCTGTGCGCAGATCGCATTTGCCGTCGGCGTATTGCGAAGCACCGTCATACTCGGTGCCGTAACTGCGTTCTCCCTCTGCACCGCCGGACTGCGCCGGCAGACGATCATCAACACGGCAGACCGTATGCCTGCGATCCAAACACTTGTGGGGTGGAAGGTGCGACTGGATAATTAAGGGAACAGGGCCGATGTCCGTTCCGGTTATACGCACTGTTTCATGGCGGATAACCGAAAAGGATATTTGCCGAACCGGAACAAATTCAACTTAATTATTCAGATTTGGAGACAAAATAATGAAAAAATATCTGGCAATGATCTTATCCGTTGTACTTCTCGCCGCGCTTCTCGTTCCCGCCACCGCATTTGCGGCAGAAGAGAAGACCAGCATCGTCACGACGATCTATCCGATTTATGACTGGGTCAATGAAATCGTCGGGGATAATGAAAACTTTGAGGTAACACTCCTTCTGGACAAGGGTGTCGATCTGCACAGCTTTCAGCCTACCGTACAGGATATTATGAAGGTTTCTACCGCTGACCTGTTCATCTATGTCGGCGGCGAATCCGATGAGTGGGTCGAGGATGCACTGGCAGAGTCCATGAACGAGGACATGATGACGATCAATCTGCTCGAGGCACTCGGCGACGCGGTCAAGGAAGAAGAAATCGTTGAAGGCATGGAGCACGAACACGAGCACGAACACGAACACGAGCACGAAGACGAAGATGAGGACGAACACGACCACGAGCACGAACATGAGCACGAGGAAGAGGAAGCAGAGCTCGACGAACATGTATGGCTGTCTCTCCGGAATGCGCAGGCTATCGTGCAGAACATTGCAGAGACGCTCGCCGAGATCGCTCCCGAGTATGCAGACAGCTTCATGGCAAATTCCGCTGCATATATTGAAGAGCTCGCAACACTTGATGCACAGTATGCTGCCATGGTAAATGATGCCGAATTTAACACCGTTCTGTTCGGGGACCGTTTCCCGTTCCGTTACCTGGTAGATGATTACGGTCTTTCGTATTATGCCGCGTTTGTCGGCTGTTCCGCGGAAACGGAAGCCAGCTTTGAAACGATCATCTTCCTGGCACAGAAGCTGGATGAGCTTGGCCTGCCGGCCGTGCTGACCATCGAAGGCGATAACCATCGTATAGCCGAAACGATCGTGAATGCCAGTGCCGCTGCGGATCAGAAGATCCTTACGGTTAATTCTCTTCAGGGCAAGGTCGCCGATGATGCCAGTTATCTGTCCATCATGGAAGAAAACCTGACCGTGCTGCGCGAGGCACTGAACAAGTGAGCCCGCAGAAACAGCACAGTGCAGACAGCGCTGCTGTCCGATGAGGAGAACAGTGTGGAAAATAACAGAAAACCGGTCATCCTGATTACCGGATATCTGGGTTCCGGTAAAACAACTTTACTGCAGAATCTGCTCAGGCAGGAAAAACGTAAGGTTGCCCTTATCGTCAATGATATGGGAAGCATCAATATTGATGCGGCGCTGGTCAGCAAAACCGGAAACACGGTGGTTCAGGCCGAGCTTGTCGAGATGCAGAACGGCTGCATCTGCTGCACACTTCGCGATGAATTCATCGAGCAGATCGAGCGTATTTCAAAGGAACCGGATATCGAGGCGATTTTTGTCGAGGCATCGGGGATCAGCGAACCTTCCTCGATCGCAGCCTCGTTCATTGCCTATCAGGAGGATACACCCGATACGCCGGTCTATTTAAGCTCGGTCGTTTCCGTGGTCGATGCGGACAGAATGTATCGTGAATTTCTGAATGAGCTGGCGGAAGACGAATACGAAGACGGAGATATTATCAATCTCGTGATCGATCAGATCGAATTCTGCAATCTGATTCTGCTGAACAAGGTCGATCTCCTGGATGACACACAGGTCAGTCAGGTGATCGATGCCCTGCGCGATATTCAGACAGAAGCCGACATCATCCCCTGTATAAACAGTGATGTCGACCCGGACAGGATCCTGCATGGCGCGGAATTCGACTATGAAGAAGTGCTGGCATCCTCCTCTGTGCAGAGAGCGCTGAACACCGGCGAGCCGTCGGATAAAGAAGCGTGCACAGACGAATACGGAATTACTTCATTTGTGTTTGAGGACGTACGTCCCTTCGACCGGGAGAAGTTTCTCGCCCTGATTGACGAGTATCCGAAGGAGCTGATCCGGACAAAGGGGTACATGTGGTTTCAGGATGAGCCGGATAAAATCCAGCTCTTTGAACAGGCCGGGCGAAATTTCGGGCTGACACCGCTTTCGGAGTGGATGGCAGCATACCCGGAGGAAGAGCTCCGGCAGCTTCTCCTGGATTACCCGGACCTGACCGATGACTGGGACAGCCGATACGGCGACAGAATTAATCAGCTGGTGCTGATCGGAAAGAATTACAAAAAAGCGGACATTCTGGAAAAGCTGATGGAATGTCTTACGGAATAACAGAGGTATATATTATGGAAGAACGGAAAAAAGCGGAATGCGGAATCGAAGGACATTACGACTGCGACGGTAAGGACCACTCCCCCGCAGAATGCGGAAAAGAGGGTCACTGCGATTGCGATGGGCAGGATCATACCCCGGCGGAATGCGGGATTGAAGGCCACTACAAATGCGACGGCAGGGATCACTCTCCCGCCGGCTGCGGCAAGGAAGGCCACTTTAACTGCGACGGGCACGATCACTCCGCAGAATAAGCGTAAAGCCTAAAAATGGGGGCTGTCTCAAAACAGGAAACTGTTTTCGGGACAGCTTCTTTTTTGGTAAATCACAAAAAGCGCCCCCGTCCGGCAAGCCGGACGGGAGCATAGAAAGAAAGGAAAGGAAAACGATTACTCTAACGCAAATGCGGTTTTTACTGCCTTGATGGCAAAGGTCATGTTGCGGCCCATGGCAACACCCGGCATGAGGCAGGGATAGTTGTTGTAGAAGAAGCCGCCGGCATTGTCGCCGCAGACATAAAGGCCGTCGATGGGCTTGCTGTTTTCATCCATAGCCTGGGCCTTGTCATTGATCAGGATACCCTGCTCGGTGGTGAGAATGCAGCCGCCCAGCCAGAAGCCGTAGAACGGAGGATTTCTCAGGGCGCTCAGACGATAGGCCTGCTTGCCGAAATCCGGGTCTGCCTGCATGTCATACAGTTCATTGTAGCGTGCGCAGGTTGCCAGGAAGTTCTCTTTTGCTTCACCGGCAAAGCCAAGCTGGTCAGCCAGTTCCTCCAGGGTATCGGCCTTGCAGACGTTGCCCTTTGCGAACTGCTTCTCATTGGAATCGATCTTGCCCTGGGGATTTTTTCTGGTTCCGGCAGAGCAGCCGATGGTGTGGAAACGCTGGACATCTTCGGGCATGCTCATGTCGTGGATCAGGGCATAGACACCGCCGGGCTGATTTGCGGCAGCATAGAGGATGTGGTCGTAAGTGCCGGACTCATCGGCGAAGCGCAGGCCGTTGCGGTTGACCTTCAGGAACGGCTGGCTGCCGAGGCCGTACTGACCTTCGGTGCCGGGGAAGGCCTTTTCTCCGTTGGGAAGGACAGCATAGCCGGAGTCAACGCCGGGAGGAACCAGACCGCGGTCGAAGATCATGGGAGCAGATTCCTTCTGCAGAGCGGCACCGGCCCATACCGCAGCCTTGATGCCGTCACCGGTGTTGGTGGGGTTGCCGACGTTGGTCGTGGTAACGCGAACGGCCAGAGGATCGAGCTGTTCCATCATCTTGGTGTTGAACGGGTAACCGCCGGTTGCGAGCAGGACGCCGTGTGCAGAGCGGATGCGGATGTATGCATCGGTGTCGGTGTTGCGGGCAATGACGCCGCAGACCTTGCCGTCACTGTCCTTTTCCAGCTTAACCAGCGAGGTGTTGTAAAGGACCGGATGACCGGCGTCATTCAGGACTGCCTCGAAAATATCGTTGCGGTTCATGCCGCCTGCCCAGTAGTGCTCGCATTCCGGGAAGAAGAAGCCGGATTCTTCTGCTTCGGGCCAGGTAGCTTCCTCACCGACGGTAACTTCGAGCTTGGAGTCGGGGCTGTATTCGGCGTAGCACTCGGCAATAAACTCATGCATTGCCTTGGATTCTTCGATCCAGACATTGAACAAAGACATGTTGCACTTGCCGGAAGCATAACGCTTCAGCTCACGGCGAAGCTTATCCTTGTTGCAGGGCTTTGCGCCGCCGGCAAGAAGATCATCGGTATCGATTGCGCCGTACCAGCCTCTGACACGGGCACCGACAGCACCCTTTTCGATGACGAGCACATCAAGGCCCTGCTTTGCGGCGTACGCACCTGCGGCCTTGCCGCCGTTGCCTGCGCCGACGACGAGGAAGTCGGTCTCGATGGTTTCGGTGATCTGATCTTCGGTGACCTCCGGCTCAAGGCCAAGCCAGCCGGGAACGCCTTCTGCTTCCTCGATCATCTCTTCAACGGGAGCGGAGATCTCACCCTTTGCCTGTGCGATGCAGTTGGCAAGAGCCTTCTGCACGGCCTTTGTGGTCAGCGTTGCACCGGATACGCCGTCAATTTCGGTGCCCTGTGCGTCCATGATCTGGGCAAGGAGGGCTTCCTTTGCGGCCTGACCGATGGTTACGGTTTCACCGGAAACGTCCAGTTCAACAGCGGTGATGCTGTTTTCATCGAAGGTGGCGGTTACGGTCACGGTTCCGATGCCCTGTGCGGATGCGGTATAGGTGCCCGGCGTGTACATTGCGTCATCGGCGAAAGCGGTAAGACCCATTCCGCCAAGAACACCTGCGCCTGCGGCAGCTGCCATGCCCTTAAGAAAACTGCGTCTGGATAATGCGTTCATGTTTTTCCTCCCTATGTGTTTTTAATGGAACTTGCCTTTTCAATATACGACAGGATTCCGGTTTTGCCCAATTCAAAAAACAAAGCGGTGATAAAAAAAACAAATGGGGAGTAGTCGGTTCTATACAATTGTGATATGATTTCGTCAGAGGATAAACACAGGGCAGGTGATTCGATGACGACAAAGCAAATAGAACTGATCCTGGATATCGGGAAAACGCTGAACTACCGGAAGACTGCGGAAAACATGTACATCAGCCAGCCTGCGCTGAGCCATCAGGTTAAAGCGCTGGAGGAAGAGCTGGGGGTACAGCTGTTCTACCGCGGCACGAACGGTGTACATCTGACCCCGGCCGGCAGTATTTTCTGCAGTGAGATGCCGCAGATCACCGACATGATCCACCGGACCGTCGCCTCGATGAAGAACTGTACGGACAGGTTCACCAATGTGATCAACATCGGGCTCAATCCGCAGCGGTCGCAGAGGGAGATCGCGCAGGTTCTCCACTGCTACTGTAAGGCGCACCCGGAGATTCAGCCGGAAGTGCGGCAGTATATCGGCGCAAAACGTCTGGAAGCATTCCGGCGGGGTGAACTGGATGTATCCGTATTTGTTCCGGACGGCTTTTCGGAGCATCCGGATATTTTCCTTGAACCGCTGTACCGCAGCCGGATCTATGTGGTCTGCCGCCGCGACTCCCCGCTGGCAGCATCAGAGCTGATCCGCCCGCAGGATCTGGAAGGAAGCCGGGTCATGCTCAGCAGCAGCAAATCCGCATCCGTTCTTCAGCGTGCACAGGAACACCTGAAAAAAAATGCTTCGTTTGAAGAGATCTATTCCGATTCTCTGGACACCTCACTGATGTGGATCATGGCAATGGGTGGGGCGGCACTTGTTCCGGGATACTGTTATTCCATCAATCCGGAGCTTGCCTGGATACCTTACGACTGGCCGGAAAGGATTACCTTTGCCATTGCCCGGAACGAAACAGAGACACGCGAGTTCGTGCTGGACTTTGTGCAGATCATGAAGCAGGTCTTCCGGGAACGTGAGGAGCGCGGAGCGATCCTGTGAGCCTCCGCCGGACAGTAAGCGGGCGTTATCATTGAAAAAGAACCTCGGCCGTTTAACCATTCGCGGCCGAGGTTCCTGCGTTTACCTGTCTTTGTCACCCATTTAAACGGATGGCAAGCATGGTAATATCATCAAACTGGTGTGCCTGACCGGCAAAGCGGTCGATGTCTGTCTTCAGTTGGTCCGTGATTTCCTGCATGGTTTTGGTCCTGACGCCGTTTAGGGACGCCAGCATTCGGTCCATGCCAAACTGGCTGCCGTTTTCGTCATTGGCTTCCGGCACGCCATCCGTATACACAAAGAGGATATCGCCGGGGTCCAGATGCAGGGTCGTCTCCCGGTACTTCATGCCGTCCATGCCGCCAAGGACGAAGCCGTGCCTGTCCTTCACCGGTTCGAAGCTGCCGCCGCTGCGGCACAGCAGCGGATATTCATGGCCGGCATTGGCCGTGACCATGTCCCCGCTTTCGAGGTCAAGAATGCCCAGCCAGACCGTAACAAACATATTCTCCATGTTCTTTTCACAGAGCTGGTGGTTGACCTCTTCCAGCGCCTGACCCGGCGTTTTGCCGGACGCGATACTGTTATCCAGCAACAATTTGGCCGCCATCATAAACAGCGCGGCAGGAACGCCTTTGCCCGAAACATCCGCGATCATCAGAACAAGATGGGTCCGGTCCAAAGAAAAGAAGTCGTAAAAATCCCCGCCGACCTGTTTGGCCGCGTCCATTTTTGCGGCAAGGTCGAACTGCGGCTGAGCCTGCAGCGGAAAGACCTCCGGCAGGGCTCTCTTCTGAATTTTCCTCGCCATTTCCAGTTCGGTCTCCACGCGGCTTTGCTCATCGGAAATTGCCGCCTGTTTCAGAACCGACTGCCGCCCCCATTTTGCGATCTCTATGCAGACAACGGACAGCAGCACAAACATGAGCCATTTGGGCAGGAAAAACTGCAGCATGATATTGCGCGTATACAGCGCTTTGGACGCCGCCTGATACATGAGATTGTATTCGGCCAGGTCAAACCATGCGCCGCAGAACGCGGAAACGGCAAACAGAACAGAGGAAAGGACTGTGATCTGCCGCGTGAAGCGCTGGGAGAAATACCGGCAGCTGAGCACCACCGGGACCAGCATGGCCATGACCACGTTGTAGGAGAGTATGCTGTCAATGCGCGCCTGCTCGATGGTCAGCTCCAGGATCAGCAGGTATTTGAGCCACCATTTTTCGCCACGGAGAAGCAGGCACAAAGCAGCCGGGAGCACCAGTTCCGCTATGCCGGTAAGCACGATGGGCCCAAGCACTTTGTCGCTTACCGCAAACACGCCGAGGCCGTTCAGGATCCATGACAGCACCAAAACGCCGGCAAAAAGCAGCATGGCTTTCGCGGTGAACAAGTTGGCCGCAACCTCGTTTTCCCAAAACACCGTATCCGTTGACAGCTTTCGCTTTACCGCGGTAAAAATTCCCGACTCGCTTTTTAAACGCATGCCCTGCCCCTCCCTGATGGAATACCGATTATCTGCATTGTATCATAAATTAAGTGCATTTCATAGCCCTAATAATGCCTGAAAAACCGCCAAAGTTCAATATATTTTGCGGTGTGGGTATGGGTAAAATGTACCCGGTTAGTATCAAATTAGTATCACATTTTCTGAAGGTAATTGACCGAACAGAAGCCAGTATAAAGGACATTGTTCACGGTTGCCTGAACATACAACCACTTCACGCCATTAGCAGCGGTGAAATAACCATAGTTTCTAACCGTTGTTCCCTGTGCCAGAGTAGCAAGAACCTTGCTGGAAGTACCTGCATCATTTCTAAGGTTCAGGGTTGTGGTTGCGTAATACACGCCTGCAAGGTCACTCTGAAAGCCCTGTGCATAAGCAGTAGCAGTAACCTTTCCCGGTGTCTGCTGGGGCTTTTCTTCGTTCACTTGAACCGTTGTGGTTGTACCTGAATACTTATCAAAGTAAGTCTGACCATAATTAGCCCGTGTTCTTTTTGCAGTAGCGGATTGGTCAGCAGGTCTTTCATAGTTCAGCAGAACAGCATTGGAAGCTTCAAGAATGGTGGTTGATTCCTTCAGGATGTTCATAACAGAAGTATATTCCTGAAGTTCCTTCCAAAGAAATTCAAGCTGCATGGTGAGATCACCAATAGAAGCTTTGCACTTATCAGCAAATTCCTTCAGAGCTTTCTTTCTGCTCCAATAAGTCCATTGTGCCAAGCCATAACCAGCAGCATCATAAACGAAATTGGTATATGTGCCGTTGTCAACTGCTTTGGTATAGGATTCATCCGTATAACCAAGGGATTTTTCATAGCTGTTTTGAAGGTTGTTAGACCTCAAAGCAGATTCAGCAAACAGATTACCCATGATACCAGCAACAGCAAAATCATTCAGCCCTTTTCCCTTCAGAAAG
Source organism: Candidatus Limivicinus sp. (assembly GCA_045599525.1). GTDB lineage: Bacteria > Bacillota > Clostridia > Oscillospirales > Oscillospiraceae > Limivicinus. The sequence goes on along the minus strand of JAZRWD010000224.1, from coordinate 9,617 downwards.
TCCCAAATGGTCTTTGCTGCATCAGTAACGGTAGTGGTTGCCGGGGTGGTTGTGGTAGTTGCTCCACCCTTCAGGATTTCATTCACCCTGTTCTGAACAGCGGTGTAATCATACCCTGCTTCAGTCAGAGCTTTTACACGGTCATCACCATTACCCCATTTGCCGTTAATGACTTCTCTTGCAAGTTCATCAACGGTCTTTTTCTCTGTTGCCGGGGGTGTAGGAACGGGGGCGGTGTTTTCCTCGTTGTCATACTTAGGAACACCAAAACCACGGATATACCGCCCGTTTACAAGAAGGGTTCTTCTCTTTACGCTGTCAGAATAGTTTCCTTCAATAACGGTAATAGTCTTACCGTCACAAGCTTCAACAATACCGACATGATCCGAAAAGCCTGTATTGTCCCCATTGCCGGAATCGTCCCAATCATAAAAGACAACATCACCGGGGGAAGGAATATACGCATCATTTTCAACCCATTCACCAAGCTTCTTGAACAGGTCAATCATACGATCACAACCACATTCAGTAGGAAGAATGGTTGTGCATCCGGCAACAATGGAACAGGCAGAAACAAAGGTTGCACACCAAGCATCTGTATAAGTAACAGCATAGCCCCTTGCAAGGGGCTTATGACTGTTATATACATCAATAATCTGTCTGTGCGTTCCGTCAATTTCTTTGCAGCCAATCCAAACCTTAGCCTGATTAACCACTTTGCTTGCAAGCTTATTTCCCATCGTTATTACCTGCTTTCTTTGTCAGAACATCAATAGCTTTCGTAATTACTTCCGGCATAGGCAGACCCATTAAACCAGCGTTCTCAACAATGCTGATAAGCTCATTGGAAATGAAAGCAATAATTACCATGTCACGAATATAATTAACCCCAATAGCCAAATCCAGACGATAGGCAATCAGAACAAAAAGCAGGGTCATACACTTTCTGCACAGACCTTTCCAACCTGCAAGGCTCTGTAATGCACCTGTATCAGACTTGCCGGAATTGTGAAATACTCCGGCAACAACCAAGCCGGAAAGATAATCAATCGCCATGAACAGAACTAAGGTAGTCAAGGCAGCATCCCACCCCCCAAAAGCGGAGGCGATGAAACCACCAATGATACCGATAACGGTACAAATAGTATTTTTCATTTGAATTTTTCCTTTCTGTTTGTCGCAAACACATAAAGCCCTATACTACGGCTTTATATGCCGTCATATAGGGCTTTTCTGTATTCACTTGAATCATTTGATACCTTTGATTTACTCGGCAAATTCGGGGCAATCAAGGTCTTTCAGAATGTCCCTTACCTGTTCCTTCAGCTTATCGGGAACATCAGCAAAGGTCTTTTTGCCCTTAATAATCAGGGTTGCATAGACAATAGCCATTTCATACACCTTCTTTCTGAATAAAATGTTTATGATAATCTGACAAAGCATCAGTTATCACCTTCAAGAATCTGCTTCACCTGATCCCTAAGACGGGGTGGAACATCATCAAGGGTCTTCAGCCCCTTCAAAATAAGGTCAGCGTAGTTGAACACAGAATTGAACAATCAAAAAGCGGTTATCTGTTTGAATATAACGGGAAGAAGATGAACCAAACCCAATACAGGGAATTTTGGTCAACCCTTATGGAACAGTTGAAAATGGATCATACCCCACATGAAACACGGCACACCTTTAGATCAAGGCTTGATTCTGCCGGGGCGAATAAGGTGTGTATTGATAGAATTATGGGGCATAAATCAAAGGGAACGGGTGAAAGAGTTTATACCCATAAAACAATTTCTGAACTAAAGCAGAATATTGAACTAATCACAAATTAGTATCAAAGCCATTTCCAATAAAACAGAAAAAACGGCGATTCTACTTGATTTTTCAAGTAAAACCGCCGTTTTATTGTGTCTATTTGTTCTGTTTTCGCTTATACTGGAAGTGTTACAAATTCATTATATCATACAAACAGAAAAGTGAAAACCCAAAAGCCGGCCACGGACATGCATCCGGGACCGGCTTTCGGGTTAAACAGCCGTAAACAGGCTTAAACAGTGTTGAAGCTATCGGAAATTGCGGTATGGCCGCAGAGTTTAGCAGAGCTTACCGATCGAAGAACCACACATAGCCGGCATTCTGCGCCAGGACGGCAACGGCTTCATTGGGAACCAGCAGCACCGTGTCAGGCGAGAAGGCATCGGCAGCGATGGAGGTCACGCCCGGATGCAGGATCACGAGCCAGCCGGGAACACCGGCAAAGGCGCCGGACTCGATCTTGCCGAGGCTTTCGGGCAGATTCAGCACGGACGCATCGGCCACGCGGGTCACACCACGGACCGTGAAGGCACGCCAGTTATAGCCGTTTTCATCCACGTAGGTATGCTCTTCGTAGGTGGTGGCATCGTCGGGGTTGGTGTAGATTTTTTGGTAGACGGTGCCGTCGTCCCGCAGCTCATGCTCGGTGACCACGGGGGGCAAGGTTGGCGAAATACTCCCAGGTCGTGCCGGAGATGGGTTCCCAGTCCGGCGTCATACGGATGGCATGCACCGGCAGGTCATTCTCCCATCTGTTCTGGTAGAAGAGCTGCTCTGCCTCGTTCCAGATGTTTTCCTGGCGGACGATGCCGTCGCCCAGGTAACGGTCCTCATAGACGTAGAACCAGTCATCGTTGTCGATGCGGAAGTACATGATGCCGTAGTCGCCTTCACTGGTGAGGAAGTCGCGGTGCACGTCCACGCGCCCGCTGACACCCAGCTCCTCGGTCTCGTACACCACATTGGAGAAGTGCTCCCACTGGCTGGGCTCCGCATCGCCGACGTGGGTGTAGAAGTCCTGCGCCACCTCGTCGCCGTATTCCCAGGTACACACCAGCACAGAACCGGGGACACCCCGCAGATCATAGGCGAAGGACTGAGCGGAAATCTCCTGCTGCCAATCTTCTGTCCACACCGTGGTACGCACGACGCGCTCGTGCTCGGCGCTGTCCCAGTACGTGCAGCGCCAGACGGCTTCTTCCTCGTCCAGGATATTCTTGTAGTAAGACCAGCCATCAAAGCCCGATTCTTCGAGCAGACGGTCATCGGACAGGCGGCAGGTCCTGACGCCGGAACCCCAGGAGGATTCATAATCAAAGGTGAGGCGGTCGTTCTCCTCGTCGTAAACGAGGTTGGAGCGGTGCTCCCAGTCGACGGGCTGTTCGTCGTCCCAGTGTTCGTACTGCTCCCAGCCGTAGTAGTCGCCGTTTTCCGCATCGAGGATTTCGATGTGCTTGTCGCCGTCTTCGTTATAGCTGATGCAGAGGCGCATGCCGTCTTCGATCCGTTCCTCGTAGGTCAGCGGACCATAGAGGTTGACCTCCTCGGCGCCGCACACTACGCAGGTGCCGAAGGCCGCATCCGAGCCGACGGCGCTCTTATGCTCTTCCCAGTAGTGCTCTTCGCCGCAGGTGCTGCAGAAGAACCGGTGGAAGTCCTCATCCACACAGTCTGCCACTTCGGGGCCGATGTGGTTGCCATGATTGACTACCCGGACATCTTCCGCGCCGCAGCGCAGGCAGGTGGTGTGCATGTAGGGTTCGCCGCACTGACCCTCGTGGCCCCAGTCGGTAAGGTAGCCGCAGACGTCACAGTAGACCTGGCAACGGTCGTTACCCCCATTTACAAAAGACAGGCTGTATTCGTGAGGCTCACCCAGAAACTGTCCGCACGAGAGGCACAGGGGGTCATGCCGGCCATCGCCGCAGTCGTTCATGTCGATATCGAGGTGCCGGACCGTCGAAATGTTTACCTCATCAGCGGAAGCGCCGCAGTATCCGCACCACAGCAGTTCCTCATCATCGCAGTCAAAGTAGTGTTCCCCGCGGTACAGGTCGCCGCAGTTTTCGCAGGTATCCCAGCATTCGTTTTCGTCGTAGCCATAAGATTCGTGATGCCACACAAGGCCGATCCGAATCCCGTCAGTCTCGGTGTTTCTGCCACAGCCGAAGCAGGTGTTCATGTCCTCGGCATCACAGTAGACCACATGCTGCCAATCGTATTCTTCTTCGCCGCAGGCGCAGCGGTAATAGCAGAGCTCCCGGTCAAAGCCGACCAGCTGAATATTGTGCTCGAAGGAAGTGATATTCACGTCTTCCGCGCCGCAGTACGCGCAGCGTTCGGGCGCGTCGCAGTCTGCCCCGTGCTCGGCCCAGCCCCAGTAATCGCCGCAGATGCCGCAGGTGATGGTGTGGCCGTTCTCGTTATCATAGACATAGGTCTCTGCGCCCTCGGGGTGGTTGATGTGCGAGCTGATGATCACGTCTTCCGCACCGCAGTAGAAGCATTCGTCGCTGCCGCACTCGGCCTCGTGGCTTTCCGTCCACGGGAATTCGCAGCCGGAGCAGCTTCCCTGATGGCGTTCCTGGTCGCGGTCGAGGGGAAGGTAGGCCGGGTTCATCTCATGCTCTTCGCCTGCATAGCCGCAGTCCCAGCAGGTTTGGCGGTGCATGAGGATGCCGTCTTCGTCTTCCCAGTCCTCATGGCCAAGCGCGGTATGCTTCCAGACGAGGGTGATGCCGTCTTCTGCCGCACGTCCGCAGTTATCACAGCGGGTTTCGTCGTCCGAGCAGCAGCCGGTGTAATGCTCCGCAATGTACGGCATATAGCCGCATGCCGGGCAGATGGTCCAGCAGTAGGTTTCATCGGACCCGCATACTGTGTTATGCCACCGGTCGCCGATCACAATGCCGTCAGCCACGGTGTTTTTCCCGCACTCAACGCAGGTGTTCGCATCCTCGCTGTCGCAGTAGACGCTATGCCACACCTCGTATGTGTATTCACCACAGCTGCAGCTGTAGTAGCAGCAATTCGCATCAAAGCCGGTCAGATGACTGAAATGGTCGCTGTATGCGAAATTAATGTCTTCGCCTTCCGCGCCGCAGTAGGCGCAGTAATCCTCTTCGCCGCAGTCTGCCACATGGAGGCTCAGGCCCTGGTCTTCACCGCAGTCACCGCAAATCGTGCGGTGCGTGTCTGCGTCCTCGTATACATACTCAACGTTTTCGTGCATGCAGGCCGGCTCATCGTCTGCCAGGGCGACCCCTGTCAGCGCAAACACGGTCAGGAACAGCAGACACAGCAATACAGGTGCTTTTCTTTTCATTCTCGTATCCTCCCGGATAAACGGATTCCCTTTATACTAATATATTTATACTATAGCTTTTTCTGTTTATCGCGTCAAGCCCATCGGGCGCACATAAAAAATCAGGATTGCGACTTGGTTAAAATCGCAATCCTGAGCTGTATATAAGCACGAACAAATGGATTGAAATAAACGATTGGGTGTTCCGTTTTCCTGCTGTGTTAACGCGTTACCCGCCGGTACGGATTTCTTTTGCATCCTGTGCCGCCGTTAACGCAGTATTTTCAGCGCTTTAAACAGGGCCTTTGGCATCTTGCGGTAAGTATCATAGATTTGGTTCTGATAGCTTTCCACCGGAGCAATGTGGATATTGGACATGGGATCTTCCGGGATCCAGTCCGGTTCCACACCATCCACCAGCCATACCGGAGCATTCGAACCGCGGGGGACGAGCACCGGATCATATTCTTCCTTCAGCACTGACATCTGCACCTGATCTGTGTAGCCCTGATAATACCCCAACGGTGTCTTTGCATAGAACAGGTCAGCATTTTTTTCCTCGTGGATTCCCTTACCGTACACCGCTTTTACAAAATCCTTATCAAAAATGCCCATACTCATCAGCCAAAGAGACACACGGCACAGGGAAACCTGCACCCGGTAACTGCCACCCTCTTTGGCCCGTCTTGCCAGCGCCTCCATAACACCTGCTGCGGCAAGCCAGCTGACCAGAAAGTCGTTCACAACATTTATGCAGGGAAGTCTCGGTTCTTCCGGTGTTCCTTCGAACATTGCCATGCCCGTCACGCAGCCTGCTACCTGGTCGTAACCGACCCGGTCGCGCCAGGGACCGGCATCGCCGGCGAAGGAGGTGTTACAGTAAATGATACCCGGACGGATCTTCGCACACTCTTCGGCCGTGAGCCCAACCGCCTCCATGAGTTTCGGGCGACGGTTGGCAAAGAATATATCCGCATCCTTCAGCAGTTCTTTGACCTGCTTCTGTCCTTTTTCTTCTTTATAATCAATGCGGCAGGAGCGCATTCCTACATCCGCAGAATAATAGGTGGAATCGTATTCAAACTCATTCGGCTTCCAGACATTCAGCACATCTGCGCCATGGCAGGCCAATGCGCGGCCCAGACCTGCCCCGGCAATGATATGGCCCATGCCCAGAGCCCGCACGCCCTCAAGGGGTGTTTTGGGATGCATGCTCAACGGTTCGGGAGCACTCTCACCGATTTTTTCAATTTCAACCAGCGGTAATTTGCTCAGATAGTCGCGATACACCGGCTCCTGCATAAATTCTTCCAGTGTACGCAGCCGCCCCATAACAAGCCCTTCTTCTGCGCACTTCTCTTCCAGTTTTTTCCCGCTGCGGAAAAGCATGGACTTCACGACGCTCGGAATATTGTTGTTGCAACCCACCATTTCCTGCATGCGGTCACGCAGCTTTGGCATGTTGTTGTCCGGGCAGACAAAAGTCCCGTCTGCCGTGCGCATAATCAGCATCAGGCCGCCCAAATTTACGTCGGGAAGATCCGGGTTGTACCCGTTCATCATCTCCTGCATCTTATACAGCGCGCTGAGACGGCTGATACCTTTGGAGATATCAATGGACATATCCTGCCCTTCTCCCCCGCGCATACGCCAGATCTTTGTTGCCGCAAGCGACTTTGCCATAAGTCCGATTGCCGAGCCGGTTCCCAGCGCGATCGTGCTATTCACGACAGGGTCAGCCCCGTTAAAGATGATCTTGCCGCCGGCATCTTCAGAACTCATGCCGATCTCGTTAACGACCTTCTCGAATTCCTCGTAGATATTTATCTTTCCTTCTTCTTTAATGCGCCCGGAACAGGCTTTACGTAAACGAATATCCAACTGCATATCATTCATCATTCTTCATCCGTCCTCCCGTATGATCGTTCTTGCGATATCCTTATGGTTCGTGTATAATCTTGTGTGATACAAATTGTAACATCATTAAAAAAATAACACAAGGGGTACAGGCTTATGATGTGACAGATCCGGCAGCAAATGTTACACAACCGGCCTGTCTATGTTACATTTTGTATCATTAGATTGAGAAGAACGGAGCAACGAAAATGGCAGAAAAACAAATCAGTACTTTCCTGATGGAATGCATGGTTAGGGCCCTCATCGAGCTGTTGAAGGAAAAACCGCTCTCTGCAATTACGGTTACCGAAATTACGCAGAAGGCAGGTGTTGCCCGAATGACGTTCTACCGGAATTATTCGACAAAGGAAGAGATTTTTGAGAAATACCTGGATTATCTGTTCGAACAGTTCCACCGTACTGTTGCCGAGCATGGTCGTCATGCCTCTTTTATCCGTTACGAAAATATAATGCTCGGATTTGCTTTCTTTCGTCAGGAAGCCGAACTGATCTGTTGCCTGGTAAACAACAATCTCAGCAGTGGCCTGCGAGATAAGATTATTCAGAATGAATTGGACCTTTCCCTGAACAGTCAGGATGACACGGAAAGCCGCTACCTTACCATTGCCTACGCCAGTGCGCTTTTCGGTATAATGACCTCCTGGGTGCAGGGCGGCATGAAAGAGGACCCCAATCAGCTTGCCCGACTGATCTGTGACATTTATCAGGAAAAGATCCGAAGATTTTAATCGTTCCCAAACAAAATATAAGAACCGCCAAAAATCAATGATTTTTGACGGTTCTTATTTGGTCCGAGTGACAGGGGTCGAACCTGCGGCCTCATGGTCCCAAACCACGCGCGCTACCAACTGCGCTACACCCGGAAATCTACTGTTCTTATTTACTTTTGCAAAGCTTTCACCTTATCCCGGCGCGAGGCGCGCTACTGCAGCTCGCTAAGTGCCGCCTTCGGCGGTTGCTCGTCTGCACGCACGACTGCGGTCGTGTGCAACTGCGCTACACCCGGAAATCTACTGTTCTTTTGTTGAAAGCTTAAAGAGTATACGCCATTTTTGTTTTCATTGCAAGAAAAACTTTGCGCGATCCGGCAGGTGCCTATTTCAGACACCTGCCGGTAAGATCTTTGTTTGTTCTATTTGCTTAGAGCAGAGTCATTCCTGCAGCGGCAGCGGTGGAGGTGGTCTCTTCGTCCCAGATAGAGGACTGGACCTCGCCGATGTGGGCCTTGCCCAGCAGCAGCATGCACATTCTGCTCTGGCCGATGCCGCCGCCCATGGTCAGGGGCAGACGGTCGTTGAGCAGCATCTTGTGGAAGGGCAGCTCTTTGCGCTCTTCGCAGTTGCAGAGCTTCAGCTGCTTTTCGAGGGAGGCCTTGTCCACGCGGATACCCATGGAGGAGATCTCCAGGGCGCAGTCGAGTGCCTTGTGATAGAAGAAAATATCGCCGTTCATGGACCAGTCGTCATAGTCCGGTGCGCGGAGGTCGTGGGGCTTGCCGCTCTCCAGCTTACCGCCGATGCCCTGGATGAACACGGTGCCGTGCTCACGGACGAAGAGGTTCTCTCTCTCCTTCGGAGTCTTGTCCGGGTAGAGGTTCTCGAGCTCCTGGGAGGTGACAAAGGTCACGTCGCGCTTCAGCTCGACGTCGATCTGGGGATAGCGGACCTTGACGGCATCCAGCGTGTGGCAGATGCAGGTGACGATTGCCTGAACCGTGCTGCGCAGGGTGTTCAGGTTGCGGGTCTCACGGGTGATGACCTTTTCCCAGTCCCACTGGTCGACATACACCGAGTGGAGATTGTCCAGCTCTTCGTCGCGACGGATAGCGTTCATGTCGGTATACAGGCCGGTGCCTGCCTCGAAGCTGTAACGGGCCAGAGCATAGCGCTTCCACTTGGCCAGGGAGTGCACGACCTCGGCATCCTTGCCGGTGGCGGGCACGTCAAAACCGACGGGGCGCTCCACGCCGTTCAGGTTATCGTTCATGCCGCTGGTGGGCTCTACAAACAGGGGGGCACTCACCCGTTCCAGGTTCAGCGCATCGCTGATGGACTGGGTAAAGACGGACTTAATGAGCGCGATGGCGCGCTGGGTCTCGTGAAGGCTCAGAGAAGGCGTGTAGCCCTCCGGAATGATGATCGAATTCATAGAAATCTCCTTTCGGATGCGTAAATGTCCGCACGGCTCTGCCGCGGGGCTTTCACGGTCAGTTTCTTTTTAACCTGACAATAATAAACGCAAAATTCTCCTTCGTCAACCTTTTCTCACGGATCGAAAAGGTACTAATTTACATTTCGGCCAAATGTGCACGCGCCGGATTTGGTATAATGTACGCGTAACGGGTGATGCGTACCGACACGCTGGCCCGAAATCACTTCCGTAAAGGAGGCCTGTTCATGAAAAAGAACCCTGCTCTGCGTTCCCTCAGCCTGATCCTTGCGCTGCTCATGCTGCTGAGCCTATGTGCCTGCGGCAAACGGGAGACCGCAAGCTACTATTATGAACCTGCTGCACCGGGCACCTATGCCGCCGGCAACAGCTATTACGCGGCGAACGAGTCCGTCATGGCCGATTACTACGC
>JAZRWD010000223.1:0-4719 GCA_045599525.1 Candidatus Limivicinus sp. | reverse complement strand
GTCTTTTCCTTGCTGTCAAAATCGCAGGCAATAATAACGTCTTTTCCCATTTTTATCTCCTTCCAAGCTCTGCGAGAGCTTCAATACCATACTTTTTCATTGTTGCCGGCAGGGCTTCCACAATATCCCGGCAGGCAAAGGGGTTGGCCACGTTCGCCGCGCCTACCTCGACTGCCGTTGCTCCTGCCATCATCATTTCCAGAACCTGCTCCGCGGACTGTACGCCGCCGATGCCGATCACCGGCACCTTTACGGCATTCGCCACCTGATACACCATCCGCAGGGCAACCGGGTAGATCCCCGGCCCGGAGTAACCGCCTGTGGTGTTGGCCAGAATCGGTCTGCGTGTTTTCAGGTCAAAGCGCATGCCCATCATCGTGTTAATGAGGCTGATCCCGTCTGCCCCGGCCTCTTCACAGGCTTTGGCCATCGAGACAATGTCCGTTACATTCGGTGTCAGCTTCATGATGACCGGCTTATGGGTCACCGCCTTGACGGCACGGGTCACCTCTGCCGCCGCCACCGGGTCTGTGCCGAAGCTCATGCCGCCGCCATGCACGTTCGGGCAGGAAATGTTGACCTCCAGCCAGCCGACCTGCTCTTCCTGATCCAGCAGAGCACAGGTGTAGGCGTATTCTTCCACCGAAAAGCCACTGATATTGGCCATAACCGGCTTATGGAAGCAGCGGCGCAGCTTTGGGAGCTCCTCCCGGATCACCGCTTCCACCCCAGGGTTCTGCAGCCCTACCGCATTCAGCATGCCACCCGGGCACTCCGCAATGCGGGGCTGCGGGTTACCGAAGCGCGGTTCCTTTGTCGTGCCCTTAAAGGAGAAGGTGCCTAGACAGTTGATGTCATAGAGTTCTGCGAATTCATAGCCGTAGCCAAAGGTCCCGGAGGAGGGAATGACCGGATTATCCAGCTCAATGCCGCAGAGCGTTACTTTTGTGTTCAGTTCTCCCACAGCATTTCCTCCTTGGTAAACACCGGCCCTTCCTTGCAGACACGTTTGCCGCCGGTCAGCGTTTTGCAGGTACAGCCCATGCAGGCGCCGAAGCCGCAGCCCATGCGGGCCTCCAGGCTCAGCTGCATGCCTGTACGGGCAGCGCCGGCCAGTGCCTTCATCATCGGCTCCGGTCCGCAGGTGTAGATATAGGTGTATGTCTCCGGCAGTGCGTCGGTCACAAAGCCCCTGACGCCCATGCTGCCGTCGACCGTAGTAACCGTCACCGACAGTCCGAGTGCCTCGATCTCCTGCACGCCAAAGACATCCGCCGCAGAAGCAAAGCCCAGGATCACCTGCGGCTTTCTGCCTTCTGCCACAAGGCGTTTTGCCAGGCAGAGCATCGGTGAAGCACCTGTTCCCCCGCCCACCAGGAGGGGGCTCTCTCCGGCATCGGCGGTGGAGTAGCCGTTGCCCAGCCCCGTCAGCGCCTCAATTCTGTTTCCTTTTTGCAGAGTGCCCAGCGTTTCGGTGCCGTTGCCGGCCTGCTTATACACCACGGAGAATTCCTCCGCGGAAAAATCGTGCACGGAAAACGGGCGGCGCAGGAAATAGCCGGGGACCTGCAGAGCCGCAAACTGCCCCGGGACCGTAATGGCGGAGGCATCGCCCCCCAGCCGCAGGAGATTCACATCCGGCGTCAGCGGGGTATTTTCCAAAATAGTAAAGAAAGCTTGCTTCACTTGTTGTTCTCCGTTTCATAGCGGTAGGCTACCTGCCCATTGTATACGGTCAGGTAATTGCGGCCGCTCATCTTCCAGCCCTCAAAGGGCGTTGCCTTTCCCATAGACAGGAACTCGTCCGGGTCCACCGTGCACTCTTCATCCAGCTTCCATACAGAGAAACCGCTGTTGAGGGGAATGCCGAAGCGGCGGCAGGGATTGTATACCATCAGGTCGAGCAGCTTTTCCATGCTGATCACCCCGGGCTTTACCAGATAGGTGTACATCAGCGGGAAAACGGTCTCAATACCGACGACGCCGAAGGCGCTCTTCTCCAGGCCCTTTGCCTTTTCCTCCGCGGAGTGGGGCGCATGGTCGGTAATGATCATATCGATCGTTCCGTCCAGGATGCCCTCCAGCAGGGCTTCGCGGTCTTCCTTCGACCGTAGAGGAGGATTCATCTTGAAGCGGCCCAGTTCCTGCAGGTCGCTGTCGTCCATCAGCAGATAGTGGGGGCCTGTCTCACAGGTAATGTCCACGCCCCTCGCCTTCGCCTCGCGGATGATCTGCACGCTCTCCTTGGTGGAGATATGGCAGACGTGGTAGGCACAGCCGGTCTCTCCGGCCAGCCGTGCATCGCGGGCGATCTGGGCATACTCGCTCTCCGAGCAGATGCCCCGGTGGCCGTGGGCCGCCGCATAGGCACCGTCATGGATATAACCGCCCTTCAGCAGTTCGTTCACCTCGCAGTGGGCCACGATCGGCTTACCCAGCGCAGCGGAACGGCGCATTGCCTCCCGCATCATTTCCTCGGACTGCACGCCGCGGCCGTCGTCCGAGAAGGCGACGACATTGGGGGCCATGGCCTCCAGGTCAGCCAGCTGTTCGCCCTTCTCCCCTACCGTAATGGCACCATAGGGCAGGACGGAGATCACCGCGTCACGCTCAATAATATCGGTCTCTTCCTTCAGGTGTTCTGCACTGTCCGGCACCGGGTTCAGGTTCGGCATGGCACAGACTGCCGTAAAGCCGCCCCGTGCCGCTGCTTTTGAGCCGCTTTCAATGGTCTCCTTGTATGAAAAGCCCGGCTCTCGAAGATGCACATGCACATCACAAAAGCCGGGAAAAACAGTATATTCAGGAGAATTGAAAACGGAAAGCTCCTTGTCGGAAAGAAACACCTCCCCGAGTGCTTCTGCGTGCTCGGGTCTGAGATAGGTTTTTGCTTTGAGGTCGTTCATACACAAGCTCCATTTTCCGCACATGCCTGACGAAAAGTGCCCCGCCCGGCATGTCTCATGCATCATTTCAAATTAATCATTTATATCATGATTCCGCAAAACTGTCAATCCGCGCGCCCGCCGAAAAAGGCCCCGGCTTCCCGGCTTCCGTCTGTGCAGGCTGCTTCTTTTCTTTGTCCGGTCCGGCCGCAGCAAGCTGCCGCAACCGCGTCCGATTTGTTTGCTTTTCTTCTGCATTTCCCCATTTTCCCGGGCTTTTCGTTCGGTTTTTCTGTGGAGGGAAAACGGTCTGCATTTTTGCTTTTCGCTTGACTTTTTTGCAAAACAGCGTATAATTAATTAGTCTGTTATGAGACAGATTAAATCCTTGCTCCCGCTGTGCGGGGGCCACATGACCAGAAGGAGGTGCAACCATGGCAAAAGCATGCGAAAAGTACGAGGTAATGTACATCATCAATCCCAGCCTGTCTGAAGAAGAAACTGCAGGTATGGTAGAAAAGTTCAAGGCACTTGTTGAAGCAAATGGTACCCTGGAAGAAGTAGAAGAAATGGGCAAGCGTAAGCTCGCTTACGAGATCAACTACATCTCTGAGGGCTATTATGTGCTGATGAAGTTCACCAGCGGTCCGGAATTCCCGGCCGAGCTCGACCGTATCCTCGGCATCACGGAAGGCGTTCTTCGCCGTCTGATCACTCTGCGCGCAGAGTAAAGGAGAAACCAGATGCTCAATCATATCGTTGTTATGGGCCGCCTGACCCGCGACCCCGAAGTTCGCTACACCCAGTCCAATACTCCTGTCGCATCCTTCACCGTCGCAGTAGACCGTGATTTCGGCCGCGGCGAAAACGGCGAACGGCAGACCGATTTTATCGACTGCTCCGCATGGCGTCAGACCGCTGAGTTCGTGCAGAAATACTTCACGAAGGGCAGCATGGCTGTTGTTTCCGGCCGCCTGCAGTCCCGTCAGTGGGAAGACCGTGACGGCAAAAAGCGTACCAACTGGGAAATCAACGTCGACAACATCTATTTCGGCGAGAGCAAGCGGGACAGCAGCTATCAGCAGTCCGCTCCGTCCTATTCCAACGCTCCGTCCTATTCCCGCGCTCCGCAGGCTGCACCCAGCGTGCCGTCTAACGGACCGGACTGGGGTCTCGCCCCTGACGACGGCGACCTGCCGTTCTAACATCTTTTCAACAGGAGGATATCGTTATGGCTTTTGATAAAAACAACCCGAAAAACCGCAGACGCAGAAAAGTCTGCCAGTTTTGCGTAGATAAGGCTACTTCTATTGACTACAAGGACACCGCAAAGCTTCGCCGCTTTGTTTCCGAGAGCTCCAAGATCCTGCCGCGCCGCACCACCGGTGTCTGCGCCCAGCATCAGCGTCTGCTGACCACGGCCATCAAGCAGGCCCGTCAGATCGCTCTCATGCCCTACGTAACCGACTGATCTCTGTGCTTTTCTCTCATGCCGCTCCACCCGGGGCGGCATTTTCTATTCCATTCCATTGGCTCCATCGGCGAAAAAGCATCGCTTCCGCAGAACGATCGTGCGTGAAGCGATGCTTTTCTTTATTTTGTTTGCTCAGCCTGTTCGCTCAGCGGGCACGCAGCTCGCAGAAGGCCACCGCACTGGCTGCCGCAACATTCAGGGAATCTACCCCGTGCGTCATGGGGATCTTCACCGTGTAATCACAGCCGTCGATCGTTGTATCCGAGAGGCCGTCCCCCTCCGTGCCCAGAATGATCGCCAGTTTGTCGATCTCGCCCAGGCGCGGGTCAAAAATGCTGTAGCTGTCCTCCTTCAGGGCCA
>JAZRWD010000222.1:0-6542 GCA_045599525.1 Candidatus Limivicinus sp. | reverse complement strand
GGGAGCATAGCTCAGCTGGTTAGAGCACCTGCCTTACAAGCAGGGGGTCACTGGTTCGAGTCCAGTTGTTCCCACCAAACACGCCTCTGTAGCTCAGTAGGTAGAGCAGCGGACTGAAAATCCGCGTGTCGTTGGTTCAATTCCGACCGGAGGCACCATCCCGTTTCGAAGCGGGATTACATGCGGCCTTAGCTCATCCGGTAGAGCGCCACCTTGCCAAGGTGGAGGTAGCGAGTTCGAGCCTCGTAGGCCGCTCCAAAAATATTTAGCGGACTTCTTAGTCCGCTAAATTTATATGGCGCCATAGCCAAGTGGTAAGGCAGCGGACTGCAAATCCGCGACTCCCCAGTTCAAATCTGGGTGGCGCCTCCAAAGTAAACGGATCGTCAGACGGCGGTCCGTTTTTTGTTATTGTCCCCGCCGGCCTTTCTTCCCCGGCCACGGCCACGCCTTGAAGCCGGCCCGCGTAGTGACCGTGTTTTTCCTCTCCCGCTTGAGGCAGCGGGGCTGTTCGGTAAAACAAGCACACCGAGGCGAAAAAGCCATACGTGAAAAATGAGGCCGCCCTTCGGCAGCCCCAACAGATTTAGTATACGTCTGTCTTCCCTGTGTGTCAACACAGTTTCGTCATTTTATCCATTTGTCTCTGCTTTTCAGCAGCTTAGCCAACTTTATTTTGTCAATTTTGTTCATCCCGTTTATTGTAATCTACTGCGGCCTGTGGTATTATTATATCAACAAAAGGGAACGGCCCAGAGATGTGCAAGATTCGGAATACACCTTGCAGAGCTGCAAAGACAGCCGAAGGCAAAGATGATCTTATTCAAGACAGTGTGAATCCAGTGTGTGTCCATCGTCGTATCCCAAAAATAAAATACACCGAACGGTGAATTCAAGAAAAGCGAGGTAACCATGATGCTAGATAATAAGAATACGGAGAAGTAACCCCTGATTGCTGAGAAAAAAGAAAGCAGTCAGGGGTTACTTCTTTTTTGCCTTTTTCGGCTCTCATCTTAACCTTCTTGGTTCCCGTCTTCGCTATTGCCTATCACTCGCCGCCTGCCCGAAAAGGCGTTAAACAGGATATTCCCGAACAGAATGATCTGCGCGCAGTCGCCCGTCCGGGAACCACCGGCAGAAGAACCCCAAAAGAACGGCCCCATGGAAAGTTCCATGAGGCCGAATTGTTTTACTGATACAGGTGGTCTCCGCCGTCCGGCCAGGGAGAACCGGGCCACTCGCCGCGGCTCAGTGCAGCAAAGTATTCTGCTGCCGACCAGAAGGATACATTCCCTGCACAGCTGCTGTCCAGACCATAGGAGCCCTGGACTGCGGACAGTGCTTCGTAACGCATCTGTGCGCCAAGGTTCCAGGCGTAGGAATCACCGATGCTGAAGCCGCCGTCCTCATTCTGGACCAGCGCGTTCATCTGGGTGTTCAGTCCGTTGATGTAGCTCTGCACCAGCTGCTGCAAGTAGCCGTTGCTGATACCTTCGTAGGAATATCTGCCCACCAGGTTCAGCTCGCACTGGACCATCGCACGCAGGTCAGCGCCGCTGTTGCTCATTGCCGTACGGGCTGCTACTGCTGCCGTCAGGGCATTCAGGCAGTTCTGTGTGCTCGGATCGGCCTGGACCTGTGCCGTCACACCGCCGCCCTGGTTGTTCAGCTGCTCATTCAGTTGGTTGATCGTGTTATCTCTGTCCGCAATTGCGTTGTTCAGGTCCCAGATGGTGTTGTCCCTGTCTGCCAGCTGACCGTTCAGAGAGGCGATCTGGGCATCCTTTTCTGCCAGGACGCTTTCGTCCACACCTGCCGGGCGGGCATTGAGCTGTTCATTCAGTGTGTTAATGGTGTTGTCCTTTTCTGCAATGGCATTGTTCAGACCCCAGATGGTGCTGTCTCGGTCCGCAAGCTGACCATTCAGGTTCTCGATCGTGCCGTTCTGCTCCTGCACCTGGCCGTTCAGAGAGGCGATCTGGGCATCCTTTTCTGCCAGAACACTTTCGTCCACACCTGCCGGGCGGGCATTGAGCTGTTCATTCAGTGCGTTAATGGTGTTGTCCTTTTCTGCAATGGCATTGTTCAGGCCCCAGATGGTGCTGTCTCGGTCTGCCAGCTGGCCATTCAGGTTCTCGATCGTGCCGTTCTGCTCCTGCACCTGGCCGTTCAGAGAGGCGATCTGTGCATCTTTTTCTGCCAGAACGCTTTCGTCCACACCTGCCGGGCGGGCATTAAGCTGTTCGTTCAGTGCGTTAATGGTATTGTCCTTTTCCGCAATGGTATTATTCAGGCCCTGGATGGTGTTGTCTCTGTCTGCCAGCTGGCTATTCAGGCTCTCAATGGTACCGTCCTTGGCGCTGCTTTCGGCCTGAAGGTTGCTTATGGCCTCATCCTTGGAGCCGGCTTCTGCCTGCAGGGAGGAAAGGGCTTCGTTCTTTGCTGCGTTGTCTGCCTCCAGTGAGGAGATGGTCTCATTCTTGGCTTCGTTCTCAGTCTGCAGAGTGGTAATTCTGCCGTCCTTCTCCGCATTTTCGGAGCGCAGACCGGCAATTGTGCCGTTCAGTGTCTCGTTCTCCGTCCGCAGGGTCTCGATTGAGGCGGCATTGGCCGTGTTCTGTTCCTGCAGCTCAGCAAGAGCGGTGGTCTTCTCTTCCAGCTCACTCTTCTGGGATGCAATCGTGGTGTCTTTTTCTGCAGTCTGTGTCTGCAGGCCGGCAATCGTGCCGTCCCGTTCATTCAGCTGCTGCTGCAGCCCGGCGATGGTTGCATCCTTTTCGTTGATCGTCTTCTGCTGGGCAGCGATGGTCTGGTCCTTCTCCGTGGAGGAGATGCTGTCACGGGAGCTGAGGGCCGCGTTCAGGGAAGTAATCGTGTTCTGCTGCTCAGTAATGGTCGTTTTCTGGGCGTTAATCGTGTTATTTCTCTGGTTAATTGTAGCGTTCAGGGAGGAGATCTGGTTCTGCTGCTCGTTGATCGTGTTCTTCTGGACAGAAATGGTCTCGTCGCGGCCGCTCAGCTTTGCGTTCTGGCCACTGATGGTGCCGCTCTGCTCGTTGATCTTGGACTGCTGATTGGCAATGGTCGTCTGCTGTTGGGAAATGGTAGCTTCCAGCTGGGCGATTCTGGTCTCATAAGCCGCGTTGGAACTGTTCTGTGTAGCGACCGATGAGCTCTGTCCGCTCTGTGCCTGGGTACCGGTCTGCGTCTGTGTTCCCGGCTGCGTGCCGCCCTGCGGGGTATACTGGATGATTCCGGGGGCTGTGGGTATCGGGGTTGGGGTTGCTGCAGTGCCGCTGCTTGCCTGTGTCTGTGCGCTTGCACTGTATACCGCGTTTGCCGCCAGGGCGGCGTTCAGCTGGCTTTTTGTTCTCGCATTACTGATGCCAAGCCCCAGTACAAGGCATACCAGAAGCATGAGCACCAGGCCTGCTCCGCCAATCATCAGCTTGATGCGGTTTTCGCCGCTGAGCCCTGCCTTTTTCTGTGGACGAACCGTCTCGCCGCACACTGGGCAGGTTTTGCTGTTTTCCGGAATTCTTCTGCCGCAATTCTTGCAAACCATTTCAGAATCCTCCTGTTTTTGTTTTACGTTTTCTTCTCCTGCCGGAACACTGCCGTGTGGGAAGAGCCCCGCCGACCGTCCGGTGAATGGAAGTATTATACATGATGAATTTTCTTTTTGCTATAACCCCCTATGAATAAGCTGTGAATTTTCCTCTGCCCTGCGAAAGCAAAAAAGGCACACTCCTTTCGGTAACAAACCGTCCGGAGTGTGCCGTGTTCTGTTTTTGCGCGTAAATTGCCTTTAAGTGGTGTGCAGTATTCTGCCGGGATTTCCGCCGCTTAGGCGCCGTAGACGAGGTTCGGCAGCCAGAGAATGGCCTGGGGGAAGAAGATCATAAACAGAATGACCAGCACGATGCACAGGTAGAAGGGCCAGCCCTTGCGGAAGGTATCCTCTACCGGGCAGCCCATGATGTCCGACACCGAGTACAGGGCAACACCGACCGGAGGAGTCATGACACCAAAGGTAACGGTTGTCATCATGATCATACCGAAAACGACCTCGTCTACGCCGATGCTCTTGACAACAGGCAGAAGAATCGGGGTCAGGATCAGCGCGATAACGGTTGTTTCCATAAACATACCGCAAACCATCAGGAAGAGGATGATCAGCACCAGCAGAATCTGCGGGTTACTGGTCAGACCGGTCAGCCAGTTGGCAATGGAAATCGTAATATCATCGTAAACAACGCCGAAACCGAACACCCCAGAGAAGGCCAGGATGATCGTGATGACCGTAACGTCCTTTACGCTGTCCCGCAGCGTCTGGAGCAGGTCTTTCAGGTGGAGGTCACGATAAATGAGGGCGCCAACGATAATGGCATAGGCGCAGGCAAAGGAGCCGGACTCGGTCGGGCTCATGATGCCGAAGCGGATGAGTACGATCAGCATTACCGGGAAAAGCATTGCCCAGATACTGTCGAAAAAGGCGGAAACAATCTCCTTCATCGGGGAGGGTCTGTCCTTCTCCGGCTTGTAGCCGAAGTGGTGGGCACTCCAGGAGGTGGCCAGCATCAGCAGCACGCACATCAGCACTCCGGGGACCCAGCCTGCCATAAACAGACGGCCGATAGACACTTCACCAACTGTACCGTAGATGATCAAGCCCATGCTGGGCGGAATCGTTGCCACGATCAGACCGGACAGGCCGTTGATTGCCGCTGCCCAGCCACGGTCATAGCCCAGGCGCAGCATCTCCGGTCCGAGGATACGGCATTCCATTGCCGCATCTGCCGCGGCAGAGCCGGAAACGCCGCCCATCAAGGTGCTCAGCAGGCAGGAGACCTGGCCCATGTTGCCCCACATGTGGCCGGTGCAGGCATTGCAGAAGCGTGTCAGGCGCTTGGTAATGCCGCAGGAGTTCATCAGGTTACCGGCCAGGATAAACAGAGGGATAGCCAGCATCGTAAAGCTCTGCGAGGTGGAAATGGATTTCTGTGCCAGGACGGTCAGCGGCAGACCGCGAATCAGGAAGAAGGACAGGCCGCTGATGCCGATGGAGAAGGCAACGGGCATACCCAGGAACAGCAGCACCAGGAACACAACAATTGCAGCATACATCAGGCGATCTCCCTCCCTTCTTCTTTCACGATCTCCTGATCAGCGGGTGTTTTGATCCGCTCGATCAGTTTCAGCAATGTGGAAACGCTCATAAAGAACGAGCCGACCGGTACGGCCATGGTGACCCAGCCATAGCTGATGGACAGCGCAGTGATCTGCCGCTTCCAACCGGTGGTCGTCATTTTGAAGCCGTAATAGACCAGGATTCCCAGGAAGATGAGGATCATTATCTTGAACAGGATGTCGATGCCCTTCTGCAGCTTTTTGGGGAAATGCTTTACCAGCATATCTATGCCGATCAGGCCGGAGCCGCGCACAGCAATATCACTGCCGAAGAAGATCAGCCAGGCGAAGGCGACCAAAGCCACGTCCTGTGCCCAGTTCAGGGGGTGCTTGAACGTACGCATCAGTGCAGAAATGAACACCAGCACGGCCAGGCCTCCCAGCAGAAACATGGCAAACCACTCTTCAAATTTGCAAAAGCCTTTGTAAATCTTTTTCATATTCTTCTCTTTAACTCTATTTACAACTATTTACAATGATTCAGTATAAAAGGGGGATATCCCCTTCCGTGAGATATCCCCTGTTCATTCAAGCGTTATCGGCACACCGCGGCGACCACAGGACGCGGCACTGCCGGAAAGCCATTACTGTGCGAGGCCTGCCTCAGCGTAGAGCTGTGCGCGGAGCTCGGTCCAGCCGAGTTCTTCGTAAGCGGTCTTTGCTGCTTCTTCAAATGCAGCGCGGTCAACTTCGACGATCTCCATGCCGTTGTCGATAGCGGTCTGCTCCAGGTCGGCCTGAGCAGCTTCGACTTCCTTAGCGGAAGCGTATGCAGCTTCAAAGAAGTCGTTCTTCACGATTTCCTGATACTCTTCGGGCAGGGACTGGAACCAGGTCTCGCCGCAAACGACCATGTTGAAGAGGTTGATGTGCTCGGTCTTGCTGACATATTCGCAGACTTCATAGATCTTGCTGGAAACGAGAGAGGTGAACTGAACTTCGCAGCCGTCGATTGCCTTGGTCTGGATGCCGTTGTAAACTTCGGACCAGCCGATGTTGTAAGCGGTTGCACCGAGAGCCTCGATGGAACGGGAGTAGGGAGCTGCGCCCGGAGTACGGATAACAACACCGTTCAGGTCAGCCGGGGTGGTGTAGGGAGCGTGGCCAACGAAGGAACGTGCGCCGTCATAGTAGTTGTAGCACAGGCCGCGGAGACCTTCAACTGCCAGAGCTTCATCCCAGCCGGCGAAGGTATCGGTAGCCATAACGGTGCAGCCGTCGTCATAGTTGTTGACGAAGTAAGCCATGTTCATGATGCCCATGTCGGGAACGTAGCTGGAAAGACGGCCTGCGTCGGTCAGAACGGCAATGTTCATGCCCTGCAGAGCCTGGTCGATCATATCTTCCTCTGC
>JAZRWD010000221.1:0-8415 GCA_045599525.1 Candidatus Limivicinus sp. | reverse complement strand
TGCGCCTGTGGTGAAGGATGCGCCGGTGTAGCCGTCCAGCTCGTCAACCGAGCCGAGGCCGACCAGAGAGGTGTTGAAGACCTCGACAGCGGCTCCACCGATGCCCGGGGTCTCGCCTGCGCCGACAACCGAGACCTCGGTGATCTTCTCGTTGTCGAGAGTTGCGGTGACGGTTACGGCACCGCCAAAGCCCTGTGCGGATGCCTCATAGGTGCCGGGCATGTAGCCGTCGGCAAAGGCTGCCACAGGGGCGAGGGTCAGCAGCATGCAAAGCAGCAGTGCTACCGAAAGGACCTTTTTCATTGTGTTTTCCTCCTTGTAGAATAGGTTTAATACTGGGATGGTCCACCCTTTATTATAGGTAATCGGCAGAATCCTGTAAAGAAGTTTTTTAACAAACACACCCGCCGCCGACAAAAAAAAGGACGGCCCTTCGACCGTCCTTTTCCTACTTTATAATGAGGCCCCCCTTGAGGTCCAAGGGGGGCTGTCAGCCCACCGGGCTGACTGAGGGGATTTCGTCCCTTAATGTTATGCCATATAAATAGCGATGGGGCCCCACTCGGAAATGGTGCAGCTCACGGTGCCGTCACCGTTGTTGATGCAGACCTGGTTGGCCCATTCGCCAAACTGGTAGACCTGGATCTCGATTGCGCTGTCGGCGTTCAGACCGTCCTCGGACAGGTCAACCGTCAGTTCAAACGGGGTGTCGGTGTTGGAGCCGCCCTTGCTCAGGTTCACGAAGTAGTGCGGGTTCATGCCGGCCGGGGTAGCGTCTTCCAGAGCAGCATAAGCGTCCTCGAAGCGGGTGCGCTCAGCATCGCCCAGGGTGAAGCGGTCCGGATACTCGGTGATGATAATGCCATTGCCGTTGCCGACAAACTTAAAGGCGATCTTCTCGCGGTGCACGCTCTCCACGACAACATCGGTGGTTTCCTTTACCATCTGCACGCCGTCATCGCCCAGGAAGCCGACGCTCACATACATCGGGCCGGAGACGATGGGGCTGATGGTCACGGCGTTCTCGCCGCTCTCTGCGGGCTTGACCTCCAGCGTGGTCCAGCTGCCGTTTTCATAAACCATGGCGTTCATCGGGTCGGTCGGCTTGACGTTCTCCGGCAGAGCGATGGTCATGCTGTCGTCCTCACCCTTGAGGATGGTGAACATATAGCGGTTGACGGAACCCTTCTGGGTGTTGCCGGCCAGAGCCTTGCGGGCAGCGGCCATGTCAGCCTTCTGTGCATCGGTGAGTGCATCCTGGTTGTAGATGGAAACCAGCTGTGCGTCACCTTCCAGAACTTCCGGCAGGGAGTCGTCCGTTGCGGCGGCAAAAGCCACTGCACTCACGGACACCAGCAGTGCCAGGACCAGGCCCATCAGGCCAAGAGTACGAAACATGTTTTTCATTGTCATTTCTCCTGTTCTTTCGTATTACTTATTATTTATAATATCCATAATGGGAATATCCGTATTTACCGTAACCGTACTTGCCGTACTTTCCGCCGTAGCCCTTAGACAGCTCATGCGAGCCGTTCAGCACAAAGCCCAGGATCTTTGCCCCGGCAAAGCGCAGCTGCTCAATGCATTCGGCCAGTGCGTCCTTCGGGCAGTTGTCCTCGCGCACGACGATCATCATCCCGTCCGTCAGGCGGGAGACCGTCTGTGCATCCGTCACCGCGCCGACCGGCGGCATATCGACCACGACAAAATCATACCGCTCGCGCAGGCTGGCCACCAGTGTGCCCATCCGCTCTGCACTCAGCAGCTCTGCCGGGTTGGGCGGGATCTCGCCTGCGGCAATCACATCCATCACCGTGCTGTCCTTTGACGAGCTGTATCTCTGCAGAAGGTTGGCCACGTTGTTTTCCTGCACCAGCAGGTTCGAAAGGCCCGGCACCTGCTGCAGGGCCAGCTTGGTGTGCACCGACGGGCGGCGCATGTCTGCGTCGACCAGCAGCACCCGCTTGCCCAGCTCCGCCAGGCTGTAGGCCAGGTTGATGGCCGTTGTGCTCTTGCCGTCGGACACGTGCGCGCTCGTCACGCCGATGACCTTGCACCCTGCGGCCTCACCGGCCGGGAAGGAGAACAGAATGTTCGTGCGCAGACGCTTGAACGACTCTTTCCCCGCAAAACTCAGGTTCTCGCACAGTGTGGCCTTCTGCCGGTCCTGTGCGCTGATCTTGGGCATGAACCATAGCCCCCTTTCCTCCGCAGCGCCGCGTTTTTCTCCCGCGCCCTGCGTATAGCAACACTTTCCTAATTAAAGAGAAATATATCACACTCTGCTTTTCATTGCAAGCAAAATGAAACTATTTTCCCCTATTTTCTGCCACCTCGTCCGTGGCCATTTCTTCTGCTTCAGCGGCAGAAGGCTTCCTTCACGATGGCCCACAGCGAAGCCTCATCCACCGTGAACTCGTTAAAGCGCTCGCCTTTTGCGTCCGTGCCATCGGGGTAGCGTATCCCCGTAAAGGTGTATTCCTGCAGCTTTTTGCTCACATCGCTGATCTGGTTGGCGTCCAAAACTGTCAGCACCTCGTCGCCGCAGGCGTTGTAGATTTCCAGGCCCAGGGCGCTGTTCTTTGCCGCAGCCGCGTTTGCCGCGTGAAGGAATCCCTCCATATACGCCCGGTGGCGGCCCAGGCGGGCCTCATTGTTGCTGTCGCCCACCGCCATGCGCACGCGCACAAAGTCCAGGGCGTCCTTGCCCCACAGGGTCTGGGTCGAGCCCTTGGTATAGCCCGGCTTCAAGGCCGTCAGGTCGTCCTCCAGCGTCACCTGCACGCCGCCCACCGCATCGTTGATAATCGGCACGGCCTCCATCGTGAACACCATATAGTGGTCCACCGGGGCCTCAAACAGCAGAGTCTGCACCGTCCGGCGCACGTTCTCGCAGCTGTCCGCGTAGCCGGAACCATAGGTGTGGGCCAGGGCCAGGTGCTCCCGCCGCGTGCCGTATACCTTGCCCAGCACGTCCAGCCGGTAGACCTCGCACATCGTGTCGCGGTTCAGCTGAATGGCCGACACGGTCTTGGCCTCGTTGTCAAATACCAGCACCACCAAAAAGTCCGTCTGCGCATAGTTGTTGAACGCTTCCTTCGACCCGTTGTCATAGTTGTCCGTGCCGGCCACCAGCAGCGTGTCAATGTCCTTCTTCAGGGGGTATTCCGCCCCGGCATAGCTCAGCACCTCGCTCGGCCGCTGTGCATGGTCCGAGCTCCCTGCCCCTTCCACCACGTCGCCCTGCATCCGCTGCCACGCGGCAAAGCCCAAACCGGCCATCAACACAACCAGAACCGCAATGCCACCTAGAATTAGACCCTTTCGTTTCATTTTCCAATCCCCCCAAAAACGCGTAGGGGAGGGGCTTGCCCCTCCCGCAAACATTCTTGTTATACCGGTACGGTCTGGGCCTATTACCCCTCCCGCATACATTCACGTTAATCCTGTACGGTCCGGGACTCTCCCGCAACCTATCCTACGTTCTTTTTCGCGTTCTCGGTCTTTTCCCCATAATACGCCGCGTAATACCCCTTGCCGGAACCCGTGCCGCGCATATCAATCACCGTGCCCAGCACCGGCAGGTCCGGGTACAATTCGCGCAGCTCATCCGCGCCGTGGATGTTGTTGTCCTGCATATCCCGCAGCAGTGCCACGCCCACGATCAATGCAGCGGCCAGCATGCCGCCCATGAGAATACCCTTCATCGTGTTGTTGGCATAGCTCGGGGAGCTCCGCCCGGTCGGCACCACCGCGTACTCAATCACCTTTACGCTGGTGCCCTCCACAATGTCCGCAATTCGCCGCGGCAGCACGGAGGCCACCGTGTTGGCCAACAGCTCGGTCTCCGTCGGGTTGGCGGAAACTACATTTACGATCAAAATGCCGTCGGCATCACCTGCCGAGGCCCGGATCTGTCCGGCCAGTTTGCCGTAATTGTACGGCACGCCGGCCTCCTCCGCTACCTCCTGCAGTGTCTCGCGGGACTTCAGAATCGTCGCGTAAATGTCGACCATGCGGGTCGCCGTGTTCAGGTCGGCATAGGAGATGCTGGTCGTGCCCAGCGAGATATTCTTCGTATTCACATATAGGGTCGTTGTGGCCCGGTAGGTCGGTGTGATCATAAAGAAGGCATAGGCCAGGCTCAGCACGCCGCCCAACAGTGCGCAGAGCACCACCAGCAGCGCGTTGTGCCAGAGGGCCGCCGCCAGCTTCAGCAGGTCGATCTCCTTCCCACGTTTCGGCTGCCGCAGCGGCCGGAGATTATTAGTCTTTTCGCTCATCTTTGTCTCTCCTTACTTGCCGCTCACCGGCGCGTTGAGGTCAATGTGCAGCTCCTCCGCCACCTCGTCAAAGTAGCCCAGTGCCTCCATCCGCTCATACAGCACATCGCCAATCAGGCTGTAGGCCTTTGCGCTCAGCTCAATGGAGTTGGTCGAGGCACGCAGGCTGTCCGGCACGCGACCGTCCTTGATCTGCGTCTTGTCCGCAGCCGTCAGGGTGATTTTGGCATCCGCTGCCGCATCACTGATGAGGTACTTGCGGATGTTCACAAAATGGTCGCCGAAGGCCTGCTGCATTGCGTTTTCATACTTTTCAAACTGGTAGGTCTCGCCCCCGTGGGGGAAATACTCGGACGCACTGTCCGTGTAATAATACGGCCCGATCACCAGGTAGCGGTCCGTGTTCTGGCGCTCCACCATTTTGCGGATCTGGCTAATCAGCTCTTCCTTACTTTCAAACCCGCCGTAGGTACCAATGAAGATCACCGCCACATAATCCTTGTACAGGTCCGCGCAGCCGGTCACGATCTCTGTGCCCTTCGGCACGGTCACCGCACTACCGGCCTCGCTGCGGGTAAAGCGGTATTCATACACACCCTGACTGAACAGCTCCGTGCTCAATGTCAGTGTACCCTTCACCCCGCCGATGCTCACCTCGTTGATACCGCCGTCCCCTGCCGTCAGCGGGCGCACAGCTGTTCCATTGGGTGCCGTGAACTCCACCTGCACCGGGGTGCTGTCTGCGGGAATCTCTAACTCACGGCTCAGCACATAGGGGGCTGCACCGCTGCGGCCCAGGATGGTGCCCGTGCTCTCGTCGCCCGCACCCATGTTCACCACGGGAATCTTGATGGTATAATTCGTCCAGTCCACGCGGGTCACGCTGTTGGCGTAATCCAGGCTGGCCTTGAAGTTATAGCGGTTCACCAGCGTCTCGTTGATGCGGTCCTGCAGTGTGGAGGCGTAGGAAATGCCGCCCACCGAGCCCTTGGTGATGCTGTCACCCCAGCAGACAATGCCGGGCAGATACTGCGCAACGGTGTCCAGGTCCTTTTGGTAATCGGCCTCGACCTGGGCCAGCAGCTCTTCCCGCGCGGCGTTCTGTGCCGCACTGTTTTCCTGAAAGGCCGCCACATTCGTCGCGACCTCTTCCGCCGCCTGTCGCCGGACATAGAGCATGCCCGCGCCCAGTGCACCGGCCAAAATCACACACACCAGCAGCAGCAGGACCTGCTGTACCCGGTGTTTCTTTTCATAATCTTCCCACATAATACCGCTCCGTCTGTTTCGATTTATTCCTGTTGCACAACCTGCGCGAAAAACAGTCCATTTTGCCTTTTAATCGGTATATTTTACCACATATTCATGGCCTGCGCAAGCAAAATTCATGAGACCGGCGCAGGCCGGTCTCATTTTCGTTAACAGGCAATATTGTCTTATCGGGCGTCCTTTCGCCACACCATTTTATTGACTACGTTCACGTATCCCTGAATGATCCTTACCACCTTCATGGAAACGGTCTCATCCACATAATCCGGGCAAGGCTTGCCCAGCACGCCTTCCTGCTTCATACGGATGGCCATGTCCGTGGCATTGAGCAGCTCTTTTGTGGTGATGCCCGCCAGGATAAAGTCGCCGGCCTCCAGAGCCTCGGGGCGTTCGGTCGAGGTGCGGATGCACACCGCGGCGATTGGATGCCCGATGCTCAGATAGAACGAGGACTCCTCCGGCAGTGTCCCGGAGTCGGACACGATAGCCAGCGCATTCATCTGCAGGCAGTTATAGTCATTAAAGCCCAGCGGCTCGTTCACGCGCACGCGCGGATCCAGTCGGAAGCCGCTCTTTTCCAGCCGGTTTTTGCTTCTCGGATGGCAGGAATACAGAATCGGCATATCGTACTTCTCGGCCAGTGCATTGATAGCCGTGAAGAGAGAAAGGAAATTCTTTTCGGTATCGATGTTTTCTTCCCGGTGGGCCGAGAGCAGGATATACTTATCTTTTTCCAGGCCAAGCCGCTGCAGAACATCGCTGGCCTGGATCTTTTCCAGGTTGCCGCGCAGCACCTCTGCCATCGGTGACCCGGTCATATAGGTCCGCTCCTTCGGCAGACCGGTGTCGGCCAGATACTTGCGGGCAAACTCGGAATAGCACAGGTTCACATCCGAGATCACGTCCACGATGCGGCGGTTCGTCTCCTCCGGCAGGCACTCGTCCTTGCAGCGGTTGCCCGCCTCCATGTGAAACAGCGGGATATGCAGGCGCTTGGCCGAAATAGCGGACAGGCAGCTGTTGGTGTCGCCCAGCACCAGATAGGCATCGGGCTGCAGCTCGGCCAGCAGCTCATAGCTCCGGCCAAGAATGTTTCCACAGGTCACGCCCAGGTTCTCGCCCACAACGGGCACCAGAATATCCGGGCCATATTCGCCAAAGGTATTCGTCAGTTCAAAATCCTCCCAGAACACGGTGGACAGGTTGCGGTCCCAGTTCTGGTTATAATACACCACGCAGCAGTCAAAGTATTCCCTGCAGCGCTTGATCACCGCTGCCAGGCGGATGATCTCCGGGCGGGTGCCGCAGCCGATCATTACCTTCGTGCGGCCATCATTTTTCCATGAAAATTTATGTTCTACCATCGTTTTGCTCCTCTGTCTTTGTCTCTTCCATATCCCGTTCATCGGCTTACACCGACGGGCAACGCTGTCGGCCATATCGTTATACGGCAGCGTAAATATCGTTTCTTTGTCCTATCATATCATTTTCCCGAGAAAAATCAATTACGCAACTGCAGAAGCATTTCGGCTCGACAAACTCGATATCGGCTTTGTCGAGTGACTAGACGTTTTTCATCGAGTCGCTTGATATTGGTTCATCCACATGCTATACTATCCGCAAAGGAGGGATTCCTGTTATGGCCATTCCGGTAAATATTGACGACCTGATCAACCACCGAATTGTTGAATCAACCCGAATTGAATATAAATCGGATTTTAACCCCGCACCCATCATCCGTTCCATCTGTGCCTTTGCCAATGACATTGACAACATGGGCGGAGGATATATCATCATCGGAGTAGAGGAAGAGAACGGTTCACCGCTTTTCCCCATCAGGGGAATTGAACAGGCACGCATTGACAGCATCTTAAAGAAGCTTCGCGAATACTGTCATTTCATTGAACCACTCTATGAACCGGTGGTCGAGCCGATTCTATACGGCGATGTCTATGTCATCGTTGTCTGGGTATCCGGCGGATACGGTCGCCCTTACAAGGCGCCGAAAGATGTCACCGTTAAGCAAAGCAGTAAATACTACTATATCCGTAAATTTGCAAATTCTGTCATTGCATCCAATGAAGAAGAAAAGCAATTATTCTATGCGTCTTCCAGTATTCCGTTTGATGACCGTCCTAACCTGGCTGCTGACATCGGTGATCTTGACCTTGGCCTCATGCGCGCCCACTTAAAAGAGATCGGCAGCAATCTCTATCCCTATTCTCTTTCTATGGATACTCTCCAGCTCGCGAAAGATCTGCAGCTGGTAGATGGTCCCCCGGAAAATCTGAAGCCTCTGAATGTAGGAATTCTGATGTTTTCGGAGCGTCCGGAGCGCTACTTCCGTTATGCAAGGATAGAGGTTGTCGATATCCCGGATCCCACCGGAACGAACATGGTAGAGAAGACGTTCACCGGTCCGATCCAGCGTCAGCTTAAAGACGCACTTGCCTTTCTTCGGAACTATGCCCTCAAAGAGGCCACCATCAAAACGCCGGATAAGGCTGAAGCGATCCGTATCAGCAACTATCCGTATGCCGCTATCGAAGAGATCCTCGCCAATGCCGTGTATCACCGGTCCTATCAGGTCAACGAACCGATCACCGTTCGCATCACGCCGGAAGAGATGGAAATCACCAGCTTCCCCGGGTTTGATCGAAGCATTACCGATGAGGCCATTGCGCATTTTGATATCCGTGCCCGAATCTACCGCAACCGCCGAATCGGTGACTTTTTAAAAGAGCTGAAGCTTATTGAAGGCCGGAATACCGGATTCCCGAATGCAAAAAAAGCGCTGGAAGCCAACGGCTCCCCTGCACTCCGTTTTGAGATGAATCCCGATCGTGATTTCCTGTCTGTCATC
>JAZRWD010000220.1:0-2211 GCA_045599525.1 Candidatus Limivicinus sp. | reverse complement strand
GCTGCCTATGTGGAGGTACCCTACGATATTCGGGAGTTGTTTGGCAAGGGGCGGCTGCCGGTAAATGCAACCTTCGATGGTGTTCCTTATCGCGGGCAGGTAGTAAAGATGGGTACTCCTTGCCATATCATCGGTGTGACGAAGGCAAACCGAAAACAAATCGGTAAGAGCTTCGGAGACACTGTTTGGGTGACATTAAAAGAGAGATAGTTTTTAGTATAAATAGGCATGAAAACTCTGTTTCTTGCAAAATGAGCTTGCAGCTGTTATGCTATGGGTGAGAAAGGGAATACCGTGATTTATAACGCGCAGCGGAATCACGGCACAACATGAGGGAGGAAAAACAAAACAATGGCAAATCCAAAATTTGATGAGAAAGAACTTGACGTGCAGAACAACGATGTCAGCATGTTCGGCACGATTCCGATCTATAACTACCCTGTGACGCCGAAAGAGGCTCACAAGGCAATGCTTGACCACAAGCCGATCTGGGTGACCACCGGCGCGGAGACAACGATCTTCACTCCGCTGTGCTACCCGGACAACATTGCCCGCGCGTTTGTCTTTGAGGCTCGGCCCTTTAACCCCGCTGACGGCGGCGGTAAGGACATCTTCGGCATTGAATGGGAATATATCCCGGTTGCCAACGGCTCCATGGTTCGTCCGGGCAAGCCGTTCCTTGAGTACGCTGATGAGTGGTACGATAAGATCGTATGGCCGAATCCGGAAGAGTGGGATTGGAAGGGCACCGCAGAGCTGAATCAGGAGTATCTGAACACCGACAAGTACGTTATGTTCATGATCCTGAACGGCTGGTTTGAGCGGCTGATCTCCTTCATGGAGTTTGAGGGCGCGATCATGGCCATGGCCGACGAAGATTATCAGGAAGACGTGATCAAGCTGTTTGACAAGCTCTCTGATCTGTACATCAAGGTGATCGACCTTGTGTGCGAGTATATGCCGCAGGTTGACGGCTTCTGCGTCCACGATGACTGGGGCAGCCAGAAAGAGACCTTCTTCAGCCCGGCACTTGTAGAAAAGGTGATCGTTCCGGCCATGAGGAAGGTGACCGATCATATCCACGCCAAGGGAAAATACGCGGAGCTTCACTCCTGCGGTCAGATCTACAAGCAGGTTCCGAACATCATCAAGGCCGGCTGGGACAACTGGAATCCGCAGCCGATGAACGACACCGAGAAAATCTTTGAAGAGTACGGCGACCAGCTTGTCGTCGGCGTGATCCCCCAGATGAGCAGTGCAGAGGACGCCGACGAGGCAACGCAGATTGCCGAGGCAGACGCATTCGTTCAGAAGATCTGCTCTGACCCGAAGAAAACGGCAACGATCAATTACAGCGCAGTCCGCAGAATGACCAACGCTTTCGCCCGTGAGCTTTACAAAGCCTCCCGCATTGCTTACGCGGAGAGATAATCACGAAGAACCACCCGCAGGAGTTTACCTCCTGAGGGTGGTTCTTCACTGTTTACTTGCAGATCCGCTTCCCGCCGATCATTCATTCCTTATGATTCCGAAAAAGGTTTGTCTTTGATTTGTGGGATAGCCGGGTGCTATGTATTCCCGCTGGATAATACTGTCCACTATCAAAATCACAGCCTCATCATCGCTCATATCCCACACCAATCACGGGAGCTTCTAACCCCGGAAGCTGTGCAGCGGCTTTCCTGCGGTGGCTTCCTCTCGGGCTGCGGTCATCCGGCAGAGCGGCGCAGCACTTCGCCCGGCGGTCTGGATCAAGGGCAGAAATGCCAAGAAATACAGGCACGGTGAGGAATACGGCACTGCCCGCTGGGGCAATGCGGAGGATATCCGCCCTTTCGTGGACGAGGATCCAAAGAACAACGTCATTCTCACAAGGTCAGAAAGTCTGACCACAAGCCGCAGGCAAGAACGCGAAATGAACGGGCAGAAAATGCAAATATCCATAACTTGACAGAGAAGGGAAAATATGATACTGTCCCGATGCTGCAGTATTCGTGACGGAGATAGCGCCGGACTTCGATCCTGCCACCCTGAATGAGCGCTAAAGCAGAATTCAAATGGAACAGGAGATCGTTTGCTATGAACCGTGTACCACTGGAAGATACATTAAAAGCGACGGGCATTATGGTCATTGACGGCTCAATGTCCACCGCGCTGGAGGAAATGGGCTGCGACCTGAATGACAGTCTTTGGACAGCGCGGATCCTTGCC
>JAZRWD010000219.1:0-2706 GCA_045599525.1 Candidatus Limivicinus sp. | reverse complement strand
TGCGTCTGGTGGCCGCAGACCACGGAAGCAGCACAACGCCCTCCAGGCCGCAGCAAATGGCATGAAGGGCGTTTGATCCGGAAAAGAATCGTCTGCATGCCGTGGACAGCGAAAAGCTCCGCATGTTCACGGCAGACCATGTAGCAGCTCAGTGAAAGCGCCAGATGTGGTCTGTGCGGTTCGTGCCATCGGAGTAGGCCATGGCACCTGACTCAAAGAGGACAAGGACCTCACCTTCCGGGCCAATACACAGAGCTTCGGTCATCGGCATCGCCACCAGTTCGCTATGTGTGACGAGGCTGTCCAGGATCCAGGCATCAACCGCAGTTCCGTTGAGCGACACAGCGGTGTCCGGCTGCGCAAGGTCGGGCGTGCAGAGATATACCGTCGAGTCATTCTTGCGGCCGTAGGACTGGCTGAGGAGGACGGTCCCGTCCTCCGTCATCGTCATACCCTGAATACGGTCCGGGGCGATAAACACACAGTCGGGTGCGGGCAGGTCCTCCCCTGCCGCATCCCGCAGCGCAGCGCCACAGTCTCCATAGCCGAAGATAAAGCAACCGGAGGCCCCATCTTCCGTTGCCATAGGTTTCAGCTCCGGGCTGAGCTCTGCCGAAAGATCATAGCCTGCCGAAGGGTGATAGAAGTTGCCGACCCACAGCATGCCCTGCGAGCAGTTCAGGAACGAGGGTGAAACCGGCACACGCACAAAATGATCCACAATAATATCGTGGCCGCCAGGCTCTGTGAGCTGTACCAGCGGGATGGCAGCAATGGAATAGCTGCCGTCGTTATCCAGAGTCGCCGAAACAAACAGTGTGTCGTCGGAAACCGCAACACCGCCCACATGACTGACAAACGGGCTTCCGTCCGCACGCCAGAGGCGGTAATCCGCCTGGAGAGATCCGTCCTTCGGGTCCAGAGCAAAGAGCACGCTGGGGACATCACTCAGCTTATAATAGCCGGAAATGTACAGTAGGCCGGTAGTCTCGCTGTAATCCATACCCTGAGGGATGACGGCCTGGTTCAGGCCAGGAATCAGGAAGGCCTTTTCCGCCCGAGCCAGGAAGGCATCATACGCGGACCGCTTGAGGTATTTCTCTTTCTTCACGGTGATTTCCTGCGTGAAGTGCAAGGCGTCGTTTTCCCCGCTCTGGACGCCAGAAGCTTCCCGCTCTAC
This sequence comes from Candidatus Limivicinus sp., assembly GCA_045599525.1. GTDB lineage: Bacteria > Bacillota > Clostridia > Oscillospirales > Oscillospiraceae > Limivicinus. The sequence goes on along the minus strand of JAZRWD010000219.1, from coordinate 1,526 downwards.
ACCTGCAGGGTCTGCCGCTGTAGTCGCCTGCCCCGTGCCTGCCGCATCGGCAGATGCACGCCACCGTCGGAATCCCTCAGAGGAAAGCTGCCAGCAAATGACCGGAACCAGAACCACCGCCGCCAAAAGCAGCGCCAATAGTTTTTTCTTCATTTCTTTTTCCTCTTCGTCAGACAATTACAGGCCCAGCTGCTCACGGGTAAAGGCGTGGGTCACGGCCTCATGCCCCCTGGCATCCATCACGTCAAAATATACGTAAGGCGTAAAGTTGGGAATGTCAAAATCTGCCGATGTGATGGGGCTACCGTCGGGGTTATAAACGTTCAGGCAGCGTTTGGGACTCATGTTCATCACCACACGCTGCGCGGGGCTGCATTCCAGATGGACATGGCTACCTTCTATACGGAGCTCCGTAATCGCAGGGCCTGTGGAGGCGTAGAACCGCCCCTGCTCCAGCGCCTCGATTACCGCAGGATAGCTCAGCTCCTCGGCCAGGATCATCGTCCACGCGCCGAAGGAATCACACAGCAGGTCACCGAATGGCTTTTTGTTGTGGTTGTCGTCCGCACCGTGAACAAAGGGGAACTTGCCGTGGCGGAGAAGCCGTTCATACAGGGGCAGATTATGTTCCTGCCCGCTGATCAGCTGGGAGCCCGTGTTAAAGATCTCCAGTGAGAAAAAGCCGTCATAATTCAGGATGCTCTCCGGTTCCTCCATGGACCAGACCGGATGGTTGTAGGTCACAAGGAAGCCGGCCTCTTTTGCGCACGCAATAAACCGCTGAATGTAGGCGGGGTCGTAGCGCCGGGGTCCAAGCTCGTCACCCACATGCGGCAGTGCCTCTGCCAGCTCATGTGGCATATACTTGCAGAAATTGGGGTCATAGGCCACATAGGTAGTGTTGTGGGGCTCCTTTGCCAGCAGGTTCAGGTGGATCTCCGGCCCGAAGTCATCCACCCGGCAGTCCGGGGTGCGGCGGAGGTAGGCCTCCCAGCCGTTGAGCATCAGGAAATCCTCCGTGGTAAACTCACTGTGGTCATAAGGAGCCTCGTGATCCGTGATGGCCAGAACGCTGTAGCCCTGCTTGCGGTATGCCGTGACCATCTCCTCCACGGTCAGCTGACCGTCGGATAGATTCGTGTGGCTGTGCAGGTTCGCTTTATACTGGGGCGCTCCCTTTCGAATAAATTCCATGTCTGTCTCCTTTTTCTTCGTTCAGGTTCCGCTGCAGCTTAGCAGGAAGCCGTCCAAGCCGTCCCCGCGCCCGACACGTTTTGCCGTTGGGTGCGAGGAACGAAGCCGCTTTGCGGCGGAAAACCAATACGGCAGCCGCCGGGCTGCTGCCTGGGGCGACTGCCATATTGGTCATTAAGGGTTTATTTCATTGCGGCCTTGGAGTAGCCGGTCATCATATATTTCTGGAAGACAATAAACAGAATGACCAGCGGCATAATAGCCAGGACCGCGCCTGCCATAATCTGGTGGTAGTTGGCCACGTACTGGCCGGCGAAGGTCTGCTTCAGCAT
>JAZRWD010000218.1:0-8571 GCA_045599525.1 Candidatus Limivicinus sp. | reverse complement strand
AGTCAGGTGGGCGAGACCATGACGCTTTACGCGAAATGGGCACCCGTAGAAACCGGTTCATAAAAAGCGACTCCTGTATCCTCTTTGCCGAGGGTACAGGAGTTTTTATCATGTATGGAAAGAACTTCCCGCCACATCGTGAAGGGAAGTTCATTTTTCGATTACAGATGAAGCATGAACGAGAAATCGATATCCCGGTCTGACTTCACATGGTATTTCTTTTCCACGTCGGTCATCCAGGTGTCAATGCCGCCAACACCGCGCATTGCGCCGCATACCGTAATAACCGTGCGGCAGGGTTTCGGAAGCTCGTCCACATGGAAGGCTTCTTCCAGTTGGTGCGGGGTGTAGGGCAAAGCCGAAAAATGATAATTCTGCTCCACTTTTTCCATGGCCAGTGTTGCCCCACCCATATGGAACTCGGTGCTGTGGGTGCAGGTGTGATTGCCGCATTCCTGCGGTACAAGGTAAGGAGGCAGGTGCGGGGCTTCTTCGAAGGTTCCGAACACAGCTCCCTTATAGCGGTCGGGGTAGGTCTCTCCGGAGAGGCCAGTCCATATCGTGCGGTCAATAGGGTGCGGGGTGGAGAAGCGCAGGCCAAAGAGCGGAAGCTCGGGGCGGCCTGCCCGACCGGAGTAATGGCAAGCTACCTTCAGTTCACCCGTGGCCAGGAGCGTGTAGGTGACGCTCACGTCGAGATCGAGCATGGCATCTGCACTGTAGCGGTATTCGACCGTGAAGCGCGCGGCATTGTTTTCCCGAACGGTACGGGACACGCATTTCAGCCAGGAATCCACAGCGCTCCAGACAGCTGCCCGCTGCGGGAAGCCGCAGCCCATATCGTTTTCTGTAGGAGCGCGCCAGAAGGCAGGACGCGGAGCACGCCATAGCCATTCCGCACCGTCGGAAACAATTGAGATTGGGCCGTCAGACAGCTTGGAGAAAAGCACCTCAAAGTCTTTTCCCCGCAAGCCCCAGGAACCGTCTCCGTCCACAAAGCGGAGTGCTCCCGCCTTGGGCGGAATGTCCAGCGGTTTTGTGGAGCGAACGGCATCCAGACGGACACGGTCCAACTCTGTGCGCTGATCAGGAGTGGAATACCAGTAGCGAACCTCCTGCATGCACGGCTTTTCGATGCCATCCGCCGTGAGAAGGCCGTTGGCGGAGAAGCTGTAGTCGCTGTTGCGGTCGTCAAAGTCGCCGCCGTAGCCGAGGACCTGTTTGCCCTGTGCGTTTTTGTGCCAGAGGGCCTGGTCCATGAAGTCCCAGATGAAGCCGCCCTGGTACAGGGGAAATTCCTCACCGAGCTTTACATAGCTTTCCATGCCGCCCAGGGAGTTGCCCATGTTGTGCATGTATTCGCAGTTGAGATACGGTTTGATGGGGTCAGACTCCAGATAGTCCCGCACCTCTGTGGGGGTGGCATACATGCGGCTCTCCATGTCGGAGATAAAGGAGTATTCCTTATACCAGTAGCAGCCCTCATAGTGAACAATGCGGCCCGGGTCTTCTCGACGGAAAAAGTCCGCGATGGCGGCAATGTCATCTCCGGCAAAGGACTCGTTTCCGCAGGACCAGAACAGGATCGCCGCGTGATTCTTATCCCGCTGGAACATGGAATTGGCGCGGTCGAGCACGCAGTCCAGCCATTCGGGGAGACTGCCGGGGATGTTCCATTCGGGGTTAACGGTCATATCCTTCTGCCAGGAGCCATGCGTTTCCATGTTGGTTTCATCCATCATGTAGATACCCTCGCGATCGCAGAGGAAGTACCATTCGCTGCGGTTCGGGTAGTGGCAGGTTCGCACGGCATTGATATTATTGCGGTGAAAGACCTTCATGGCCGTATCCATATCGGCCAGGGTGATGCAGCGGCCGGTGGACGGGTTCCATTCGTGACGGTTGACGCCGTTGAGCATCAGGCGCTTTCCGTTGAGGGTCATAATTTTATCCACGATTTCGAAGCGGCGGAAGCCAATGTCATAGGGAATCAGGCCACCCTCTTCAATCTGCAGCTCGAGGTGGTAGAGATTGGGGGAGCCGTAGTCCCACAGGGCGACCTCAGGAAGCACCAGCTCCGGAGAGAACAGAAAACCGTCGCGTTCAGTGAAGGAGAGCGGAGTGTTCAGCATTTCTGCCCCGTCTGGGGACTTCAGGGTAAGGTAAGCGGCAGAAAGAGCCTCTCCGCTGGTTTTCAGGCGGACCGTAAGACGCCCGGTTTTCAAGTCGGTATCCAGAGAGGTGTTGAACCATACATCCTCCACGGCAACGGGCATGCGGGCGTAGAGAATTACGCTGCGGAAAATGCCGCTGAAGCTGAAGAAGTCCTGGTCTTCCAGCCAGGCCGCGCTGCTGCGCTTGTAGACTTCCACGCACAGGCGGTTGCCGCTGCTACGAATATAGGGGCTCAGGTCAAAGTCTGAGGGGGTGAAGCTGTCTTCACTGTAGCCGACAAAATGACCGTTGAGCCAGAGGTAGAAGGCTTCTTCTACACCCTGCAGGCTGATGCAGACCGGTTTTCCCTGCAGTCCTTCGTCCAGGTCAAAGCAGGTCACATAACTGCCGACAGGGTCAAATTCCCGGTCAATGTGGGGCGGACGCAGAAAGACGTGACCGTCCCAGTCATAAAGCTTGTTGATGTATTGCAAACGGTCATAGCCCTGGGTCTCCATGTGACCCGGGACGGTGATCGTGTCAAAGGCGGAATCGTCGAAATCCTCCTGCCAGAAATCGGCCGGACGCTGTGCGGGACAGCTGCTCCAACGGAATTTCCACTGCCCGTCCAGACACTGATAAAGGGAGGAACGGCCGGTGGCCAGTTCATCGGCGGATGGATATACCGTGTGATCCGAATGGGCATCGAGGCGGTTTACGCGGAAGACAGTGGGGTCTTCCAACCAAAGAAGGGAAGGGTCCATAATACACTCCTGTGCACATACTTAATAGCTCGGGCTATATTAGCACAAGAGCTCTGCGCATACAATAGGCATATTCGCCGTGGACGATCTTTTTTACAGAAATTTTCAGAAAAATTGCCCAAAGAATGGAAACAGTTATTCTATTTTTTGTGTGATTATGGTAAGATAAAAAAACTTACGGGCACTGGCCCGTAAAACGGAAAACATTCACAATACAAAGGAACAAAAGCTATGATGACCATTCGTCAGATGAAAGAAAAGCTCGCCGAGGGCGTGATTGATGATTTCCTCGCTTACGTGTACTGCCGCCCGGCAGACCGGTTGGATTACCATAAGACCCGCATCCTCCATGTAGCAGACCGCTTTATGGAGGTCTTTGCAAAGAACGAGGATCAGGAAGCCGCGGTCTATTCCGCACCTGGCCGTACCGAAATCGGCGGCAACCACACAGACCATCAGCGCGGCACGGTGCTGACTGGTTCGGTTGACCTGGACGCCATTGCCTGCGTTGCCCCCAATGGTACGAATACCGTGCGTGTTTTTTCCGAGGGCTACGGCATGACGGAAGTCGACTGTGCCTCTCTTGATGTTGTAGAAGAAGAAAAGAATACGACGAAGGCCATCATCCGCGGCATTGTGCGTAAGGTCTCCGATATGGGCTATCCCGTTGCCGGGTTTGACGCCTACTGTGTGTCTGACGTGCCGGGCGGTTCAGGCCTCTCCTCATCCGCCTGCTTTGAGGTGCTGATCGGCACGATTCTCAACGGCCTGTTCTGCAAGAATGAAATTCCTTCCCATGTGATCGCCCAGATCGGCCAGTACGCCGAGAACGTTTATTTCGGCAAGCCCTCGGGCCTTTTGGACCAGATGGGCTGTTCCATTGGCGGCGCTGTTTCGGTAGACTTCTTTAATAAAGAAAAACCGGATTTCCATGCCGTTGATTTTGACTTTACCGCAGCAGGCTATGCCCTCTGCATTATCGACACCGGCTCCAGCCACGCAGACCTGACCGATGATTATTCTGCCATCCCGGGCGAAATGAAATCCGTTGCGGCTGCCCTGAGCAAAGAGGTCCTCAGCGAGGTCCCCGAAAAAGACTTTATCCGTGCCATACCGGAGATCCGTCCGCTTGTGGGAGACCGTGCGATTCTCCGCGCCGTGCACTATTATTCCGACAACCGCACCGCACAGAAGGAAATTGAGGCTCTGGAGGCCAACAACTTCCCCGAATTCCTCCGCCTGGTCAACTATTCAGGAAATTCTTCTTACAAGTACCTGCAGAATGTGGACACCTATCGCAAGCTTTCCAGCCAGCCCGTTGCACTGGCTCTGGCGGCTGCTGAGGTCTATCTCCATGGTGAAGGCGCCAGCCGTGTACACGGCGGTGGGTTTGCGGGTTCGATTCAGGCCTTTGTGCCCCTGACAATGATTGATGAATTTAAGGCCGGAATGGACCATGTCCTTGGCGAAGGTGCCTGCCGTGTGACGGCCATCCGTCCCGTTGGCGGTTGCCTGCTGATTGGTTAAGGAGGAAGAAAAGATGCTTGAACTGGAAATTTCCCGTTTGGTAGAATATGCTGTCCGCAAGAGCTGGATCACCGAAGAGGACCGTGTCTGGGCCTCCAATGCCATTCTGGAAGCGCTGAACCTGAACGGCTTCGACGGACTCGTACCCGTGGAAGATCTGCCGGAGATTCAGCAGATTCTGGATCCGCTTTGCCGCTACGCATTTGAAAGCGGTCTTCTGGACGGAGACTCTGCCGCCTACTTTGATCTCTTTGACACCAAGCTCATCGGTCTGCTCACCCCACGACCGTCGGAAATCATTCGCTCTTTTAAGGAGCACTATGCCCTTTCCCCGCAGGAAGCCACCGACTGGTACTATGCCTTTTCCGGAGACACCAACTATATCCGCCGTGATCGTATCGCAAAGGACCGCAAGTGGACTACCGAGACCGAGTACGGCACCATCGATATCACCATTAACCTTTCCAAACCGGAGAAGGACCCGAAGGCCATTGCTGCAGCAGGAAAGGCAAAGAGCACAGGTTATCCGAAGTGCCTCCTTTGCGTGGAGAACGAGGGTTATGCCGGACACCTGAATCACCCGGCCCGTCAGAACCATCGCACAATTCCGGTGAACCTTGCCGGCTCGGATTTCTTCCTGCAGTATTCTCCCTATGTGTATTACAATGAGCACTGCATTCTGTTCAATAAGCTGCATACCCCGATGCATATTGATGCCACGGCTTTCCGCAATCTGCTCGAGTTTATCACAATCTTCCCCCATTACTTTGCCGGCTCCAACGCCGATCTGCCGATCGTAGGCGGTTCCGTCCTCAGCCATGACCATTATCAGGGCGGCCACTATGAGTTCGCCATGGCCCGCGCAGAGGTTGAAGAGAGCTTTGTGATTCCCGGCTACGAGGATGTTGCCACAGGTATCGTAAAGTGGCCGATGTCCGTTATCCGCCTGCAGGGGGCGGATCGCGAGCGCCTGGTCGAGCTGGCAGATCATATCCTTACCCTCTGGCGCGGCTATGATGACCCCTCTGTCTTTATCTATCACGAGACTGACGGGGAAGCACACTCCACCATTACCCCGATTGCCCGCAGAAGGGGAGAGCTGTATGAGCTGGACCTGGTCCTGCGCAATAACATCACCACAGAGGAATGCCCGCTGGGTGTTTTCCATCCGCACAGTGAGAAGCACCATATCAAGAAAGAGAACATCGGCCTGATTGAAGTTATGGGCCTGGCCGTTCTGCCTGCCCGCCTTCTTACCGAGCTGAAGGCCGTTGCCGACGGTCTTGTCAGCGGCGCTGACCTGAGCGCCGATCCTGCTACGGCAGCTCACGCTGAATGGGCTGAAGAGATTCGCGCTGCCCATCCGGAACTAAATGCCGACAATGCCGAGGCCATTGTCAACGAGGAGACCGGCAAGGTCTTTGCCGGGGTACTGGAAGATGCCGGCGTTTTCAAGCGTACAGCAGAAGGCAAGGAGGCCTTCCACCGTTTCATCGCCACGCTGTAAGCGACTCGCCCGGCAAAGCACGGAAGGCCGTTCCGCAAAGAAGAAAAAACGAAAGAACAGAAGCCCGGGGACGGGACCGTATGGTCCTGCCTCCGGGCTTTGCCATGGCGAAGAGGCATCTTCCGTTCCTGCAGCACCGGGGCTGCGGTTGCCCGGCCGGCAGTGGAAACACAGAATTATCGAAAAAAGTAATGACGTCATGAAAAACAGTGCAATTCTGCAGAAATATTCCTCTTTTCTTTTCAAAACAAATAATATATACTCTCTGTATTAAAAATTTGCACTTGATTAAAGCGCGTTTTTGACGAAAGTGAGAGATATTGTATGACCATTGAAGCAGGAATGGTATTTGAGGGAAAAGTGACCGGGATTACCGATTTTGGGGCATTTGTGTCCCTGCCGGAACGGCAGAGCGGCCTGGTACACATTTCAGAGGTAGCGAATACCTATGTCAGTGATGTGAACCAGTTCCTGAAAATGGGGCAGATCGTTAAGGTACTAGTAGTCAGCATCACGCCTCAGGGAAAGTTCAATCTCTCCATCAAAAAAGCCGAAGACCTCAAGCCGCTGAACTCCCTTACCGCAAGTGAAAGCCCCAGACCCCGCATGGCACAGCGGGACGATTATAGCCCACAAAGGGTCCGCGAAGACGCCTATTCCGCGCCCAAAGGGCAGCGGGAGGCATCCAATGCCGGGGATAGCCCCGCACCACAGAGCAACAGCGAAGATTTTGAAGAACGCCTGAAGCGCTTTATGAAGCAGTCTGACAGCCGTGTTGCGGAGAACCCGCTTTACGCTGAGCATCGCCAGCGCCGCCCCCGCCGCTGAGTCCGACCTGATCTTGCCAAAAATACTTCTCGTTCCGCCAGGGCGAAAAAGGCGGAAAAACCCATACTGACGGTTTACGGTTTCCGTCGGTATGGGCTTTTTATATAGCGTGGGCTTCTTATACAATGAATAAAATTTAATGGTATCGGACCGGCCGCACGATTCCGTTTTCCTCGACCAGTTCACCGGATATAACCAGTTCCTGAATTCTGCGGCGCACGGTGGCATGCCAGCCGGGATGCTGCAACACATGGGGACGGGCGATGCCCAGGCTGCACATGAAGGGGACAACAAAATCCTCCGGTCTGCCGGGACGGTCGATCAGCTGCAGCAGGGCCGCGTACAGATCGAGCTCCTTCTGTGTGTTCTGTTCACCCACTTCGGGAAGGTCCTGCGGCAATATGCAGCCGCTGTGTGCGGCCACATACAGGGGATAATCAGTATCCAGTATGGTCTGAATGCTCAGCAGAGAGCAGGATGCGTCTTCCATAAAGGGCAGCTTGGCGGCGGAAAGCTCCCGCAGGGCCATCATGGTGTCGCCAATATGGCATACTCTGTCCGGGGTAATAATGGCCACATGGCCGGGGGTATGCCCTGCGGTAGGCAGAAGCACAAAGGTTTTGCCTCGGAAGGTGATCTCTGTTGCGTCCAGGAAGGTGATATACCCGTCTTCCTTCGGTACCGAATAAATGTAGGGCTTTGTTTCTCCGGCATAGGCGAACACGGTTCCGCCTCGGCGGGAGACCTCTCCCGTACAGCCGGTATGGTCCCAATGTAGATGGGTGCAGAGGGCAGCGTGAACGTGCCAGTCACGACGGTCCAGCTCCTCGAAAAGTGTTGCGCAGGGGTCACAGCCGCAGTCGATCAGTACCACATCCCGGTCGGAAATCCGCTGTACCACCATGCTGGAGGTAAGCGAGGTGTGCCGTGAATTATACAAATATCCGTTTTCGGAAATCTGCGTCAGTTCCAAATCATTCTCCTCAGCCGGCGGAGTCTTTCTCGGGTTCCGCCTCAGGCTTATTTGCTTTTGTCATGAGGACCTTTTCTACCCGCAGATTATCCTCCGACATCTCCAGCACAGTAAAACAACGGTCCAGCGCCTCAAAACTGTCGCCGACCATGGGGAACGTGCCGAAGGTCTCCAAAACCCAGCCACCAACGGTCTCACTTTCCACGTCCAGGTCATCTTCGCTGGTGCCAAGCAACTCCAAAAAGTCGGGGATGGTCATGGCGCCGTCCAGTTCATAGGCCCCGTCCTCCCGCTGCACGATCTCCTGCTCTACCTCGTCGGTTTCGTCCCAGATGTCACCGACGAGCTGCTCCAGAACGTCTTCCATGGAGATGATGCCCAGTGTTCCACCATATTCATCGGTGACAATAGCCAGATGCTGGCGGGCTTTACGCATCCGCTCCAGCACATCGGGCAGCTTCATGGTCTTGTATACATAGCAGGGAGGCATCAGCATGGAGCGGATGTCGTCCGCAGTGCCGTCAGCAAGAGCGCGCAGCACGCGGTTTACACTCAGAATGCCGATGATATTGTCAATGCTGTCCTCGTAGACTGGCAGGCGGGAATAGGTGTCTCCCTCAATTACGACACGGAGGATCTCTGTGCTGTCCTCGATGTCGAGGGCTTCCATGTCTACCCGGGCGGTCATGGTTTCCTGTGCGGAGATGTCGTTAAAGTCGATGGCAGCCTGAACGAGCTCCGACTGGTCTTCGTCCAGAACATCCTCATCCTCTGCGGTCTCAATAATGCTCTGCAGCTCTTCCACTGCCTGGTCACCA
>JAZRWD010000217.1:0-5743 GCA_045599525.1 Candidatus Limivicinus sp. | reverse complement strand
GGCGGAATATGGTGTGTGGCGCACTGGCAGGGCCATTACCATCCACGAGACGGGCTACCCGGGTCCTGGGCTAGGTGGAGAAGGTGAAGCCTATGTCTCTTTCCTGAAGGATGAGCTAAAGCCCTGGATCGACAGCCGTTTTCCCACAGACCCGGATAATACCGCTATTGTAGGCAGCTCCGCCGGTGGGAATATTTCTATGTACGCTGCATTAAAATATCCGCAGGTTTTTTCGCGATGCGCAGCGCTCTCCTGCGCCTTCTGGTACTATCCGGAGGAATATGCCGCTCTTGCACGGGAGGCTGACCTGACCCCGCTGAAGGCCCTGTATTTTGATCATGGGACCGATGAGGGAAACGGTGATGTATTTCTGAGCAATCTGTATAAGTATGACAACGAAATGATACACCGTATTCTGATGGACAAGGCTGGCAGTGAACGGGTCCATTTCCGCATCATTGAGGGGGCAAGCCACTGTGAGTACGAGTGGCGTCGACGTGTGCCTGTGTTCATGGAACTGTTTTACCGAGCAGGGAACGGAGTCTGACGAAAACAAAATGGTGGCTTGGACAGGAAGGAAGTGGATTCGGTCATGCACTTTGTGGAAGCAAAAGGGATACTGTCAGCAAATAATGGGATGAATGTATACCGGGGCTGCACCCACGGGTGCATCTACTGTGACAGCCGAAGCCGGTGCTATGGCATGAACCATGCGTTTGAAGATATTGAGGTCAAGCAGAACGCCCCTGAACTTCTCGAGCGGGCATTGCGTTCCAAAAAGAAGAAATGCATGATAGGTACGGGGGCAATGTGTGACCCATACCTGCATGCGGAGGAAACGCTGCAGCTCACAAGACGTTGCCTGGAAATCATCGACCGCTATGCCTTCGGTGTGGCGATTCAGACAAAGTCCGCACGAATCCTACGTGACCTGGACCTGTTGGCAGCAATCAACCGGAAAGCAAAGGCCGTAGTACAGGTGACACTGACCACAGCGGATGAACAGCTGTGCCGCGTTTTGGAACCGAATGTGTCAACCACGAGGGAACGCTTTGAAGTCCTGATGGAATGCAGAAAGGCCGGTATACCAACACTGGTGTGGCTCTCTCCGATCCTTCCGTTTATCAATGACACAGAAGAGAACATCAACGGGATCCTGAACTATTGTTTCGAAGCCGGAGTGAAGGGTGTTCTCTGCTTTGGTATGGGCGTGACGCTAAGGGAAGGGGACAGGGAGTATCTTTATCGGGCGCTTGATCGGCATTTTCCCGGCATGAAGGACCGATATATCCGCACCTACGGGAATGCATATGAGGTGGGCAGCCCACACGGGCGAGAGCTGATGGAGCTGTTTACGCACCGCTGTGAGGGAGAAAAAATCCTGCATACGCCGGAAGCGTGTTTTCGCTACCTGAACGAGTATCCCCAAAGAAATGACCAGATGTGTCTTTTTGATGCGGCTTGTGCACGGGAAGACCCCCTGAGCTAATCGGCCCAGGCGCAGGTTTACCGACTTTTTGAGAGAAACTTTCTGTTCTTTTCTGCACAGGAAGAAAATTCTATTTTTGCTCACTTTTTCCGCATAATTGGCATTTATTTTGGCCAATGTTATTATATCTTTACACAAAAACGGATTCGTCGATCCGTTTTTTCTATTCAACGATAAGGGAGTAATAGTATGGGGAAAATAATGGAAGCAATATTCTGCGTATTCTATCTCATTTTTACCGGAATTACCGGTTTCCGTATTCTGAAGAAAAGTGAAGGCCGAAAGGAAATCCGCCTGTTTGGTATCATGACCCTTGTCCTGGTGTTTGGCGACGCTTTCCACCTTGTCCCCAGAATTCTGGCCGCTGTAGATCCCGCGGGAAATTATACCGTTTCGCTGGGCATAGGTAAAATGATTACGTCCATCACGATGACCGTATTCTACCTGATTCTCTATTTCGTATTTGAACAGCGGCATGGTGAAAAAAGTAATGCTCTTCGCACGGCTGTGATTTTTCTTTCCCTGGTCACAATTCTTCTGTGCTTCATGCCGCAGAACGACTGGACCGGAGCCGCCCCCGTAATCTGGGGCATTTATAGAAATATTCCGTTTACCATTCTGGGCTTGATCATGGTCGTGCTGTTCTTCTCCAAGCGCGGGGACAAACCCTACAGATGGATGTGGCTGGCGATTCTTCTGAGTTTTGCCTTCTATCTCCCGGTTGTGTTGTGGGCGGACCTGAGTCCGATGATCGGAATGCTGATGCTTCCGAAAGCCTGCATGTATATGTGGATCGTGGTAATGGGCTATCGTCAGGCAAAATCGGAATCAATTTGAAAAAAACACCCCTTGATGTAGTTTTTTTCTACATCAAGGGGTGTTTTGCTAGTGATTAATTGAACGGTTCGGCTTACTGCAGCCGATGGGTGTTTATTCCTTTTGGAATCTTGTTTTTCGGATAATCAGAAGTTCTTTTCAACAGCTGCATCGCTTACGTTAGCCTTAACGGAAACGATGGTGTTGGGCATGGTGAGAGCTGCAATCTCAGGCATCATCGGAAGCTCGGCAATGCTTACTGCATCGGGATGCTTTGCCTTGAGCTCGTCCAGATCACCGAACTCAATAGCGCGCATAACGCAGGATGCAACGCACTGGGGCTCGCCGCCGTTTTCACGGATAGCAATGCAGGAGTCGCACTTATGAACGACATTCAATTCCTCAATAAGCTTGGGCTGGCCATAGGGGCAAGCAGCGACACAGGACTGGCAGCCAATGCAAATCTCATCGTCGTGCAGAACAAGGCCGGTCTCCTCATCCTTGTACATTGCGTGGGTGGGGCAGGCTGCAACGCAAGCAGGATTCTCGCAGTGGTTGCAGGACTGGGTAAGGTGGAAGATACCAACATTGGGGAAGGAACCGGTCTCATAGTCCTTTACGGAACGGAAAACGGTACCGACGGAAAGGTTGTTCTTATCCTTGCATGCCATCTGGCAGGTTTTGCAGCCAACGCATGCGGTCATATCGAAATAAAAGCCTAATGCCATTACAGTGTCCTCCTCCTAATTATGCAAAGAGAGTTCTTCTCTGGATATCATCTCTGTCAACATCGGCTGCGAGCGGAGCGCCCTCATACTTCTTGATGTTGCAGCGACCGGTGTTCCAACCGGAAACGCCTGCGCCGGTGGAGTTGGGTCCGCAGATGATATTGTCAGAGCCTGCCTGATCAATGCCGGTCTCTTCATCAACATCGATCCAGGTGCCGTGAGGCAGACCGACAACGCCGGGCATCATGCGGCCGGTAACGCAAGCGTTACGCAGAGTAGTGCCGTGCGGGCTGGTGATCTGAACGGTGTCGCCGTCCATGATACCTGCTGCAGCTGCGTCTGCAGTGCTGAGGAATACGGGGTTAGGCCATGCTTCACGCAGAACAGCGACGTTGTCGAAGTCGGAGTGAGAACGGCGGAGATAGTGAGGATTGTAGATCTGGAACGGGAACTCACCCTTTTCGTTGCCAATCTTGTTGTCAACAAAGGTCATGTCATAACCGTCCACAGGCGGGATATAAGTGGGATATGCTTCAATCGTGGAGAAGCCCATGCCGTTGACCATATCCTTAAGACCCTGGGAATAGATCTCCATCAGGCCGGAGGCGGAGTTGCCGGCTGCTGCGTTGGTGTTGACATCGTTGCGGAAGTCTTCCCATGCAATGTAGCCATAGCCGTCACCGTCGGCGCGAGGAATCTGATAGATGCCCTTTTCAAGAAGTTCTGCCCAGGTAATGATACCTTCCTGAGACTCGCCTTCAACACCGTAAGCTGCCTTTTCTTCTGCGGTAATGGTGATGAGGGTCTTCTTTTCGCGCTCGGGAGTGAGATACCAGGCGCCGCAGGCCTTGTTCATCAGCTGCTGTTCCTGCGTAAGCGGATAGATAGGATCTGCGGTCAGGTCGGGATAGCAATCGCCGTACTTTTCGTAGATCTTTGCAGCGATAAGGTTTGCAATCTCCTGATCGGACTTGGACTCAAAGTAAGGCTCCATGACCTTGGTAGCAAGGATGATTGCTTCACGGTTGCCCTGCAGGAAGTCGCCTGCCTTCTCCCAGGGAGTGGTGACAGGAAGAACGAGGTCAGAGTACTTTGCGTTGGTGGTCAGGAAGAAGCTCTGAGAGAAGACGAATTCGGGCTTGGAACGCAGAACTTCGATACCGGTGGAAGCACCTTCACGGGTGTTAAGGAATGCGCTGTTGGTCCAGTAGATCATCTTGACGTCAAGAGGCTTCTTAACAGCCTTTGCGCCGCCCTGGTTGAAGGTATATTCACCGTTCTTGCAGGCTGTCCAGACTTCGGTATCGTTGATACCGTTCTCGGGCAGAGGATTCTTGGAGCCAGGGTTGCCTGCTCCGCCTGCCCCAAGCAGATAATAACCGCCGTTGATGTTGCGGCTATGAGAGGAAACGCCCCAGCAGTGACCGCTCTTGCCGTAGTGGCCGGTCATTGCGCCCAGAGTCATAACCATCTGGGGGAAGTTATCTGCGTTAAGGGTTCTTGCGGGAGCCCAGGAGGTGAGGAAGGCGACCTTATTGTCTCTTGCGATAATGCGAGCAAGATATTCGATGTCTTCAACGGAAACACCGCAGATCTCGCTTGCCCATGCAGCATCCTTTACAATGCCGTCAGTATTGCCAAGCAGGTAATCCAGGAAGGAGTTTGCACCTTCTTCTGCATCTGCGGGCATATGGTCCATATCAAAACCAAGTGCGTGAGTGTTCAGGAAGTCCCAATCCATCAGGTCTTCACCGGCCTGGTCAAGGGTGTAGACTGTGTGTGCGACACCAATGAGAAGGGCGATGTCGGTGGAAGGACGGCAGGGAATCCATTTTGCATCGATGAGAGCATTGGTCTCACTGTAAATGGGGTCAATGCTGATAAACTTTGCGTTGGGGTTGCTCTTTTTGATCTGGAGCAGGTGATATGCGGGGTTACCTGCAGAAGACCATGCGGGGTTGCATGCGTGCAGGATGATGACGTCGGACTTGCGCAGTTCGATACGGTCGTTGATACCTTCGTTAGCCTGGGGCCAGAAGCCGACCTTACCGGGAGTGGCGGTGTATGCGCCGCGGGAGTTTGTACCCCAGGCAACGTGCATGCCGCCAAGTCTGTTCATCAGGTTGTGCTCGTCACCATAGGAGCTGAGGTCAACGATAGACTCATTGCCATAGCTCTGGATAACGCGATGGATTTCGTCAGCGGCAATCTCGATTGCCTCATCCCAGCTGATGCGCTCCCACTCGTCCTTGCCGCGAAGCTCGGGGTGCTTTTCACCCTCTGCACCGGGAGTCCAGTTCTTGCGCTTCATGGGGTACTTCAGACGGTCAGGGCTGAGAATCTCGTGACGCTCTGCACGGCCTCTGACGCAGCCGCGCTGCTGAGGATAATCGGGGCTGTCGGGGTGGGTATCGTCGGTCTTCTGGCGGATGATGACACCGTCTTTAACAAGGGTCTTATTAAGGCAGCGTCCGCCGCAGTTGTGCCAGCAGGAGCTGGTGACCCACTTTGCACCCTCTTCGTCGTTGACGATGGGAGCATGAGGTGCGGGGGCAGTGGTCTCTTTGAGGGTGCTTTCGTCTGCATAAGCTACTGCACTCATCCCTGCCAGGCTTGCAGTTGCTGCAAGGGAGCCTTTGATGAAGTCGCGGCGGCTGATGTCGGAGCGGAGCATCTTCTGAATCAGATTTGCCATTTTGAGTTTTTTCCT
>JAZRWD010000216.1:0-2594 GCA_045599525.1 Candidatus Limivicinus sp. | reverse complement strand
CACGGCCTGCGTGCCGTTAAGGAGAGATCACCATGAGAATGAGAAAAAAGCCCAATCTGGAGCCGCGTATGCAGAACTGCAGCGAGCTGCTGATCGCCGCCCCCGCCGAGCATAAAGGAAACTGGACCACCGTCCGTCCCGGCCGTCTTCTGCTGGAGATCGGCTGTGGAAAGGGCCGCTTTACCGCAGACCTGGCCGCCTCCGAGCCCGAAGCCCTGGTCGTTGCTGTGGAGCGTGTCCCCTCGGCAATGGTTATTGCGATGGAGCGTGCAAAAGACCGCGGCCTGGAAAACGTGCGCTTTATTGACGCCGACGCCGCCAAGCTGGGCGAAATGTTTGCCCCCGGCGAGGTCGACACCATCTTCCTGAACTTTTCCGACCCCTGGCCCAAGAGCCGCGACGCCAAGCTGCGCCTGACCGCCCCATCCTTCCTGCGTTCCTATGCCGATGTGCTGCCGGTGGGCGGCTGCATCCGCTTCAAGACCGACAACACCCCTCTCTTCGACTGGTCTCTGGAACAGCTGGCCGCAGAAGGCTGGCAGCTGGAAGACGTCACCCACGACCTGCATGCCAACGGCCCCGTAGGGATCATGACAGACTACGAGGCCAAGTTCTATGAGCAGGGCCTGAAGATCAATTCTCTGCGGGCTGTCCGCGTCGAAGGGACCTTCACCACAGCAAAGGGTGTACCCGGCCGCCTGCGCAACGCCTCGCTGAACGACGCCCGGGGCTACGAGCTTTCCGTGGCAGACAATGCTGCAAATGCCGCTGCCGCCGAGACAGGCACTGCTCCGGCTGAGCAGGCCTGATGCCCGGAGGACCCGCGCATGAAGTTTATTTCCTGGAACGTCAATGGCCTCCGCGCCGTGGTGCAGAAGGGCTTTGCCGAGATCTTCACCTCGCTGGACGCTGACTTTTTCTGCCTGCAGGAGACCAAACTGCAAGCCGGCCAGATTGACCTGCAGTTCCCCGGCTACGAGAGCTACTGGTGCTATGCCGAAAAGAAGGGCTACTCCGGCACCGCTATTTTCACCCGGCACACCCCGCTGAGCGTTTCCACAAACCTCGGCATTCCGGAGCATGACACCGAGGGCCGCGTCGTCACGCTGGAATACGAAGGCTTTTATCTGGTGTGCGTCTACACGCCGAATGCGCAGAACGAACTCAAGCGCATCGACTACCGCATGAGCTGGGAGGACGCCTTCCGCGCCTACCTCTGTGCGCTGGATGCAAAGAAGCCTGTCATTATCTGTGGGGACATGAAAGAAACGCCGACAGGATGTAAATCGGAGCCTCCAAAAAGAAAGCCCATCATTGTCTGTGGGGATATGAATGTCGCGTATATGCCGATAGATCTTGCCCACCCGGACAGCAACCACAACAATCCCGGTTATTCCGACCAGGAGCGGGGCAAGTTCGGGGAGCTGCTGGATGCCGGCTTCGTCGATTCCTTCCGGTATCTGCATCCGGATGAGGTGAAATACAGCTGGTGGAGCTACCGCATGAAAGCCAGGGAAAGGAACGTTGGCTGGCGTATAGACTACTTCCTGACCTCTGATTTTGCGAAGGACCGCATCCGTTCCGCGGAGATCCTGAATGATGTTTACGGCTCGGACCATTGCCCGGTGCTGCTGGAAATGGACCTTTGACTCCGTGCGCAGTCATGCGCAGTAAATGCGAACTTACACGCATCTTGCACGAATCTTGCACGCGTGCAAGCAAACACTTTGCATGTTGAATGCAAACTTTGCAAGTTGCCGGTTATCGCTTGTTTTATCGCTTATCGCTTGCTTTATCGCTTGAAATACGGGCATTTTCGGGGCTTTATCACAGATGCTATAGCAGGGCTACCCTGCGTTTAACTCGCGGTTAACTCGCGTTTAACGCATAAATAACGCAAGTTACTTGTAAGTTAGTTGCAAGTTGGTTCTAAGTTGGTTCTAAGTTGGTGCCAAGTTGGTGCTAAGTTTACCGCTTACTTCAGATATACATCCAGCACCGGAGTGCCGCCCTTATTTCTGCCGAGGTCAACAACATCATACTCTATCCTGTCGATGGCGGTCTTCAGGAAGTCGTTCTTCGCCTTGGCGCTCAAATTGTCATCCTTTATCATCCGGATCACGGTGTGAAGGGTGACGATTTTTTCTCTGTAATCCACGGCTGCCGGCCCGCTGCTCTTCAGATCTCCGATCTGCTTCTTCAGGCCGTCAATGACCTGGGTGTACATCTGCTTCCGCTCAATGAATTCCTCTTTGGTGTATGTCCCGTCATCCGCTTCCCAGGAATCAAACAGCCGGGCCTTTTTCTTTTCCTGCCTCGCCAGTTCTTTTTCCAGGGCGCGGATAAAGGCCGCATGCTTTGCGGTTTCTTCTGCAAGGGTATCGTTGGCCATCTTGATTTCAAAGTCCTCAATATAGGCCTGCATGGACTCTATAGCGGCATTGATGACGGACTCCACCGGCATGGATTTGACCTTGCAGTTCATGCTTCCTGTGTGGGTGTAGCGCGGCATGGTGTTCGGCCGCGAAATATACGACTGGAATGTCAGGGACTTTCCGCAGTGCTTGCACACCAGGATGCCGGCAAAGATGTTG
>JAZRWD010000215.1:0-2033 GCA_045599525.1 Candidatus Limivicinus sp. | reverse complement strand
ATGCTATAACAATAGTAACGATACAACTGTAGAGAAACGGTCTGCGTATTATGCCATGATACGGCTGCGGTCAAACGAAGGGACTGACAGGCAAAAGGCAGCAAACGGGCGAAAGAGAGGAGCGATCAGCGCGAGAAGGTATTCTACAGGAGGACAAACGGAGAAAAACGAAAGCAAAAATCAGAATATGTATAATAGAAAGGATAAAACAATGAAAAAACAGATAACCGCATTCTTATTATCCGCAGTAATGGCAACCGGGGTCTGCTTTATGCCGGCTTTCGCCGCAGAAGCGGAAAACGGGTTGAATGCAGAGACCAAAGCGGCAAGTTCGTATACCGCTGAAGCAAATCAGCAGGTTTACGCCCTTTTGGATTTTGAAGATAACCGTGAGTTTGATAACGCAACCCGAGGCCTGATTGCTGCCCCCGAAGCCCTTGAAATCTATGGGGAAAATGGAAAGGTTGTGTGGAGCCAGAGTGCATACAGCTTCCTGGATCAGGCTGCACCGGATACCGCAAACCCGAGCCTCTGGCGCAATGCGCAGCTGAATCATATCTACGGCCTGTTCGAGGTAACAGACGGTATTTATCAGGTACGTGGTTATGATATGAACAATATTACGTTCATTCAGGGCGAGACCGGCTGGATCATTATTGACCCGCTGATGAGTGTAGAGTGTTCCCGGGCGGCATTTGAACTGGTGAAGGAAAACCTTGGGGATTACCCGGTCAAGGCCGTGATCTACAGCCATCCGCATGTTGACCATTTTGGCGGTGTGCGCGGTGTTGTTGACGAAGAAGCGGTACTGGCCGGCGAGATTCCGGTAATTGCCCCCGAAGGCTTTGAAAAACATGCCATCAGCGAGAATATCTATGCGGGAAACGGTATGGGCCGCAGAGCAAGCTATATGTATGGCACATTGGTTCAGGCTGGCGAGACCGGATCTCTTTCCATCGGCATCGGAATGGGACAGTCCAAGGGAACGGCAAGTTATATCTCCCCGACACAGGAGATCCACCGGACCGGAGAAAAGCTGACGATTGACGGCATCGAGTTTGAATTCCAGATGACCCCGGGCACGGAGGCTCCGGCAGAGATGAATTTCTGGATTGCAGAGAAAAAAGCTCTGTGGATGGCAGAAAACTGCACAGGAACCATGCACAACCTGTATACGATTCGCGGCGCTCAGGTTCGTGACGGTAATGCATGGGCAGAATATATTATGGAAGCCGAAGCTCTTTTCGGCACACAGGCTGAAGTTGTATTCCAGTCGCACAACTGGCCGCATTGGGGAACGGATGTCATTCAGGAGTACCTGACCAAAACAGCCGCAGCATACAAGTTTATCAACGACCAGACACTGCTGTATATTAATGAAGGCTACACCGAGACAGAGATCACGCATATGCTCAAGCTTCCGGAGGAACTGGAAAAGGTATGGTATACACGCCAGTATTACGGCACCGTTGCGCACAATTCCAAAGCGGTTTATCAGAAATATATGGGCTGGTATGACGGAAACCCAATCCATCTTGCAGAGCTTACCCCGACCGATTATGCAAGGAAAATGATGTCCTATCTGGGCGATGCGGACGCGGTCCTGGCAAAGGCAAAAGAGGATTTTGCAAACGGTGAATACCAGTGGGTAGCGCAGATCACGAATATGCTGGTCTATGATGATGCATCCAATATGGAGGCCCGTTATCTTTGTGCAGATGCGCTGGAGCAGTTGGGCTACCAGGCAGAATCCGGTCCGTGGAGAAATGCTTACCTGTGTGCAGCGGAAGAGCTCCGCAATGGAACGAACAATGATCCGGCAACACGTGCGGCCGGCTCCGCAGATGCCATTGCCCACATGACACCGGAGATGATTTTTGATTACCTGGGCATTCTTGTCGACACGGAGAAAGTGCCGGAGCTGACCTTTACGGCAAACATCCTTATTCCGGAGGGGCAGTATGTTCTTCGCGTAATCAACGGCGTGCTGCTGTATCAGGTGAATGCACAGGCAGACGATGCGGATGTAACCT
>JAZRWD010000214.1:0-5454 GCA_045599525.1 Candidatus Limivicinus sp. | reverse complement strand
TGCTGCACTGCGCTATCCCTGTCCCGAAGTATACGCTGCCTGTCGGCATTTCCTTTTTCACCTTTCAGGGCATTTCCTATCTGGTGGATATCCATCGGGGCGACGAAGCCCCGGCAGCGAGCCTGACGGATTGCCTGCTTTACTTTACCTTTTTCCCCCGTTTTCTGATGGGGCCGATCGTGCGCTACCGGGACTTTGCCCCGCAGCTGCGGGAACGCTCCGCGGATCTGTCCGACACGGCCCGTGGCCTGCGGCGCGTTCTGACCGGCCTGTTTAAGAATACCGTGATGGCGGGCACCCTCGGTGCCGTGGCCGACGCGATGTTCCGGACCCTGCAGGGAAGCAGCGGCCTGATCGACTGCCGTCTGGCCTGGATCGGGGCAGTTTTCTATGCGCTGGAGCTGTACCTGGATTTCAGCGGCTACAGCGACATAGCCCTTGGCTTATCCGCAATGTTCGGCTTCCGCCTGAAAGAAAACTTTGCCTTTCCGTATTCTGCGCGTTCGATTCGGGATTTCTGGCGCCGCTGGCATATCTCCCTGTCCACCTGGTTTAAGGACTATGTGTATATCCCTCTCGGCGGCAGTCGGAAGGGAAAGGGAAGGGCGGCACTCAACCGGATGGCGGTCTTCCTGCTGACCGGCCTCTGGCACGGGGCAAACTGGACCTTTATCGTCTGGGGCATCTGCCACGGTGTTCTGGCCAACCTGGAGGACCTTGGTGTGATCCCTGTGAAAAAGCTGGAGAAGAGCACGGCCGGCCGTCTGCTCTGCAGGGTGTATACTCTGCTGGCGGCAGTGCTGCTGTTTGTGATCTTCCGAGCCGACACGCTGGCAGATGGTGGGCGGATGCTGGCCTCGCTGTTCTGCGGCGGCCTGCAAGCTGAAGCCGCCCTGCTCCTTGCCCGGCAGCTGAGCGCCTTTGTGTGGTTTATGCTGGCGGTCGCCCTGCTGATCTCCGGTCCGCTGATTCCCTGGCTGCGGCAGAAGAGGGCCGAAAAGGGAACTGCGATCCCTGCGGCTGCAGAGGTCTGCAGCACCATCGGTGCGCTGCTCCTCTTTGGGCTTGCCTGCCTTTACATCGCCCAGGGGAATTTCAGCCCCTCCATCTATGCACAGTTCTAAAGGGGAGGGAAGAGAATGAAACGATTCTACCGGGCCTTTGTGGCACTGGTGCTGCTGCTCTGCCTGCTGCCCTCGCTGGGGCTGTTCGTCTTTGGGCCGGCCTCGGCCGGCGCAAACGAGATCCTTGCCGGGCCTCCGCAGTTGCTCCGTCAGGATGGCTCCCTGAACACGGCCTTCTTTGCCGATACCGTCGCCTGGGCGAGGGACCGCTTTGCCCTGCGGCAGGAGATGATCACGCTCTGGTCGGCCCTTTCGGTAAAGCTGTTCGGCACGTCCCCTGTGGCGGCCGTGACAGCAGGGACCGATGGCTGGCTGTACTATACCGCCACGCTGGACGACTACAGCGGCGTGGCACTTTCGGAACGGGAGCTTTACGCCATCGCACGAAACCTGGCCCTGCTGCAGGAATATGCACAGGAAAACGGCATGACCTTTGTGTTTGCCGCGGCACCGAACAAAAACACCCTGTATTCGCAATACATGCCGGCTTCGATTCCAGCAGCGCATGAACAGGCAAGCCTGCCGAAGCTGCAGGCCCTGCTGGACGATCTGGGTGTCTGCAACGCAGACCTTGTCGCCGCCTTTGCCGAGGAACCGATCCGGTATTTCCGGACGGATTCGCATTGGAACTCCATGGGGGCTGCACTGGGCGCAGACACGCTGCTGCGGGACCTGGGGCGGGAAGGTGCCTTTTACGGAGGTGACTTCATTGAGGGGGACCCCCATACCGGTGACCTGTATGCCATGCTCTACCCGGCCGGAACGGCAGCGGAGACAGATCTTGTCCCGGCCGAAGGCTTTACCTTCACCTGTGAACGGGACCCCAAGGGCGGCGAAGCCATCACGATCCATACCTTCTGCCCGGACCGGGAGGGAAGCCTGTATTGCTGGCGGGATTCCTTTGGCGTGGCCCTGTACCCCTATCTGGCGGAGAGCTTCGGCGAAGCCGTGTTTACACGGGCGGGGGACTATGACCTGACAAAAGCGGTGGCCGCGGGGGCGGATACGGTGATCCTGGAGCTGGTGGAACGCAACCTGCGGAACCTCGCGGAAAAGTCGCTTTGTTTCCCGTCCCCCGTACGGGGCGAGCCGGTGAATGCTGTCCCCGTCGAGACGGAGGACCTGACCGTGACCGAAACGAAAACAGCCGACGGACAGACACTGTTTTCGGTCACCGGCCGATTTGTTCACGAAAATTCCATCGCTTCAGGCATTTACATTTGCTGCGATGGCGTGTATTATGAAGTCTGTATCTGCTTTGATGCAGAAGGAAACGAGGGCTTTAGCGCCTGGCTTCCTGTGCAGCCCGGCGAAGCGCTCGAGCTTGTACAGGTCTCTTTGGCTGCCACGGCAGAGTGAACCGAATACGCGTTAGAATTTGAGGTTATACGATGAAACAGTTTTGCAGAGCATTTCTGCTGACCGCCTCCGCACTGAGCCTGTTGCTCCTGTGCGCCTGCGGTAGTACCACTACGGTGAATCCCGATGTAAAGGCTGAGGTACCGCAGTTTGTGGAAGAACCCGAGGTGACCGCCACTCCCGTACCCGCCGTGCGGGCGGACGCTGCCACGGAGCAGGAAAGTGAACAGATGACCCTGGCCCGCCAGTGTATCGACAAGGATGTTGCCGAGCTGTATAAGGCCATCGGTGAGCCGAAGAGCGCAGACTATGCTTCCAGCTGTTTGGGCTCCGGCGAAGACGGTGAGCTGTATTATGACGGCTTTACGGTCGCTACCTACCGTGAGGGCAGCAGCGAGACCGTCCGCGATGTATTCTGAGATCGTAGAGGAGAAGGATATGCCTGAGCCGCTGTGTTCGGGCATATCTTATTATGTCGCTTATGGCTATGGAAAAGAAAAAACATAGGGCGCGGAAGCAAAGGGAACGCCTCTGGCCGAAGCTGCTGGGCGGCTTCCTGGGGCTGGTGCTCCTGTCCGCCGCAGCGGCGGGAGTCGTGCTGTGGAAGTTGGGTGTGCACACTGTGACCTGGGTCACGGCAGAGGGCAGCACGACGCAGACGGTCTTCAGCCAAAGCAAAACGCCGGTCCCGCAGGTCGAAGCCCCGGAGAAGCTACGTTTTGTCGGCTGGGTGGATGCGTTTGGCCGACGGGAAACACGCCCCTGGCTGCACGTTTACGAGGACACGGTCTATACCGCGCAGTATATGACCGCTCTGCGGACGGACGAGCACCTGCCGTACCTGTTTGCGGATGCGGAGGGGCTGTATTTCCCGGAAAACAAACTGACCCGCGGAGATGCTGCCCTGGCGGTTTACTCTCAGCTGAGCGGAGCGGTCAGCACCACGGCCGGCTTTGCCGACGTGGAGGAGAGCTCACCGTATTATAAAGCGGTTGCGCAGCTGAAGGCTCTGGGGGCCATCAGTGGTACACGCTTTTATCCCGAGGATGACATTACCCTGGCGGAGCTGCTGGACATGGTCTATCCCTTCTTTGCCCCGGCAGCTGAAATTACGGAGTTTTCCCATATCTCTGCAGGGGATTTTGGTTATGACGCCTTTTGCACGGCAGCGTCCAACGGCTGGATCGATACCGATGCGGACCCGAACGCAACAATGACCCGCCTCGAGGCGGCGTACCTGCTGAACCGTGTGTTCGGTCGCAGCGTAGAGGAGCGGACGGTGGAGCAGACCGGCTCTCTGCCCGACTGCGGCCCCCTGGGAGAGGATTATGACCAGATGGCGGAGGCCTGCGTTCGCCACAGCTATACCAACGAAAATGGTGCCGAGCACTGGACGGCCAGCGAACCCTCTGCCTTGAAGTATTCCGGCTATGTGATCGTTGCGGGTAAGCTGCGCTTTGCAGACGAGAACGGTCTGTTTGTCTCCGGTTATAACGAAGACGGCTTCTTCTTTGTGGACTCCGGAAGCTTTACCAGCGGCAGCACAGAGCTGGACGATTATGTCTGGGCGATCCTGTCCGAGTGCACCGACCCCTCCATGACTCGCTATGAAAAACTGCGGGCCGCCTATGACTATGTGGTGAACAATTACACCTACCTGCGCCGGAACTATTACGAGGTCGAAGAGACCGGCTGGGAGGTCAAAGAGGCCCTGCTGATGTTTGAGACCGGCAAGGGCAACTGCTACACCTATGCTGCGGCATTCTGGGCGCTGGCCCGCGGCCTGGGCTTTGATGCCCGCGCGGTCAGCGGGCTGTGTGCCCCCGGCACGGAGCATGGCTGGGTCGTGATCACCACGGAATATGGCGAATTTATCTGCGACCCGGAGATCGAGAGCACCCGCCTGGATGAGAAGGGACGGAAGTATAACCGCTTCATGCTCAGCTGGAACCAGTATTACACCTGGGGCTACACCCCTGAACCGGCAACAGACAAGGAAACCGAAACGCAGTTTGACCAGAAGACCAATGAATTCCTGGTCTACGACAAGTCCAACTGGCTGCTGCTCTCCTCCCACCCTGCGGTATAAGCCCCCGGGGAATAAAAAATCAGCTCCCGAACGGAAGAACAAATCATCCGTTCGGGAGCTGCGTTTTATTCTGTTCAGCCCTTATTCTGTTCAGCCCTTCGCTGCGGCACAGATGAGCTTGACGCAGGTTTCGTAGCCCAGGGCACCGCTGTCTACGCAGAGGTTGAAGTTTGCGGCCTCACCCCAGCGCTTGCCGGTGAAACGGGTGTAGTAGCTGCGGCGGGCGCGGTCTTTTTTCTTCATGGTGCGCTGAATCTCGCTGGCGTTCTGGCTGCCGATCATCTCGCCGACGCGCATGGCACGGTGGATGTCATCCGCGTAGATGTAGACATTCAGGGATTCGATGCCGGCATCGGCCAGAATGACGTCTGCGCAGCGGCCCAGAATGACACAGTCCGGCGTCTTTTTGACCAGGTCCAGAATGACCTCGGCCTCGATGGAGTGGAGGGCGGACTTCTGGTTGTAGACCACGGGATTGATGGTGCTGATAATATTATCGGCAAGGGTGAATTCTTCCTCGCCGTTGGAGATCATGTCGGCATCCAGGCCGCTGACGCTGGCCTTGCCGCGGATGATGTCTTTGTCGTAAAACTCAATGCCGAGCTCTTTGGCAACGGCCTGACCGATGGTGTGCCCGCCGGCGCCGTAGTCACGACTGATGGTAATGATCATTTGTTTTTCCCTCTCATTCCTTCCGGGCCGCTTCGGGCGTACCCTGCATTTTTTGCATCAGTTCAAGCATCGAGCCTTTTCTCAGCCGGACCAGAGTGCGAAACTGCTGATAGACAGTGTCGCTCATGCCGTCGCCGACCCAGTCGATGATGAAACCGAATAATACACATTTATAATAACGGATTAAGACCGATTTGTCATCAGGGGAAA
>JAZRWD010000213.1:0-9007 GCA_045599525.1 Candidatus Limivicinus sp. | reverse complement strand
GCTTTTTCAGCCGTTCAACGGCGAGCTGCTGATCAGGCATGCTGTGGAAAAACAGGTCGAGTTTATAGCAATTATCGGTTTCATCACGAAGAATACGAAAAATGTCCGGTACCCATTCGGCGGTCTCTTCAAAAAGCCCCTGATACACATCGCATTCATAGCGGGACAGCGTCTTACGGACACGCTGCCCGACATAGAGATAATCTCCGGCGTGTACCGTTGCCATGCAGTCCAGTCCTTGAATCGCCTTTTCCGCGTCTGCACGGACACTGGCACTGAGTACAGAGGAATGCAGCAGTTCACCGGTGCGCACATTTTGCACGGAGGCACCGGTATTGCCAATCAACCAATGTACCTCAGGGAAGGCGTCAAAATACTTTTTACACTCAATATAGCTTCGGCCGGTCGCAAAAACGACCCCGATGCCCTTCTCCGCTGCCCGGTGCAGTGCCTCTGCTGTCCGCGGTGATACCTCTTTCTGCTTATTCAGCAGAGTATTGTCCATATCCATGGCGATAAGCCTGTATTCCATGAGATTCTCCTTAGTCCTTTTTGGCGGGAACGACGTCCAGTCGGTCCATCACGCGCTCGGCGAGTGTTTCCAGAACACCAAGGTCTGATGCCAGACGGAAAACGGTGTAACGTTCACGGACCTCCTTGCAGTAAAGGAAGGTGTCCCGCAGCGTTGAACGGTCGATAGCAATTTCTGATGGAACTGCCGGGCAGTGAATACGGCGCAGGATGGTGATCAGTTCTTCTGCTGTCGGAAGGTCCTCCAGCAGACGGCACAACTCCGGCCAGCAAGCCTCAATGCGACTGATTCGGGGCAAAACGTTTTCCGAAGCGTTTTTCCCGGTCTTTTCCTCCAGGGCAAGAATCTCATTGGCAGCCGGACCATAGGCACGCTGAATTTCTGCTTTCCAGACTTCTGCGTCCCACGCAGCAGCTTTGGTGCGGGCTGATGCAAAATCCGGATGCAGGCTTCGCAGCTCTTCGCAAAGCATCAAAACCAGGACCGTACCTACAGCAACCTGTTCCCCATGCATGGATCCGCGCACACCACGCTGGTCCATTACGGTTTCCCAGTAATGGGACATGTGATGCTCGGCTCCGGAGGCAGGGCGGGAATCTCCATAAAGGCTGATCGCGGTACCGGAAAGCACAAGCCCATTCATGACATCGCCAAGAACGGCGGGATCACGTTCGCGGAGCCGAGGGCTCTTTTCCAGAACATCGGCAACACAGCTCCGTACAAGCTGTACGATGGGCTCACAGATATGCTCTCCGTTGACGCAGGACGATATTTCCCAATCTTTCAGGCAGGTAATCTTGCCAATCAGGTCGCCAAAGCCGGCAATGCTCATCCGATAAGGAGCTCCTTTGAGGATATCCGTATCACCAATAATGACCTCAGAGTTATGTGCGGGCATAGTCTTTTTCAGGCTGTTTACATTCAGAACTCCGATGCTCGCTGCAAAACCATCCATTGGTGCACCGGTAGCCACGGTAAAACAGGGCAGGCGCAGCTTGAAGGTCATATAGCGAATCATATCGGTAATAGAACCGGTACCGACGGCGATTACCAGATCGGCTTCTGGAGGAATCGCAATGGTCAGCTCACCCAGGGTGGCTTCGTCGAAACCCATGTGTCGGATTACATGCAGGCAGCAGCGTATTCCGGAGGTAGCAAGCAGATCACGGCAGGTCTTTCCGGCAATTTTACAGGTAATTTCGTCACAGACAATAAACGGGTAGGAGTATCCGTGCCTGCGGACAAATTCCGGGAGTCTGTTTATGGCGCCGGGGCCGACCGCAACATCTTTGATATCTGCATAGTGGGTTCGTCCGCAGCTACAGACCAGTTTCGTGTCAAGGTACCGGTTAACGGGCTGCGGTTCGGAAAACATTTTCATGAGGTATTCCTCCTTTGCTCTGCAAAAAGTCCCGTGTCGGCGGGGAAGCACCACCAATGGTCTTGCCTGCCGACACGGCGCCCTTTGCCGCGGAATTTGCGGTGAAAAGGGAGGCCGCAGAGCGGCCCCCCTGTAAATGGAATATGCTGAGGCAGATTAGCCGATGATCTGACCCTGCAGTTCGTTCCAGTGTGCGAGAATGGCGTCCTTAGCGGCAGTCAGTTCAGCAACAGGACGAACGACCCAGGTGATGTCCTCGGAAGCGGTGAGCCATGCGTTGTCCGGAGTAACATAGTTTGCGTTGGTGAAGCGGAGGGTGCCTTCCATGTACTCAGCCATTGCGCTCTGGCCTTCTGCGGAGCAAACGAAGTTTACGAATGCCTTGGCTGCGGCCATGTGAGGAGCATTCTTAACCACTGCCATGCCGAAAGCGGAAGCAGAGGTGCCTTCTGCCGGGTAACGGACCTCAGTGATGTCGGAGCTGTTCTGGTTGAGCTTGATTGCGCCGTCTTCGTAGGTCAGGCCGACAACATATTCGCCGTCATTGACTGCATTGAAGCAAACGGAGGACTTTTCAACAACAACGAGGTTCTCCATCAGCTGTGCGATGTAGTTCCAGGACTCTTCGCTGTCAAAGCCGAAAACAGACATGATGTTGCAGAGGTTGTTCCATGCAGCGGAGGAGGAGTTGGGGTTGGAGATAACGATCTTGCCCTTCAGTGCGGGATTGAGGAGGTCTTCATAGGAACGGATGTCCAGGCCGAGCTCAGCTTCGAGTTCCTTGTTGACGCAGAAGCAGACGGTGGACAGGTGGTCCATGCTGTACAGTCCGTTGGGGGTGGAGTAGCCTTCCATGGATTCGTCGTCGTAGTCGGAGACCCATGCTTCGAAAATCTCAGCATAGCGGCTGCCGTCGGAGTCGGCCAGGCCGCCCCAGGTAACGTCGCCCTGCGGGTTCTCTGCTTCGGCTGCAATCTTGGAGGTGAATTCACCGGCGGAACCGGAAACGACTTCAACCTCGATGTCGGGATATACTTCATTGAAGCAGTCGAGCAGAGCGTCCAGGTCGGACTCGGTCATGGAGGAGTAGAGGACGAGGGTGTCACCCAGGTCTTCTTCTGCCGATGCGGTGATGCAGAGTGCGAATACCATGCACAGTGCGAGGGTGATTGCGAGGATCTTTTTCATTTTTGCTTTCTCCTTTTTATTTATTTTTTGGCCTCCGAAGAGACCGAAAGCACAGGAAATGAGAGAATTACAGCGTTACGTCCTCAGACTTGCTGATGGCCATGTATATGAGTAGGCTTACAGCGGTGATGACCGTGAGGATTGCTGCGAACGCTGCCGCTGTACCGTACTCACCGCGGCCGATGTACACGTAGGCCTGCATTGTGAGCGTGGTTGTGCGGTTGGAGTAAAGAATAACAGAGCTGGAAAGCTCAGTGACAATAGCGACCCAGCTGAGGATGGCACCGGAGATTATACCGTTACTCATCATAGGAATCGTTATTTTAACAAAGGTCTTCAGTTTGGAAGCACCGAGGCTGATGGACGCTTCTTCAATGCTCATCGGGATCTGCATTAATGTTGCCGTGGCAGATCGGATGGTATACGGCATCCTTCGAATGGCAAAGGAAAGGACCATAATCGCAACGGTTCCGCTCAGGGCAAACGGCTTTGCCCCGTAGGAAATCAGAAGGGCGATGCCGATAACGGCACCGGGCATAATATACGGGAGCATTGCTATGGTGTCAATAGTGTGATTCAGTGCACTGGAGCGGCGGACGACCAGATAAGCAATAATGACGGATACCACAATGATGATTGCCAGAGCCAGGACACCCATCAAAATCGTGTTGCGGGAGGCCAAAGCCAGTTTGCGCTTAATGGCATGCTCATAGTTGCCCAGCGAGAATCCCGGGCTGAATACGGAACCCTTGCAGTTGCGGAAGGACAGATAAACAACATAAGCCTGGGGCAGGAAAGCCACAAAGCACAGAACGTAGCAGTAAAGGTGCATCAGGAAACCGGAGATCCCGACGGCCGGCTTCTTCTCAACAGAGTGCATCGCATTGATGGAGAACTTAAAGCGACCGGTTGCCCACTTCTGTAGGAAGAATACTACAGCGGTGACCAGAATGGCAATTACAGCAAGAGCTGCGGCAAAATTATAGTTGGCGCCGTTTTCGCCCAGATACTCATTGTAAATGAGAACCGGGAAGGTGGTATAGCTTTCGCCGAGAATGGTGGGGGTACCGAAGTCTGCAAAGGCCTGCATGAAAACCATTAACGCGGCAGCCAGAATGGTCGGCATCGTCAGATGCAGGACAACTTTGAACAGGCGTTTGACACCGACACAACCCATATTCGCAGAAGCTTCCATGAGTGTATTATCGATGTTCTTGAATGCACCGTTCATGTAGATGAATACAAGCGGGAAAAACTTCAGGGACTGGGAGAGTGCAATGCCGCGGAAACCGTAGATGCTCGGCAATACGATACCAAACGTGGATTTGATAAACTTGGTAATCACACCGGAGCGACCGAGAAGCATGATCCAGGAGTACGCACCAAGAAACGGTGCAGACATGCAGCACAGAATACTGATGATAAACAAAAGTTTGGCGCCGCGAAGGCGGTAAAAGGCGTAAAAGTATGCGAAGGGGATGCCAATGATCAGGGTAATGACGGTAACGAAAATCGTGACCTTAAAGCTGTTGTAGATCGTTTTCACATAATGGCTGGCGGAGAAAAATTTCTGGAACTGTTCCATGGAGAAACTGCCGTCGGGCATGACCACCGCCTGGCGGATAATGCCGAAAAGGGGATAGACGAGTACCATCAGGAACGCTGCCAGCATGATCAGCGAGACGATCAACCAGCCGTCAAAGCGTTTTTTTGCCATTGCGATCCTCCCGTCTTACTTTGCGTTGTCATTCCGAACGCCGGTCAGGATATTCTCACTGCCATCGGCGGTAAAGAGATTGACCTTGTCGGTATTGATCGTGAGTCTGATCGCGGAGCCAGGCTCTATTGTGTTTTCAATCGAGGACTCCTGGATGATCTCCACTTCTTCACCGGAGTCAAGGTGTACAAAATAATGGGTATTCAACCCCAGGAACACGGCATCGTCAACCACTGCGGGAATGCCGGCTGTGGCGTTGCGGTCAAGCAGAAACTCTTCCGGACGAACGGAGAGAATCACCTGCTGATCCTTCTGATGTTCGGGGCGGACGGTACGGATCTCTGCCTCATAGCCGGAAGCGGTACGTACATAGGTCTTGCCGTCTTTCACTTTCAGCTCGCCCTTAATGACATTGGAGCGGCCGATGAAGGTGGAAACAAAGAGGTTTGCCGGGCGCTGGTAGATGTCTTTGGGGGCACCGATGTGCTGGATAACACCCTGATTCATGACGGCAATTCGGTCAGAAACAGCCATAGCCTCTTCCTGGTCATGTGTGACATAGACCGTAGTGATATTTACGTTGTGCTGAATATTCTTAATGACTGTCCGCATCTCGACGCGGAGCTTGGCGTCAAGGTTGGAGAGCGGTTCGTCCATCAGAAGCACATCCGGTTCAATGCACAGGGCGCGGGCCAGAGCAACACGCTGCTGCTGGCCACCGGACAGGCGTTCAGGCAGACGCTCAGCATATTCATCCACGTGCATGAGCTTCATGAACTTCTCCGCCTGTTCACGGATCCTGTCCTTCGGGAACTTTTTGTTCTTCAGACCGAATTCAACATTTTTTCTTACGGTCAGATGAGGGAAAATCGCATAGTTCTGGAAAACCATACCGATGTTTCTCTTGGCGGGATCAAGATCATTAATGCGACGCTCGCCAAAGTAAAAGTCGCCGCCTTCAATGCTGTTAAAACCGGCAATCATACGCAGCAGTGTTGTTTTTCCGCATCCGGAAGGACCAAGCAGAGTGAAGAACTCACCCTCGCGGATCTCAATGTTCAGGTCGGGGATGACGGTATTGTCTCCATATTTTTTTACCGCATGGCGGATGGAAATATTGTTGCTCACGATAAGTCTTCCTTTCTCTATGCTTATTCAAAGCACACCATACGTTTGGTGCGCATCAGAGTCAGACGGTTGCGAACCATAGCCGAATAACGAAAGACAATGTCCTTATCTTCCGGAGCGATGCCAATGCTCTCCAGGTTGCGTTTGGCGCCCAGCTGTTCCAGCAAAGCGTAAAGCTCTTCGGCGGAGGGAATCTGCGCAATAATATCCTGCAGCTCGGCCCAATGTTCCTCAAGAGCTTCCGGTGTGACGGCTGCCAGGCAGTCACGCTCGTTTTCTTCCAGAATGGCACCGCTCAGGCGTTCACCGAAAAAGGTCATGATCTCGTTTTTGGCGAGCGGCGTATATGGCCGTACACGGCCGTGAAGATCAGGAGTCTCTGCCAGACGCTTGTATTCCCGTGAAACCAGCACCGCACCGACACCGGTCTTCTCACCGTGCATGGCAGGGAAGCGGACAGAAAGCCCGTCCGGCTGCATCTCGATAAGGTGGGATACGTGGTGTTCAGCGCCGGAGGCAGGGCGGCTGTTGCCCATCAGCTGCATGGCAATACCGCTCATCACGAGAGCGTAAGTCACATTGGCAAATGCATCGGCGTCACCGGCAAGAATGCCCGGGATGGAAGCCATAACGGTATCGGCGGCCTCTTTTGTGATGGTATAGATCTTTTCGCAAAGATACTCTCCGGTGAGGACGTGGGCCATACGCCAGTCAGCCAGGGCGATATATTTTGCCATAATATCGCCAACACCGCTGCGAACCAGCTCAATCGGGGCGTCGCGGATAATTTCCGTGTCGGCAATAACAATTTCGGGTGCCACTGCAGTCAGTGTCTTCTTATAGCCGAACCAGGTCATGGCGGCTACGGTGCTGCAGAAGCCGTCAACACTTGCTCCGGTTGGGACGGAAACAAAGCGGATACCCCTCCGGTGGGCTACGTAGCGGGCAATGTCATGAATCGTACCGCTGCCAACAGCGGCAATCACCTCGATATCCGGCAAAAGCTGCGCATCGACATCGGCTGTGGAGTGTTCGTCCGCATGAAGACCGACAGGGTCGAGCACGATTTCCTGCTCGGCTGCAGGATGCTTTCCTTCTGTTGCACGGTAGGAATTCTGCCCGTATAATACGCAGCGTCGGCCAATAATGCCATACTCCGACATGATCTGTTCAAAGCGGTCTAAGGCACCGGCTTCAATAACGGCAGCGCGGGTGTGCATGTTATGGCTCCGGCCGCAGGTGCAGGCACCGGCATATTGTGAAACATCTATAACCATATGATAGCCCTCAGCGGATCAATCCAGTAGAAATTGCAGGATCTCCGGCGTTTTTCGGTAGTCATCAGTAGCAATAAAACGGAAATCACTGTTATAGACCGCTTCGTCACCGCCGCCCGGTCCATAGTCGTCACCGACAAATACGATTTCATCGCGGCGGATGTCCTGTTCGCGGCAGAAGCGGTCGAGTGCATAGTATTTATTATACGGGAACGGTGCAAAATCAAATGAGGAAGAGCCTCCGATAAACACGGTGTATTCCGGAAAGCGTTGCTTCACTTCTTCATAAAGGACCTTGCGCTTTGCCCGGTCCGGGTCAAAGGCAAGCTTGTCGCGGATATCTGCCTTTGTGCCTAAAAGCGGGAAGGTCACGCAGCCGGATTCGTGAAATTCGACCCCTTCGCCGGTGAAAACAGTATACCCGTATTTTTCACGCAGGTCCTGTATCCGGACGGCAACGCTTTGCCGGTCACAGGATGCCGTTTCGTCATATACGGCGGTCAGGCTGCCGGTGGACGGATCACGTTGGTAATACTGCATTCCGTAATTGCCGATGATCTCGACAGGGTAATGGTCCATCTGCGCGTCGATACGATGGGCCTTACCGGCACCGACCATAACCAGGCGGTAACGTGCCCGCAGGGCATCCAGCAGGGCGATGGCGGGGGCCTCAAGCTTGCTGCGATGTTGGGTCAGCGTACCGTCCAGGTCAAGTGCGATAGCTTTTAATCCATTCATGCGTGAATTCCTTACTGATTATGACAATACAGGACGAAAACTTGTATAAAACAATCAAAAGATGGGCGGAAAAAACTGCCAAAACAGAATATCCTTTGTAATATTCATCCATAACTATACCTTAAAACGGGCTGCTTTTCAAGTTTTTTTTCCGACAACGAAGTATGGCTGAAGCGGCTTTTGTTTTCAAATTATTCAGATTTTCCCTGCAGTTTCTTCATTTTCCCTCTTTATACTACCAGAAAGTAAAGTGATTCTTTTGTGTAACAGGTGAGAAGAATGAAAATGAGCATAATCGGACGGGAACGAAAAGAGGTTTGCAGGGAAGATGCTCCCGGCAGAGGCGGGAAGAAGGGAATACGATGGATGACGGCCCTTGCGCTGCTTCCTGTACTGGTATTCTGCGCGGCTACCATCCGCGCATATTCTACCGGCAGCTTTGATTCTGTAGAGTCCTTACAGCACTATATTTTACAGTTCGGTCCCTTTGGACCGTTGTTTTTAACGGCATTTCAGGCCATACAGGTAATCCTGCCATTTCTGCCCGCTGTTCCCGGCTGCTTAGCAGGAACGGTCCTGTTTGGCCCTGTGGCGGGTTTTTTATGGAATTATATCGGCATCAGTGCGGGCTCCTTTATCGCATTTTTGCTGGCGAGGAAATTCGGTGTTCCGTTGCTGCGTAATCTGTTTCCCCGCGAAAAATTTGAAAAATGGTCTTCCCAGGCAGCAAAGAGCCGCTCCTATACGGTGTTTCTCTTCCTGGCTATCGCACTTCCGTTTTTCCCGGACGATTTTCTCTGCTATTTTTCCGGCGTAACCGAGATGAAGCCGAGGACCTTTCTGTGGATCATTCTTCTGGGAAAGCCCTGGTGCATTCTGGCATACAGCTTCGGGGTAACCTTGCTTACATAAATGCAGGGGGGAAGGATAGTGTCCTGAACGGTGTTGCATTACAGACCGGGCGCCAATCAGGAAGAACATACAAAAAAGAACATACCAAAGAAGATCAGCCGCGGATGACAGAAAACGTGTCATCCGCGGCTGAA
>JAZRWD010000212.1:0-4198 GCA_045599525.1 Candidatus Limivicinus sp. | reverse complement strand
ATCCTCCGGCTTCACGGCAATGCGGCCGTTTTCAATTTTCTCCAGCCGGTCTGCTGTCATCCCGTCCATCTGTTCACAGGTCTGTTCACGGGTCCAGCCCAGGCTCTCCCGAATCGTCTGATAAACCGATTTGTTTTCTTTAACAGACTTTCTACCCATACCGTTGCAACCTCTTTATCATTCTGCACTCTCCTGCTTACGCTGCCGCAGGCGCCCTGCGTTCGGCAACGTAACCATAGAATAGTATTGTATCACATTCCGTAGTCCGCTGCAAAAGTGAATTCCGGAGGATCTTCTGTTTTTTTCCCTTCGGGTCTGTTATAATAGAGTAAAATCAGCTGCACGGCCTTCCGCCGTGCGCATCAGGAGAGGATGAACTCAGCATGTATTCTGCGAAAATGATGATTGTTGTCCGAAGGGACCTGAAAATGCGAAAGGGGAAAATTGCCGCCCAGGCCGGGCACGCCTGTGTGGAAGCCGCTTTGGCCGCCCTGGCAAAGGAAGACCGCCTGTCCGATGTCATCTTTGACGGGGACTTTGCCCGCCTGAAACCGACCGACAAGCCGGCCACCGCACTTTCCGACTGGTTCGACCACGGTGTGGCAAAAATCTGCGTCTATGTTGACTCGGAAGACGAACTCAAGGAGATTGACCGCCAGGCCAAGGAAGCCGGCATCATCTCAGTCATGATCCTGGACGCCGGAATGACCGAGTTCCATGGTGAACCGACCTACACCTGCCTTGCCTTTGAACCCCGCTACCCCGATGATGTGCAGCCCATCACGGGTAACCTGCCCCTGTATTAAGCAGCATTCGCGTCGGCCCCCTCGCTGACCGCTTTATGCAATACCAAACTATGCAATACCAAACCGAGTAACAGCCGGGAGAACCGCTTGCCTATGATCGATTATTCTCACCGCACCTCCACCGCCGTCCCAACGCCGGCAGACCTGAAAAAGCTGGTCCCCTACCGCGCCGCCCTGGAACGCGCTCTATCCGCACCACCTACAAAAGAGAATTCTGCATCTTTCTCCGGCACTGAAACGCCCTCTTTGCGTGTGGGTATTTCTTCAACTGCCTATAGTCTCTCCCGCCTGGAGGAAACGCTCAGCCGCCCGGCAGAGGATTTTTCCCAAATGCTGCTTCGTCTGGCGGAGGAACGTGGACTCAGTCAGGTAGATCTTTATAAAGGTGCCGGTGTCGCCCGCCAGATTTTCTATCGCATTCGTACGGATGTCTCATACAAGCCGGCAAAGGCCACAACGGTTTCCTTTGCGCTTTCCCTGCAGTTGGATCTCTCGGAGACCCTTGAGCTGATGGCCCGCGCCGGTTACACGCTGTCTCCCGCGCACCGCTGGGACCTCATCATTCGCTTTTTTATCGAAAACGAGGTATACGACCCCGCTGTCATCAACGCAGCCCTGTATGAGCACGACCTTCCCACATTGCTTTCCTGTTAAGCAAAGCCCCCCGGAATCACTCCGGAGGGCTTTTTTCGTCTACCAAACCGATTAATCCGATAAATCGGTTCAGATCAGGTGCAGCTTGTGCTTCAGCGCTTCCTGGAGCACGATTGACAGAGAGACCTCCTCCCGCTCCGCCAGCTCACAGAGCCAGGCGGGAAGCGTCACCGGCTTTTCGACGGACTGACCGTGGAAATACTTGCGGTATTCCATGGTGTCGCATTTGACCAGCGTGGTGAACGCGCCCTCTTTGCAGCGGAGGTCCCGGATATCGCTGGGTTGCGGAATTTCCATTTCCTGCTCCTCCATATCATAGAGCGTCAGGCACAGGGCATCCTTCGCCATTTCCAGAGCCTCCCGCAGATCACCGCCGAAGGTGTGTATCGCCAGGTCCGGAAAATCGACAACGAGATAGTTCCCTTCATCGAAAAGCACAGCCGGGAAAATATGGGTTGTATTCATGTTTATCACCTCCTGCTTCTGCCCGGATCAGACGGGCGCGCCCGGCTTCTCCGCCATGCATACCACGGGAGACACGACCGCGTGGATATTGCTGACCGACACGAAATCCTCCCCCATCTGGCGGCGGCCGAAGCTGACATCCAGGATGCGTTCAATGCGGAAGGCACCGTTCTCCTCCACATTGCTGGGGATGTTCTCGACAAACACGGTAATGGGGTTTTTCCCGCGCTCATCGCGCACGGTCAGGCTCTCCCAGCGGCCGGAACGGTTCTGCCCCTCCTTGTGGGCCGATGCGACATAAATGGTACCAACTTTCAGATTATTCATGATTCTGCGTCCTTTCTTTTTGTTTGATGCGTCCACTATAGCAGAATTAAAAAACGTTTTGGTAAATCGTCAAATTACATTTGCGTAAAATTCAAGGGCCTCGCAGCCCCTGTTTTTTGTTCATTTTAACGAATCCGCGCAGCTACATTTCGGATAACCGTTTACCGTTTTTCTTTTTGCCTTGTTAGTGTTTGCTTTCAACTCAGTCAGAAAGTTTAATAACAAGCACTGCTTTCCTCCCTTGCCTTTATAGACCGGGTTACCTATAATGGTATTGATTCCCTGTAATATAATGGGAATCTTATGGTAAAGAAATGAAAGGATATTTTATTATGGCTAACATTTCCCGCCGCGATTTTCTGAAGGGCTCCGCAGCAGGAGTCGTCACCCTGGCAGCAGGCAGTCTCCTTGGCGCATCTTCTTTTGCCGATGATGCGGCAGAAGAGATCGTTGTCAGCGAAACCATCGACACCGAAGCTCTGGTCGTCGGCTGCGGCGCAGCAGGCCTTCAGGCAGCTCTGACCCTGCAGGCAGCCGGCATTGCTACCACCCTGATTGAAAAGGGCGGCACCTGCGGCATTTCCAACGGCTCCATCGCCGGTGGCCCCGCTCTGGCAGAGACCCGCGTTCAGGCAGCCGAAGGCGCAACGGTTTCCCAGGAGACCCTCTACAAGGCACAGTATAATTTCTCCAACGGCACCATCAATGCCGCTCTGATGCGCAAGTGCGTTGCCGCCGGTGAGCGCGTTGTTTCCAACTTCATGGACAACGGCGTAAATATGGGTCTCCGCAAGGACTCCTACGGCGTCGGCTTCCGTGCACGCCACAACTTCGCCAACCTGGAAGGTGTTCAGCAGAAGGGCACCGACCGTTTCGGACCGCTGGTCGAGCGGTTTGAAGCTGACGGCGGCACCTTTATCGTAAACTGCGCCGCAGAGAAGCCCGTTATGGATGGCGAAAAGGTCGTTGGCATCATCGCAAAGAAAGAGGACGCATACGTTCAGTTCAACGCCAAGGCTGTCCTGATTGCCACCGGCGGTTATGCCATGAACCAGGCTCGCCTGAAGGAGCACTTCGGTGATATCAACATCATGTATCTCGGCGCTTCCCTGAGCGACGGTAAGGGCTACGACATCGTCCTCGAAGCAGGCGGCGTTGCCGACCGCAACTGGGCACTCTGCTGCAACGAATTCGGCGGCTCCAACTTCAAGATGAGCCGTCAGGGCTACGCTTCTGTCCGCTCCAATGCTGCACAGCGTTACGCCATTTACGGTTCCCTGATCGTCAATGCAAACGGCGACCGTTTCATGGACGAGCACTACCTGTCTGACCGTCCTCTCGCCATGGGCGGCGAAATGAGCCTGCGTGAAGGCCACTACTATGCCGTTGTTGACCAGGAAATGTATGAAAAGTGCCGTGACGAAGGCCTGCTGGCCTACTATGGCAACCCCGCAGACTGGTATGTCGGCCAGACCGGCTTTACCACCGAGATTCAGGACAAGATCGACGACGATATGGCCGCAGCAATCGCTGAGGGCTGGGCAGTGTCCGGCACGCTGGCAGAATGCGCTGCATTCTTTGGCATGACCAACCTGGAAAAGACCGTTGCTGAGTATAACGCCCTCTGCGAAGCCGGCGAAGACACCCAGTTCTACAAGCCCTCCTACCTGCTGCACAGCCTGGATCCCGAAGCCACCTTCTACGTGGTTGAGTATGAACCCAGCTGCTGGAGCACCTTCGGTGGTGTCAAGACTGACGCTTACTGCCGCGCACTGACCGCAGGCCAGAAGGTCATCGAAGGCCTGTATGTTGCCGGTATCGACAACGGCTCCCTCTATGCCAGCCCGTACTTCGAAAACGAAGGCGCCAGCCTTGGCTGCGCTTACACCAGCGGCATCGTTGCTGCCGACTGCATGCTCGATTACCTCAAGGCATAAGTCCCCGCA
>JAZRWD010000211.1:0-4058 GCA_045599525.1 Candidatus Limivicinus sp. | reverse complement strand
GTCTACAGTGATGCGCTGATCCCCGTGGCCTACGACCTGGAGACAGAGGAGGGCCGCAGCCTGTTTCTGGAATCTATTGTGGGAAACAGGGAATACGGGACCCGGATAGATCCCGATATCCCCGTCACGACAGAGGAACATATCATTACCCTGAGCACCTGTATTGACGGTGCCCCTTATAACCGCTATCTGCTCTGCGCTGTGCAGACCGATTTTATTGACTGATACAAAAGAATTACGAAATTGACGATCGAAGGAGTAAACAATGAGTGTTTTTCAGCCGGCAGACATTCTTCTGCCCAATAATAAGCTTGCTATGGAAAAGTGGGCGGTCATCGCCTGCGACCAGTTTACCTCCCAGCCGGAATACTGGCAGGAGACCCGCCGCATTGCCGGAGACGCCCCGAGCACACTGAACCTGATCCTGCCGGAGGCCGAGCTGGGCGTGGATGACGCAGCCCGTGCTGCACAGATCAACCGCACGATGCAGCAGTATACGGAGGAAGGCATATTCACCGAATATCCCGCCTCCTATGTCTATGTGGAACGTGGCCTGAATGACGGTTCGCTCCGCTGCGGCCTGGTCGGCGCACTGGACCTGGAAGCCTATGATTATACACCACAGGCACAGACCGCTGTCCGCGCAACGGAACGCACGGTCGTGGAGCGTATCCCGCCCCGCCAGGCTGTTCGTCGCGGTGCTCCGCTGGAACTGCCCCACATCCTGCTGCTCTGCGATGACCGCGAAAACCGTATCCTTGCCGCTGCTGCCGCCTGTAAGGCGAGCGCACCTGTGGCCTATGACTTCGACCTGATGCAGGGCGGCGGTCACATCACCGGCTGGCTGCTGGAAGGGGAGAACGCTGCTGCGGTATCTGCGGCGATCGAGGCCTACACTGCAGCCTCTGAGGAGCGCTACGCCGGCTGTGCAGGCGATGCTCTGCTCTATGCTGTGGGTGACGGCAACCACTCTCTGGCCACTGCCAAGGCCTGCTGGGAGGAGACGAAGGCGCAGCTGGGCGACGGAGAACGGGCTGGCCATCCGGCACGGTACGCCCTGGTGGAGTTGGGCAATATTCATGAAGAATCCCTGCACTTTGAAGCGATTCACCGCCTGCTGACCCATACTGACGCAACTGCCCTGCTGAGTGCTGCCGAGGCGGAGATTTGCGCACCCGACGGCATCCCCGTGGAATGGCGTGCAGGGGACAGAAGCGGTATCCTGCACCTGGACCGCAGCAAGGGCGCGATGGCTGTCGGCATCCTGCAGACCTGGCTGGACGCCCGCCTGAAGGACTTTGGCGGTGAGATCGACTACATCCACGGTGATGACACGGTGCGTGAGCTTGCATCGGTGGACGGCGCGGTAGCTTTCCTGCTGCCGGCAATGGAAAAGGGCGACCTGTTCCCGGGTATTATGTCCGACGGTGTGCTGCCCCGCAAGACCTTTTCCATGGGCCACGCCAATGAAAAGCGCTATTACCTGGAGGCACGCCGCATCGTTCGCTGAACCGGGCAATGAGCTGCGAAAGGCGCATTTTGACCGAGAAGCAATATTTGCACAGAATTCGTGAAACTGACCGATTCGTGGATAAAAAACCACGGAGAAGGGCAAAAATTCTGTTAGCTTTGTTTATTGCGCAAAAATTTAACAAGTGCTATTATATTATCAGTATCCTATAATGAGATAAGAGGCATATTATGTTTATTACAGACGCTTATTTTCAGAAGTTTAATCTTCCCGAAGACCTGAAGGCTGCCCTCGGCAAGTGCAAGTGGCTCTGCTTCCCAGAGACCAAGCCGCAGCTGGAAGAGCTTTGCTTCGGTCCTACCCACACCTCCCTGTACGACGTGACCTATCAGGTCCCGGGTGTCGGCCTGGTGAAGGAAGCCGAAGTTGTCCGCTGCAAGAACGGCCCCGTTGTCAACTTCATGGAAGACTACATGCGTCGTCGTGACCCTGACTGCATGCGCATCAGCGACGACCTGCCGACCGACAAGCCCCGTTTTGAAGACGTTTATGGCTACAAGTTCGACAGCCTCCGCCAGGAGACCATGGACTGGTTCTCCGAACAGTCCGTCATCATCCTGCCCTTCAAGGCAGGCGGCCGTTACTACGGCTATGACAGCCTGATGGTCTGCCCGATGAACGCTGCGTTCTTTGCTCTGTCTCTGGCTAACATGCAGGGCTTTATGAGCATCAACGATGTGCAGGACGGCTTCACCCCGCGTGCCATCATCTATGTTGCACCTCCTTTCCGTCACACCCATTTCAAGGGCCGTCAGGTCGTTGTTCACAACCGTTCCGAAAACCTGCACGAAGTGTTTGCTTACAACCTGTATCCGGGTCCCTCTGCAAAGAAGGGTGTTTTCTCCATGCTGCTTGACATTGGCGAGCATGAAGGCTGGATCACCGACCACGCTTCCGCAGCCATTGTTGAGTCCCCGTACGAAAACGAGGTCGTCTTCATGCACGAAGGCGCTTCCGGCGGCGGCAAGAGCGAAATGCTCGAAGATGCACACCGTGAGCTGGACGGCCGTGTCCTGCTGGGCACCCATATCGTCAGCGGCGAAAAGTATTACATCACCCTGAACGAAACCTGCTCCATCCACCCCATTGCCGACGACATGGTCCTTGCACACAAGGATTTCCAGAATGATTCCGGCCACCTCGTCATTGCTGACGCAGAAGACGGTTGGTTCCTCCGTATGGACGGCGACAACTACTACGGCAACATCCCGATGTACGAACGCCTCTCCATCCACCCCTCTGAACCGCTGGAGTTCTTCAACATGGCCGGTGTTCCGGGCGCAACCTGCCTCATCTGGGAACATGTCATTGAATCCACCGGCAAGCCCTGCTCCAACCCCCGTGTCATTATGCCGCGTATGATGGTCGACGACATCGTCCCGGGTAATGAGCCGCAGGAAGTCAACGTCCGTTCCTTCGGCGTGCGTATGCCGCCCTCCACGGTCGAGGCTCCCAACTATGGCGTTATGGGCATGTGCCAGGTCGTTCCCCCTGCACTGGCATGGGTATGGCGTCTGATCTCCCCGCGTGGCTTTAAGAACCCCTCCATCGCTGACAGCAACGCAGGCAGCGGCCTGAAGAGCGAAGGCGTTGGTTCCTACTGGCCGTTCAGCACCGGCAAGAAGGTCACCCAGGCCAACCTGCTGCTGCACCAGATGCTCAGCACCCCCAACACCCTGAACGTTCTGATCCCGAACCAGCACATTGGTGCTTATTCCATCGGCTTCAGCGGCGAATGGGTCTCCCGTGAATATCTGGCCCGTATGGGCGGCACCGTGCGCAGCAAGCACCTTGTTCCGGCCCGCTGCCCGCTGTTTGGCTATTCCTTCAACGAAATGAAGATCAACGGCCAGTTTGTCCGTCA
Source organism: Candidatus Limivicinus sp. (assembly GCA_045599525.1). Classification (GTDB taxonomy): domain Bacteria; phylum Bacillota; class Clostridia; order Oscillospirales; family Oscillospiraceae; genus Limivicinus. The sequence continues at coordinate 663 of JAZRWD010000211.1, read as the reverse complement.
GACCTTCCTCCGTCCGGAGCTGCAGTCCAAGCTCGGTTATGAGGGTTACGATGCCGGCGCCAAGATCCTGACCGACTTCTTCAAGAAGGAACTCCAGCAGTTCCTGACCGACGATCTCGACCCAATCGGCCGCCAGATCATCGAGCTCGTGATGAACGATGCTCCGCTGGAAGACTACCTGGCCATCACTCCGCTCAAGGGTGTCCGCCGCTAAGTCTTATCGGCAAACAAAAGCTGAATTTCCCGCAGAGCCGCTTCTTTTGTGAAGCGGCTCTGTTTTTGCTTGTACAGGCAGAGGAAACGTGCTAATATATTATATTATTGTTTGCAATCGGTGAGGTTTTATGCAATGAAGATTGTTGTAATTGGCGGCGGCCTGAGCAGTGAACGTCAGGTCTCTCTGGTGACGGCTACTTCTGTCTGCCGTGCCCTGCGGGAATGCGGCCACCGGGCTGTTTTTGTGGACCTGTTCCTGGGTGTTGAAGATTACGACGGGGACATTGAGGCCCTGTTTGATACGGCGGATGGGCGCTGCGGCAACTGTGCCGTGGAGCGCACAGAGCCGGATATCCCTGCGGTGATCGCTTCCCGGAAAGATAAGAGCCCGAGCCGTATCGGCCCCCGTGTGCTGGAGCTGTGCGCAAAGGCAGACTGTGTGTTCCT
>JAZRWD010000210.1:0-9525 GCA_045599525.1 Candidatus Limivicinus sp. | reverse complement strand
GCGATCTTCAGAAAAACCGGATAACCCGGATGCTCCTGAAGCTCCTGCACCTTCTCATACAGGCTGCCGTTCACGGCATGCAGGCGAAACTGCTGATAGAAGTCCACCGCCTGCTCCACTTTGCGCTGCGACAGCTTCTGCTGCCCTTTTAAGTTGAGCACCTGCTGCCTGGCGCTGTCCAGGAAGAGCTGTTCCGCGTATGAGGAAAACGCCGTCAGGCGGCTGTCGTCCACTCCGTTTTCCACGGCCCATGCCTCAACATCCACGTTCCGGGGCTGTACGACGATCTCCCCCGTTGCATAGCGCGATACCGTCAGATAACTGCAGGGATAGGAAACCGTCTGGTCCACCACCAGCTCGGTGAGCGTGGCTTCGTGCGCGACATTGCGCCCATGCATATGCCCACACAGGTATAAGGGGACATTGTAGCGCAGCAGCAGGTCTTTCAGTTCATCCCCGCCGGCCGTCGGCATGGACTGCTGCGTGAGGATGGGATAATGGCCAATCACCAGCACAGGAAGGCCGGCCTGCTCGGCGTATTGGAGCTGAGCCTCCACCCACAGGAGCGTTTCCGCCTCAATGGTGCCGCAGAGATCTGCATCCCGATAGCCGCCGGTATCGATCAGGATCAGCAGCTGGCCGTCCAGCAGGACACTGTAGCTGATGGAGCCCAGGTCCCGGCTGAAGGCTTCCGCATAGCCAAAGTCGTTATACAGGTCCGCAAACTCCGCAAGCTTCACCTGCCCGATATCATGGTTGCCATCGATGACCAGGATATGGAGCCCCCGGTCTTCCGCCGCATACAGCATCGTCCGGAGCGCCGCATGCTGCCCGAGCCTGCTGTTGTCCGAAATGTCCCCGCAGAGGACAAGCGTCGTGACGCCCTGCTGCTGAACATCCCGGAGAAGAGCCGCGGTAATGGCATTGTTGTAGGACAGCAGCGGGTTCATATCCCCCGGCTCTGCCTGTATTTCCCCGATATGCAGGTCAGAGGCAAAGGCAATGACCGATGTCGGCTTCCCGGCGGGCATTGGCGCACGGATCTCGTCGCCAAACGGTTTTGCCGGCACGGCCTTCCCGTGCTGAACAAATTTTGTGCCCATGACCAGGACACCAACGAGCGCCAGGGCCAGCAAGGCCAAGAGCCAGAGCTGCTTTCTTTTTCCCATGTTTCCTCTCTTATCTTCTATTCCCTACTATTTCCATCGGAATCTGCATTCCTTTATGCTTCTTTTATCTTGTTTATTAAACCACCAAATACGGCCCTATGGCAAGACAGTAAACCGCCGGGGGCCCACGGAATGCCGGTAGAGCACGCAAAAGTCCCCCACGCCCGAAAGCGTGGGGGACCGTCCGTTTATTGGCTTAAATTCTGAAGAATCAGAAGATCTGGCCGATCTCCTCAGTGAGTGCTTCTGCCACTGCATCAATGAGCAGTGCGGGCACGGTTGCGGAGGAATCGGGAAGTGCCTTGATGTTGGAAACGGCATCGGGGTGCTTGGCCATGAGGTCAGTGAGTTCGCCGAACTCCAGAGCACGCATGCCGCAGGCATCCACGCAGGCGGGGTTCTCACCCTTCATGACGAGGGAGTAGCAGCCGTCACACTTTGCGGAAACGCACTTGCCTTCTTTTTCCATCATGATGGGCTCGCCGTAGGGGCAAGCAGCAGCGCAGGCGCCGCAGCCGATGCACAGCTCGTCATCATGCAGAACAAGACCGGTCTCTTCGTCCTTGTACATTGCGCCGACGGGGCATGCTGCAGTGCAGGCGGGGTTGGCACAGTGGTTGCAGGCTACAGAGAGATGATAAACAAAGGGCTTGGGGAATTTGCCGCCTTCGATGACATCGACCTTACGGAAGATCTCGCCGACGTTATACAGAGCGTTGCGGTCACGGCAGGCAACCTGGCATGCATGGCAGCCGATACAGGAGGCCTGATTAAAATAAAATGCTTTCTGTCCCATAATAATAACCTCCTGTCAGATTAATCAGCAAAGATGATACGCTTGGGCCACTGAGCGTCGGGCAAGATGCTCTGGTCCTCGTACTTGGAAATAAGGCAGTTGTTGGAGTTGAAGCCGGTGTGGCCCTGGCCGGTGGGAACCGGGCTGGACAGGGTGTTGGTAGCGCCTGCTTCGTCAACGCCGTTCTTGTTGAGCTGTGCCCATGCGCCTTCACCAAGGGAGACAACACCGGGAACGATACGCTCGGTTACGTATGCGGGACGGGCAACCTTACCATAGGGGGACTCCAGAAGAACGATGTCGCCGGTCTTGATATCCATGGCCTTGGCATCGTCAGCATTGACCCACAGCTCCTGCGGGAAGGCTTCACGCAGCCAGGTGAGGTTATCGAAGACATGGTGAGAACGTCTCTGATAGTGGTGAGTGATGAGCTGGAAGGGTCTGTTGTTGGCAATACCGTCTTCGTAGCCCTCGGTGATGTGGGGATAAACCGGCAGAGGATCCTTGGAGGAGAAGCCGACCCACTCGATGTAGTCAGACATTGCCTGGCTGTGGATCTCGAACTTGCCGGACGGCGTGTCGACCGGGTTTGCTTCGGGATCGTCGATAAAGGCCTTGAAGGGATAGTTGCGGTAGACGGCACTGTCGGCAACGTCGACCTGATACATACCGGCTTCTTCGAACTCAGCAAGAGTGATCTCGCCTTCCTGCGGCTCGAGCATCAGCTCTTCGCCGGCCTTCTCGGAATAACGCTTGACATCATCGGCAGTGATGGTGAGAAGTGTCTTCTTTTCGCCGGAGGCATTGGTAAAGGTTGCGCCGGCGAGCTTGTTGAGGACCTGCTGCCACTCGCTGATGTCGCAGATATCGGCTGCGGTGTAGGGGAATTCATCGGGATAGAGCTCGTGCATCTTGTCAGCAAGACCCTGGCCGATCTCGATATCGGACTTGGCCTCGAACATGGGCTCAACGATGTGCTGGCCGAAGAAGAGAGCCTCGCGGTTGCCGGTGAGCAGAGTGCCCGGACGTTCCCACTCGGTGGTGCAGGGGAAGACGATGTCGGAGTACTTTGCGGAGGTGTTCAGCACATAGTTGGTGCAGAGGGCAAAGTCGACCTTCTTGTAGGCCTGAATGCCCTGGGTCATGGCCTGGCGCTGGTTAAGAGCACCGCCCATGCCCTGATAGAGCATATGAATGTTAACGGGATACTTGACGACCTCGCCGGTCTCGGCATCTTTATACATGGTGTGCTCGCCGTTGAGGACAGCGTTCCACATTTCGCCGTTATTCATTGCATAGGTCTTCTGGGGGAAGGGGTTAGCCGGGACATTGGACTTGGCACCTGCGCCGCCGCCGGAAACCAGGCCGGGGCCGCCGTTAGAGGCTGCGTTGTGCATGCAGGAAACAACGGATGCACCGTCACGGCCGAGCTGACCGCAGACCATGCCCAGAACGCAGAGAGCGTGGGGGAAGCACTCGCCGTCGTTGATACGTGCGGGAGCACCTGCGGCAAAGATGGAAGCGGGCTTGGTGGTGGCATACTTCACGGCCAGTTCCTTGATGGTCTCAGCAGGAACGCCGCAGATCTCGGATGCCCATTCGGGAGTCTTTGCGCCTTCGCCGGCAAACTTGCCTTCGCCCATGATGTAGTCCAGGAAGTTGTCGTCGGGGTCAATGTCCTTGGAGGTGTAAACGAAGGAGTTTCTCTCCAGGGGGTTATAGGTCCATTCCGGACGGTCGGAGGTCGGCATATGGTCGCGGTCGAAGCCGACGCAGTACTTGTCGAGGTATTCCTTGTCGTGCAGGCCGCTGGCAACGATGTGCTGGATCATACCAAGGATCATTGCGGTATCGGTTGCCGGACGGATGGGGATCCACTGTGCGTCAAGCGGCTTGATGGACTCGGTGTAGCGCGGGTCGATGACGACGAACTCTGCACCGGCCTTGTGCGCCTGCTGATAGTTGTACTCGGGCAGACCGGCAGAGGAAACGGCCGGGTTAGCACCCCAGAGGATGACCAGCTTCTGCTCACGGAGAGTGAAACGGTCGGGAGCGTTATTGGTGTAGCCGGCATTACCGGTTACGAACTTATAGGCATCGGGCCATGCACCCCAGGAGACCTGGCCCCAACGGGGAGTGAAGCCGCCAAGACCCTGCAGCACTTTGGGAACCTGAGAACCGCCGAGAACAAAGCAGGTCTCCGGGCCGTACTGATCATAGAGCTTTTTGATTGCCTGTGCGGTAAGCGTGAAGGCTTCGTCCCAGGAGATTCTTTCCCATTCGTCCTCGCCGCGGAGTTCACCGTGGGGATCGTCGATGGACCAGTTCTTTCTCTTCATGGGGTACTTCAGGCGGTCTGCGCCGAAGACCTGCATTCTCTGGGAGCGGCCTCTCTGGCATGCTCTCTGCTGCGGGAAGTCGGGAGTATCGGCGTGGGTGTCGTCGGTCTTCTGGCGGATAACAACGCCGTCCTTGACCAGAGCCTTGTTCAGGCAGCGGCCGCCGCAGTTGTGCCAGCAGGCAGCGGATACCCAGCAGCCACCCTCTTCGTTGTCAACGACGGGCGCATGCTCGACGGGAGCGGTGGTGAGATTGCTGTCAGCGGCATAAGCCGTCATGCTGAGACCTGCGACACCGGCAGTTGCTGCAACGGTGCCCTTCAGGAAGTCGCGGCGGCTGATGTCAGCGCTGAGCATCTTCTCGAATAAATTTGCCATTTCTATCTTCTCCTTCTAAATAGTTGCCGGGGAAATGAATTGTTGCCGGGGGACAGGAACAAAAAAAGCGAAGGGCCATCGGTTCGTACCGGCACAAATGCCGTACACCAATGCTCCTTCGCAATAAGGCAAGCAGCGCGGTTACCCCCGCTACTCATCGGTCTTACCCTCCGCATGGGATCATAAGACTTGGAACAAAATTATTAAAACATAAAAGGCAGGATGAGACAATGATCTTTTCTGTAATATCTTTATGCAAATTATTCATGTAAGCTCAGTGAGGATCAGGCCCGTCATCTCGCTGTCCTTTTTGATGAAGCTGTCCAGGATCAGGCAGACCTGCGGATAGAGATAATCCGTTTCGGCATCGGCAAGCTTTTTCAGGAAGCGAGGGATCCAGACCAGCAGATGCTCGCGGAGGAAGCGTGCGCTGCCGTCGAGAAGCTTTTTCAGTTCCGCATCGTCGCCGGCGGTAAAGGCAGACATGGCCCGGTTGGAAAGCTCGGTCATAAAGGCCAGCTCAAGAGCAAGGCTGTCGTCCGCTACGTGGGGGTAGCCTTCGGGCAGCAGGCCGAAGCTGCGATAGAATTCCCTTACCTTAAGGGTGCTCGCCTGGAAGAGCATCGCATCATCGTTATAGTATACAGATTCCCAGGGAGGGGCAACGAGGGTCAGCGGGCCGACAAACAGGCGGGTATATTCGCTTTTCAGCTTGTCCAGGAATTTGCTGTCGTTGGCGCGGTCGTTTTTCAGTTCATCGAGAAAGAGCGGGGTCTTGCCCAGGACATCCCCCTCCTCGTCACTCAGGATAGAGAAGGCCTGCGCCGTCTGCTCGGTAAGAAAAAGGTCCAGCATCTCGTCATCGGGGGCCCGCCCGATCAGCTTATGGAGCAGGGAATAAATGAAGCAGCGGTCTGCCAGCAGCAGTTCGATGAGCTCGCGTTTTTCAGAAGTCATATGGATCCTCCACAACGTTTTTTTCGGAAGTTTGTCGGAAGTATAGCATGCAGGCTGTACTCTACGCAACGGTTTTCTGCTGCGGGCCGCCCCGGCCGGCGGGAAGCAACGGAAAAGCACCGCGGGCAGAGGGCTTATCCCCGCCCGGAAGGCTGAACTTTGCCGCAGTTAGCCTTGCTTTTTTCACCGTGCTAATATATTATTAAGCCAGCATGAAATATTATCCATTTCAGTGGGAAAGCATCGGTTCCGCCGGAATGCCGCGGAACGCCCATACGAATATCATACGCGCGGATCAAGCCCGCCGATTGTGGCTGACCGCCGTATTTGGAGGTAAAAGGACATGAAAGCAGACAAATTGTATCTTGGCGACATCGTAACCATGGATGAAACCAAACCGACCGCAGAAGCGATGTGCGTGAAAGACGGCAAGATCCTGTACGTCGGCAGCGAGAAAACCGCCCGCACCATCTGCGACGAGAACACCGAGGTCATTGACCTGGGTAAGAACACCATCTACCCCGGCTTCATGGAGGCACACTGCCACCCGATGGGCGCAGGCAAGCTGCTGGACACCGAAGCCATGTGCGATGTTTCCGCCGGTGAATCGCTGGAAGACTACGTAAAGATTCTCGCCGACTTCATTGCCAAGCACCCGGACAGAAAGAATTACTTCGGCCATGGTTTCATGGAGCGCGATGTCAAGCCGGTCGCTGCCATGCTGGATGCGATCTGCCCCGACAAGCAGGTCATGGTGATGTCCACAGACGGCCACTCGATGTGGATCAACACTAAAGCCATGGAGATCTACGGGCTGGACAAGGAAGCCGCAAAGGCCTATGGCCCGGCTACCTGCCGTGTGTTTGAAGACGGCACACCGACCGGATATATTTCCGAGAACCCTGTATTTGATATCCGCGCAAAGCAGAAGACAGAGATCGAAGATGGCGTTCGTGCCATGCTGACGGCCCAGAATTTCTTCTTCAGCAAGGGCTATACGGCAATCTACGATGCGGGAATGGAGCTCACCGAAAAGACCGCGCCGGAGATCTATGCCGCTTCGGTTGCCGGCGGAAAATACAAGCTTCGCACGTACGCCGGAAGCCTCGTCGATGAATTCTGCGAAGATATCGACGGTGCTGTTGAGCACATTGCCGAGCTGCAGGCAAAGTACAACAACGAATACTTCAAGATCATCGGCGTGAAGACCTTCTCTGACGGTGTTATTGAAGGACATACCGCTCTGCTGATCGACGAATATAACGACCAGCCCGGTTACAAGGGCGTTTCCCGCCTGACGGATCACGACAAGCTGGTTCAGCTTTACACCAGCGCAGCCCTGCACCACATGAACGTGCACGTGCACACCGTCGGTGACGGCGCGATCCGCTGCAACCTTGACGCTATGGAAGTCGCCGCAGCCAATACGGGCCTCCTGGACCAGCGCAATGCGCTCGCACATCTGCAGCAGGTCCAAAAAGAGGATATCCAGCGTTTCGCCGACCTGAACGTTATGGCCGTTGTCGCCCCGCTGTGGACGCCAAAGCATCCGGACTATTTCGCGCAGGAGGTCGAATATGTCGGCAAGGAGCGTGCGGAAAACGCTTATCCGATCCGTTCGTTTGCCGAAGCAGGCGCAAACATTGCCTTCCATACCGACTTCCCGGTATCCCGAAATGTCAGCATTCCGAACTCCATCTACACCGCTGTAATGCGCAGAAATGCCGGCAGCGATCCCTCCTGCACCAGAGAGTCCGACGAGTTCATCACCCGTTATCAGGCGGTCGCAGGCCTCACCAAGAACGTTGCCTACATGTGGCATGAAGAGAACCGCCTCGGCACACTCGAGATCGGCAAGATCGCCAACATGACCGTGTATGACAAGAACTTCCTGACCGATGATCTGGAAGAGGTCGGCAACGCCAACCTCGTCTGCACCATCGTTGACGGCGAGATCGTTTACAAAGCATAAACCGGAATAAAGACCCCAGGCAATCCATTTGCTTTGGGGTCTTTTTACTCTATAGGAGAAGAACGATGATTACCAGTAAACCGATACCAAATGAAAAAATCCCAAATCTGCGTGACCTGGGCGGCATGGAAGGCGCCGATGGGAAGAAGATCCGCTGCGGGCTTCTGATCCGCAGCGAACAGCTGTTTAATGCTTCCGAAAAGGACAAAGCGATGCTGGCCGCATTACCGCTGCGCAGGATCTTTGATTTCCGCAACCCGAAAGAGGCCTCCGAGAAGCCGGACCCGGCCATCGGAGAGTGTGTTTATCAGAATCTTTCCATCATCGACGAGTCTACCGTTGTCAGCTGGGAAAGCAAGCGGTCCGAGCAGAGCATCCAGCAGGCGAAGGCGGCAGAAAACGACCCGGACGCCGGGGCAAAGCAGATGTGCGAAGTATACCGGAACTTTGTCCGTACAGCGTTTTCCCGCGCAAAATACGCAGAGTTTCTGCAGGAGATCCTGGACACGGAAGACGGCGCCGTGCTGTGGCACTGCACACTGGGCAAGGACCGCTGCGGCTGGGGCTCGGCGCTGGTGCAGGCCGTCCTTGGGGTCAGCCGTGAGGCGATCCTGGCCGACTATCTTTTCACCAACGAATGCCTGAAGGATGAGATCGCCAATATGATGGAGACGCTGAAGAGGATCACCAAGGGCACGAACGTCGCCAATTCCGGCAGGGCCCTGATCGAGGCACGTGAAGAGTATCTGCTGGCCGCCTTTGATGAGATCGACCGGCAGTACGGCTCCATGGACGCATTTCTGGAGCAGGGGCTTGGCGTAGATGCGGCCATGAAAGCACGCTTCAGAGCAAAGTATCTCGAGTAAGTCTGCACAGGAAACCTTTTGTTATGAATGGTGAAAAACTGGATATAAAAAAATACCGGCACCCGGCGGAACGGATCATGCATGGCATTTCCTTCCTGATCAACTGTGCGGTGATCGTTCTGCTGTCGCTCTATTTCACGCACAACACCGCATCGGAAGAGAGTTTCGAAATGCTTGCCGAAACGGTCAACATGGAAAGAAGCTATGCGGAGCTGATCTTTCGCTATAAAGAACTGGCCGCAATTCTGCTGATCGTGATCGTTGTTTTTGAGATCTGGCATGCGGTCAGCTCTTCGGCAGGCGCGTGCATGACCAGGGATCTGATCATTGACGAGATCACCTATCCCTCGCTGTATGAGCGGACCCGAATGTATGCCGACCGGCTTGGCATGAAGGAAGTGCCCCATGTATTTGCCACCTACCGCGAAGCGGGCGAACGCGTCTTTAACGCAGGCATCCATGAAAAAGCAATCATTATTGACCAGGGAGCACCGGGGGTAGCCTCCGAATACGGCGACAGAGATTCCTATGACGCCTATATGCTGACGGAAATGATCCATATTGCGCTGCACCACAGGGATTTTCGGCTTCAGGCACTTACCTTTTTCGCACGGTGCATACCGCTTTACAGCCAGGCCTATGAGCGCGTGATGCAGTATTCTGTCGACAATGTGCTAAAGGAGCTGGTCGGCCCGGAGAAGGCTGTCGAATACATCTGCCGGCAGAATTACGATGCCTGGACACCGTGTTACATCGATATGCGCAGGGAAGTGAGCAGCAAGCTGACGGTTTATGACAAGTGGAAGAACGGTAAACTTCCCCTGGGTACAAGTCTCGCGATTACTTTCAGCGAACTATTAGAATCCAAGCCCGCCGTCATGTTCCGGATCGTACGCGTTCTCGGGGTGCCGGAATATAAGCACTATCTGCATTGCGATGAAGCTGAAAATAGAGAAAAACAATGAGTAAGAATACCAACCGTCCCAACTACAAAAAGCTGTTTTCCCGCAAAAAAATCAACAGCGAGGAATGCCTGGAGTTCATCACC
>JAZRWD010000209.1:0-6117 GCA_045599525.1 Candidatus Limivicinus sp. | reverse complement strand
GAGATGCGCGACGCAGACGGCGAGCTGTTCTTCTGGGCCCACTATCTGCAGTACAACTACACGGATACGGACGAATGGTCTGTGGATTACGAAGCCTTCACGGAGGGCGAGCATCGCGTCGGTACCGATGGTATGGTCGGCTTCGGTGACGAAATGCGCCAGGTCTCCGGCTACTACGTTCTGGACGACGGCAGCAGCGTGTACGAGGTCTACCGCGAGGACCAGAGCTGCATTGGCCGCCGCTATGACGGAGCCGACAGCCTGGTCGAGGTGTTCCTCAGGGGTTCCCCGGAGCAGGATTTCGCAATCCTGCAGACCTGGGACATGACCGACGGAAAGCTCCTGATCCTCCCGGCAGACACACAGTACATCGGCCGCGAGGCATTCGCTGGTGTCGCTGCGGATAAGATCCGCCTGCCTTCCGAGGTGATGACGGTCGAGGAAGGGGCCGCTTCCCCGGACGTGCTGTTCATCGTTCCGTCCGGTAGCCGGATCATTCCCACACTCGACGCACTCGGCTGCAGCTATGTGGAGCAGTAAAACAGCAGCTGCAGTAAAAACGAAGGCGCAGTAACACCGCATACCGAAACAGGGGCCTGCGCAGCCGCGCGGACCCCTGTGCTTCACAAACGAAAAAAGCGAGCCGAAAGCTCGCCAAAACCGATATGCCCCACCAGAAAGCTCTCCAAAAACGAAGTAACCGTCAACGTTGTTTTTTTCCAGCGTTGACGGTTACTTCTCTGAATTCTTGGTATCGAGCATCTTTGGTTAACCTCTCTATTCACTTGATTTGAGTTGTTTTTGCTCTGCCTTACTTCCTCATTCAGTAAGGCTCCGGCTTACTTCATTGGGGTGTCCTCCTTATCTTAAATTTCGAGAACCTTTTTGATTCTCATTGGAATCATCCCCTTCTTGAATGTGTCTATATAATAGCACGGCTTTGCCCGGATTTCCATTCGCAGGATGCACGAATCTCCCAATAAAAAATGCAGCAAAAGGGAGAAAAGGCGGTTTACCGTCACTTTTCCCTTGCCTTCTGCCGCACGGAGTGATAATCTGATATTGTTGCGGGTCTGTTGCAGGCCCGCGATTTTTTATTTTCCGGCCGGTTTTCCCAGTCCGCAGTCCCTGGCCAGCGCCTCCAGGGCCGGGAAGGCCTTTTCGATGCGCTCGGTGGGCACGCAGTAGCTGATGCGGAAGTTGCCCGGGCAGCCGAAATTGCCGCCGGGGACAAAGACCAGGTTGTGTTCCAGCGCCTTTATGCAGAAGGCCATGGCGTCACCGCCCGGTGCCTCGGGGAACATATAGAAGGTGCCGCCGGGCTGCACACAGGTAAAGCCCAGTTCGGTCAGCTTGTCGTACAGCAGCGCGGCGTTGCGCTCGTAGACGGACAGGTCTGCCGTGATGTCCGCCATGCGGCCGGCCAGCAGCTGGATCAGGCTGGAGGGGCAGTTGTGGCCCGTCATGCGGGAGGCCTGGGGGCACATCTGAATGATGAGCTCGGCATCCGGGTCTGCGGGGGTAGCCGCGACATAGCCGATACGCTCGCCGGGGATGGAGGCACCTTTGGCGTAGGAGTAGCAGACCAGGGTATGGTCATAAAACCGGGGGATGACCGGGCTGTCGACTCCGGCAAAGAGGATCTCGCGGTAGGGCTCATCGGAGATGAGGTAAATGGGGTGGCCGTATGCGGCACTGCGCTCGCGCAGAATGTCGGTCAGGCGCTGAATGGTGGCCGTGGAATAGACCACGCCGCTGGGGTTGTTGGGGCTGTTGACCAGCACCGCGGCGGTGTTGGGGGTCAGCAGGGCCTCAAAGGCCTCAAAGTCGATCTGGAAGTCTTCGGTCCGGGCAGGGACAACGACGGGAACGGCACCCGCGCCGGAAACATAGAGCTTGTATTCGGGGAAGTTGGGCGCAAAGTACAGCACCTCCTCGCCGGGGCAGGCCACCGTCCGGATGGCGTGGGCGAGGGCGGCCGTGGCACCGCTGCACAGGAAGATGTGCTTTGCCGTGTAGGGAATGCTGAAGCGGCGGCTCAGCGAGGCGGCGATCTCCTCACGGGCACGGAGGATACCGTGCCGGTCGTTATAGCCGTGGAGGAAGAGCGGGTCCTCATGGTCCAGCAGGTCCTTCAGGATCTCCGCGGTCTCGGGAGGCGCGGGGACGCTGGGGTTGCCGATGGTAAAGTTGAAGACATTTTCTTTGCCGTACAGCTTGATCCGCTCCAGGGCCCTGGCGTTCATCACGCGGATGATGGACTCTTCGCCCACCATGGCCTTGTATACAGGAGAGAGCATGGGGGACCTCCAGACTCAGCGGGTCTGGCCGTAGCCGTGGATGACGAACTTGTTGGTGCACAGCTCCTGCAGGCCGAGCGGGCCGCGGGCGTGCAGCTTCTGGGTGCTGATGCCCATCTCGCAGCCGAGGCCGAATTCGCCGCCATCGGTGAAGCGGGTGGAAACGTTGACATACACGGCAGCGCTGTCAATGCGGCGGGTGAACATGTCTGCGGTGGCCTTGTCGTCGGTCACGATGCAGTCGGAGTGGCCGGTGGAGTGCATGCTGATGTGGCGGATGGCCTCTTCGGCGCTGTCGACCACGTGCACGGCCATGATGTAGTTCAGGTATTCGGTGTCAAAGTCCTTCTCGCCTGCGGGGGTGCCGTCGATGATCTGTGCGGCAGCGGGGTCCAGGCGCAGCTCCACAGGGGTGCTGCCGGCCTCGGCACGGCGGGAGACCATGCGCTCACGGAAGCGGGGCAGGAACTCGCCTGCGATGTCCTTGTGCACAAGGCATACCTCAGCGGCGTTGCACACGGAGGGGCGGCTGCACTTGGCATTCTCGAGGATGTCCAGGGCGATGTCGATATTGGCGGCTTTGTCCACATAGATGTGGCAAATGCCGGTGCCGGTCTGTACGACGGGGACGGCGGCATTCTCCACACAGGAGCGGATCAGGCCGGCGCCGCCGCGGGGGATGAGCAGGTCGACCAGGCCGACGGCGGTCATCAGCTCGTTGGCACTGGCACGGGAGGTGTCCTCCACCAGCTGCAGGGCATCCGGGTCCAGGCCGGCCTTCTCCATGCCCTCCTTCATGGCGGACACGATGGCAGAGGCGGAGCGGTGTGCTTCCTTGCCGCCGCGCAGCACGCAGGCACTGCCGGCCTTCAGGGCCAGGACCGCTGCGTCGGAGGTGACATTGGGACGGGACTCATAGATGATGGCGATGACGCCCATGGGGACGGAAGTGTTTTCAATCACGATGCCGTTGGGGCGGGTGACCCGGTCACGCACGTAACCCACGGGATCGGGCAGCGCGGCGACCTCGCGGATGCCGTCAGCCATGCCCTGAATGCGGGCGGCGGTCAGCTGGAGGCGGTCCAGCATGACGGTGGTGGTCTTTCCCTGCGCATCGGCCATGTCGAGTGCGTTGGCGGCCAGAATATCGTCGGTGTGGGCGAGCAGAGCGTCAGCCATGGCGAGCAGAGCCGCGTTCTTGGCTTCGGTGTCCATCAGGGCGATGGATTCCTTGGCTGCATTGGCCTTCAGTAAAAGTTCATGAGTGGTCATAAAAAACTCCTTAATATCAATAATGCCTTATGCTTTGAAACGGGTGCCGATCGCCTCGCCATTGACGACGTTGTACAGGACCTCGGGCTTGTCTCCGTTCACAATGACCATGTCGCAGCCGACGGCGTTGACCCGTTTTGCGGCGCGGATCTTGGTGATCATGCCGCCGGTACCCAGTGCGGAGCCGGCACCGCCGGCCAAAGCTTCGATCTCCGGCGTGATGCCCTCGATGACGGGCAGGAGCTTTGCCTCCGGGTCCTTGTGCGGGTCGGCTGTGTAGAGGCCGTCGATATCCGACAGCAGGACGAGCAGGTCGGCCTGCATGCATTCCGCGACGATGGCACCCAGGGTGTCGTTGTCGCCCAGCAGGATCTCGGCGGTTCCGATGGTGTCATTCTCGTTGATGACGGGCAGGACGCCCAGTTCCAGCAGGCGGGTCATGGTGTTGTGGAAGTTGCCGCGCCGTGTCTCATCCTCGACATCCTCGGCGGTGAGAAGGATCTGGGCCACGGGGTGGTTGTACTGGCCGAAAAGACGGTCGTAGGTGTACATCAGCTCGCACTGGCCGACGGCTGCGGCGGCCTGCTTGCCCGGCATATCGGTGGGGCGGCCCGGCAGGTTCAGCTTGCCGACGCCCATGCCGATGGCACCGGAGGTAACCAGGATCATTTCGTGGCCGGCGTTCTTCAGGTCGGCAAGGGTCTTGACCAGGGCTTCGACGCGGCGGATGTTCATCCGTCCGGTCTTATAGGTTAAGGTCGATGTGCCGACCTTGACAACGATTTTCATGTGAATGTCCTCTTGAACAATAGCGTATTGCGTTTATAACAGCGCATTTCGTTTATATTAGCATAATTCCGCAAAATTACAACGATTTTTCCCGCAAAGGCACGACCGGGAGAAGGACGCCGGGCGGGCTTGCAAATCATGACAAATTATGCCATAATATCCGGGAAAAAACCTACTGAAATTATATGTTGTTTTGTCCGGCAGGACCGCGGGCCCCGTGAGGGCAGGCCGCGAGCACACGTGAGCGGAAGCGCCCCTGCCGGGTTCGACCCGAATATGCGCAGAGCGCGAAGAACTACAGACAGGAGCCCGATATGACCAAGACCAGAGCACTGATTGCCATGAGCGGCGGGGTAGATTCCTCTGTGGCGGCCCGGCTGATGCTGGATGCCGGCTACGAATGCATCGGCTGCACAATGAAGCTGTACAGCAACGAGGATGCCAACATCTCCAAAGAGCACAGCTGCTGCTCACTGGACGATGTGGAGGACGCCCGCAGCGTTGCCCGCGTTCTGGGCATGCCGCACTATGTGATGAACTTTTCCCGCAATTTTAAGGAGAAGATCATCGATAAATTTGTGTTCTGCTACGAAAACGGCATTACCCCCAACCCCTGCGTGGACTGCAACCGCATCATGAAGTTTGACGAGCTCTTCCGCCGCGGGCAGGAGCTGGGCTGCGAATATGTGGTCACGGGCCACTATGCCCGTGTGGAAAAGGCGGGGGACAGATACCTGCTGAAAAAGGCACTGGACCCGGCAAAGGACCAGAGCTATGTGCTCTATTCCCTGACCCAGGAGCAGCTGGCGCACGTGCAGTTCCCTCTGGGCGGGCTGAGCAAGCCGGAGGTCCGTGCCCTGGCCGAGGCCGGCGGCTTTATTAACGCCGACAAGCCCGACAGCCAGGACATCTGCTTTGTCCCGGATGGGGACTATGCGGCGGTCATCGAGCACAATACCGGCCGGAAGAGCCTTCCGGGAGATTTTATTGACACGGCCACCGGCAAGGCGATCGGGCGCCATCAGGGCATTATCCATTACACGGTCGGCCAGCATCGGGGCCTTGGCCTGGGTTACCACGAAAAGCTCTATGTGACCGGAATTGACGCAAAGAACAACGCGGTCCTGCTGGGGCGGGAGAAGGATCTGTACGCCACCGATTTTCTGGTCAAGGATGTGAACTGGATCTCCGGTGAGGTGCCGGAGGAGCCCGTTCGCTGCCTGGCTACGGTGCGCTACCACCGCCGTGAGCAGCCGGCCACCGTGGAGCCGCTGGGGGGCAGTGCATACCGCATCCGCTTTGACACTCCGCAGCGCACGGCAGCCCCCGGCCAGGCAGCCGTCTTCTATGAAGGAGACATTGTGCTGGGCGGCGGCACGATCTATACGCCGGCCACCGAGCAGCTTATCTGAGCCCGCCTTCCCGAAACGCCCGTCATACCGAAACGGCAGCGGGCCGTACCGTACAGAGAACGCGGTTACCGACGGATACAAAATTACAGGCCGGCATGACCGGCGGAGGAAACAGAAATGCTGATTTCTACCCGTGGACGTTATGCACTCCGTGTGCTGGTTGACCTGGCAGAGCAGGAGCGCGGGCACTTTATCCCCCTGAAGGATATTACCGAGCGGCAGGAGATCTCAAAAAAATACCTGGAGAGCATCATGGTCGTCCTGTCCCGGGCCGGCCTGGTGGAGGCCATGCACGGCAAGGGCGGCGGCTACCGGCTCAGCCGCCTGCCGGAGGAATATACCGT
>JAZRWD010000208.1:0-18939 GCA_045599525.1 Candidatus Limivicinus sp. | reverse complement strand
TGACTGATGAGGTGTTCCCCCTATCAGCGGTGGTCAGCAGAAACGTTTATATGGTACAACGTAATTTACTGCCTACCATACAAACGATAAGGTGTACGTAATTGTTACGGGGAACACCTCATCCGTCACGGCTACGCCGTGCCACCTTCCCCTCCAAGGGGAAGGCTTTGTGTTACGGATCACCGCACATACAAACACAGGAAAAGGAACAACTATGAAACAGATTATTTCCCAATACAGCGGGCTGAAAAAAGAGATTTACGTCCTGTTTGTGGGCAAGCTGGTGACGGCGATGGGCTCCTTCGTCTGGCCCATGCTCACCTTCTTCCTAACCACCATGCTGGGGCTGTCCGACGGCATGGCCACCATGCTCATGGCGGTGGCCATGGTGCTCAGCCTGCCGGCAGCTCTGTGGGGCGGCAAGCTGGCAGACCGGTACAGCCGCAAAAAACTGATTATCCTCTTTGACTGCGCCACCGTCAGTCTGTATGTGCTGGCGGCAATCCTGCCGATCTCCTTCCTGACAGCCTTCCTGATTTTTATTGCCTCCCTGTTCCAGACCATCGAAAGCCCTGCCTACGATGCGCTCAACTCCGACTTTTCCACCTCCAAGCAGCGGGAGAAAGCATTCTCCCTTTCCTATCTTGGCTTCAATCTGGGCTTTGTGGTGGGTGCCAGCGTGGCGGGCATTCTGTTCAAGGAGCATATCCGGCTGGCATTTTTGCTCAACGGTGCGGCAATTCTGGTATCCACGCTGCTGATTGCCGCCTTTGTCCGCATGGAAAATGCGGTGCAGGAGGACTCTGCTGACAGCGCTGTGCTCACCGAGTACGAAAAGCCGGTGGACGACAGCCTGTCCATTCTGGCGGTGCTGCGGCGCACGCCGGTGGTGCTGGGGGTAATGATTGTAGGGTGCTTCGCCTCCATGACCGGCAATATTGCCGGCATTCTGCTGCCGCTGCAGCTGAAGGAGGCTATGGGCGCCGACGGCGCATCCCTGTACGGCTACCTCAGCTCCCTCAACGGGTTTGTGGTGATTCTGTTTACGCCCATCCTCACCATGGTGCTGCGCCGGCTCACGGAACTTCCCAAGGCGGTGCTGGGGCTTGCGCTGTTTGTTGCCGGCATTCTGCTGTTTGCCCGGGGAAATGTGGTGTGGGTGCTGTTTTGCGCCATGTTTGTATATACGCTGGGCGAGGTGGTGACGGTGCTGGGCGTGAATCCCTATACCTCCCGCCGGGTGCCTGCATCCCACCGGGGGCGTGTGGGCGGCATTTTCAGCGTGGTGCATGCGGTGTTTTCCGCTGCGACCCAGTTTGGCATCAGCCTGATGCTCACCCTGTCCGGCAGCAACTACGGCATGATCTGGACGGTGTTCGCCCTGTGCGGCCTTGCCGCCGCCGGACTGTATTGCCTGCTGTACCCCGCCGACCGGCATACATTTCCCAAATTGTATTGAAAAACAAGGGGCTGCCAACAAACCCCAAAACCGTCAAAATTGGGAAATAGCAGAACTGTATTTCCTGCGGAAACTCTGACCTATCGTACCTATGTACGCCGACGGTCAGAGTTTCCTTGTCCTTCGGCGTTTCTTGCCGTCTGTCGCAGACCGGTATCCCACAAAGAGGCGTCGGTGGGCGGAGGAATGTACAAATCCCGGGGAGGATTTTGGGCATTGTGTCCGAACCTGCGGGGATATGCAATTTTTTCCGGAAAAAGATTTGCTTTTCTGAATTTGCCATGGTATACTATTTGGGCGATATTATATTATTTTATCATTTTACAAAAAACGGTGCGTTTTTTGCACCGAATATCGGAAAGGGGTATTCAATCAATGTCTCAAAAGTACGTTTATCTGTTTACCGAGGGCAACGCATCCATGCGTGAGCTGCTGGGTGGCAAGGGCGCAAATCTGGCTGAGATGACCAACATCGGCATGCCCGTGCCGCAGGGTTTCACCATCTCTACTGAGGCTTGCACCCAGTATTACGAAGATGGCCGCACCATCAACGACGAGATCATGGAGCAGATCATGGCCGGTGTTGAGAAGATGGAGGAGATCAACGGCAAGAAGTTTGGCAGCCTGACCAATCCTCTGCTGGTTTCCGTCCGTTCCGGCGCTCGTGCATCCATGCCCGGCATGATGGACACCATTCTGAATCTGGGCCTGTACGACGACGTTGTGGCTGCCATGATCTCCAGCAATCCCGACCCCAAGTTTGAGCGCTTCGTGTACGACTCCTACCGCCGCTTCATCCAGATGTTCTCCGACGTGGTTATGGAAGTGGGCAAGAAGTACTTCGAGCAGCTCATTGATAAGATGAAGGAAGCCAAGGGCGTGAAGTTCGACGTGGAGCTGACCGCTGCCGACCTGAAGGAGCTGGCTACCCAGTTCAAGGCTGAGTACAAGGCTCAGCTGGGCGAGGACTTCCCCTCCGATCCCAAGGTGCAGCTGTACGAGGCCATCCGTGCCGTGTTCCGTTCTTGGGATAACCCCCGTGCCAACGTCTACCGCCGTGACAACGACATTCCCTACTCTTGGGGTACTGCCGTCAACGTCATGCCCATGGTGTTCGGCAACCTGAACGACAATTCCGGCACCGGCGTTGCCTTTACCCGTGACCCCGGCACCGGCGAGAAGAAGCTGATGGGCGAGTTCCTGACCAATGCACAGGGCGAGGACGTGGTCGCCGGCGTGCGTACCCCCATGCCCATCTCCGAGATGGAGAAGCTGTTCCCCGATGCTTACGCACAGTTCCTGGACGTGTGCGACAAGCTGGAGGGTCACTACCGTGATATGCAGGATATGGAGTTCACCGTGGAGAACGGCAAGCTGTATATGCTGCAGTGCCGTAACGGCAAGCGTACCGCACAGGCTGCTCTGAAGATCGCCTGCGACCTGCTGGACGAGGGCATGATCGACGAGAAGAAGGCTGTTGCCATGATCGATCCCCGCTATCTGGATACCCTGCTGCATCCCCAGTTCGATGCCAAGAGCCTGAAGGCTGCTACCCCCATCGGCAAGGGTCTGGGCGCTTCTCCCGGAGCTGCCTGCGGCAAGATCGTGTTCTCCGCTGCCGATGCTGAGGAGTGGCACGACCGTGGTGAGAAGGTGGTTCTGGTTCGTCTGGAGACCTCTCCCGAGGACATCACCGGCATGAAGGCCTCTCAGGGCATTCTGACCGTCCGTGGCGGCATGACCTCCCACGCAGCCGTTGTTGCTCGTGGCATGGGCACCTGCTGTGTCACCGGCTGCGGCGACATCGTGATGGACGAGGAGAACAAGAAGTTCACTCTGGCCGGCAAGACCTTCTGCGAGGGCGACTGCATCTCCATCGATGGCTCCACCGGTAACATCTATGACGGCCTGATCCCCACCGTGGATGCCGAGATCGCCGGCGAGTTCGGCCGTATCATGGCTCTGGCCGATAAGTACCGTGTGCTGAAGGTTCGTACCAATGCCGATACCCCCCGGGATGCCAAGAAGGCTCGTGAGCTGGGCGCAGAAGGCATCGGCCTGTGCCGTACCGAGCATATGTTCTTCGAGGCTGACCGTATCGCTGCATTCCGTGAGATGATCTGCTCCGATACCGTGGAGGAGCGTGAGGCTGCTCTGGCTAAGATCCTGCCCTATCAGCAGGGTGACTTCGAGGCTCTGTACGAGGCTATGGAGGGCAACGCCGTCTGCATCCGTTTCCTGGATCCCCCTCTGCACGAGTTCGTGCCCACCACCGAGGAGGAAATCGAGCTGCTGGCTAAGACTCAGGGTAAGCCCGTTGAGACCATCAAGGCCATCATCGCCTCCCTGCATGAGTTCAACCCCATGATGGGTCACCGTGGCTGCCGTCTGGCCGTCACCTATCCCGAGATCGCCGCTATGCAGACCAAGGCTGTCATCCGTGCCGCTCTGAATGTGAAGAAGGCACATCCCGATTGGAACATCGTTCCCGAGATCATGATTCCTCTGGTCGGCGAGATCAAGGAGCTGAAGTACGTCAAGGACGTGGTGGTCAAGACCGCCGATGCCGAGATCGCTGCTGCCGGCTCCGATAAGCACTACGAGGTCGGCACCATGATCGAGATTCCTCGTGCTGCTCTGACCGCTGACGACATTGCTACCGAGGCTGAGTTCTTCTGCTTCGGCACCAATGACCTGACCCAGATGACCTTCGGCTTCTCCCGTGACGATGCCGGCAAGTTCCTGGGCGCTTACTACGATACCAAGATCTATGAGTCCGATCCCTTCGCCCGTCTGGATACCACCGGCGTGGGCAAGCTGATGGATATGGCTGTCACTCTGGGCAAGAAGACCCGCCCCGCTCTGCACTGCGGTATCTGCGGCGAGCACGGCGGCGACCCCAGCTCCATCGAGTTCTGCCATAAGATCGGTCTGGACTATGTGTCCTGCTCCCCCTTCCGTGTCCCCATCGCCCGCCTCGCCGCCGCACAGGCTGCAATAAAGGAAGGAAGGAATTAAGTTATACCTTTTGGTTTGACTTTATTCTGACCGTTGACGATGCAAAAGAGTATCTTTACTCAGATTCCACTCGGAGAAGAGTGCACCGTTGGAAAGATTTCACCGTCAAAGTAATGATATAACCCCGAAGGGGCAGACGAAATGTCTGCCCCTTCATTATTTTTCCTTTTTCTTACTTATGTCGAAGAATCGCCCTTATCTCTTCTCGCCTGTTATTAAGTTCAGAGTATGTTTCATACGGCAATGGTGCTTCGCCCGTCTTATCCAAGATTGCCTTTGCCATGTTTAATGTTTCGCATATTTCGCAGAGTTCCTTCATCAGTTCTGCTCTTTCTTTATAATTCATAGTATTTTACCTACCTTTCTGGGTCATCTTAATACCCATAACCAAGTATGATGGAATATTTATAGTATTATTTTTTCTGCATACCTTTTTTACCTTTAACCCGTAACCGAGTACCCAAAACCATTAACCTTGAACCTTGAACCCTAACCCATAACCTCAAACCCAATACCGTAAACCGAACAAATCCGATACATCCAGCGGAGAGGCTGGAAGGCAGATTTCACCTACTGCTGGCGAAATCTACCCGTCCCAACCGAAAAGCGATACATCCGTGCGTATTCGGCTTTTGTTTTCCCGCAGTCCGAGTTTTTTCATGCCTCGGCAGAAAGTTAGTTTGATTGCTCAAACGGGCTTCAATGACCCCTGACCCATCACTTTCTGATTCTATTGTCATCATCCAACCTTTGCCCTTTATTTTTACTTGGAGTTCAGCAACATTCTCCAATACGACAGCCGATGGGGAAAAAGCATCTGTACCGCCGAAACGATTTTTTGCATCGGCTCGTTCACACCTACGTTTTTTATAGTGGGTTCGTGCATCTCCACTTCGATATTCGATTGTAATTTAAGTATGAACGACTGATTGGAAAATCGGAGAATTACGATTCCAGCAATCTACGGAGAATGTATTTTCGCTCTTTAAGCTGTTCAACTTCCTCTCTCGGTAGATTTGCCGAGTGTGCCAGCTTATAACGAACCTCGCCAAGTTCTCTTCTCAATGTGTCCACAGACGGCGCCAGCTTTACTTCTTCGGCAGTAAGATTCACTCCTATCAGCTCGCAGACATATCGGTTCAACGGCATACCTCGGTCGAGTGCTTCTCTCTTCAAACGGTTCTTCTCACTCTCCGGCAATGTGAATCTGATTTCTGACTTTTTCACGGGTGTTTCCTCCTTTTTTGTAATTTGGGATTTTTCCTTTGATATAAATATGATGGATGCCATTCCAATTCGAAGAAAATGCACTGTATGACCGTAGGGAGCAAGCCTCGCAGAGCACAAGCGAGTGTTCGGAACGGACGCTGGCAATATTGTGTTATTATCAGCGAACGGTTTTATCGTGAATGATAATAAAAAAAGCCATCCTTACTTTAAGAACCAAAGAAAGGATGGTAAAGACAATGTATGATTTAACAGCATCGGTTCATAAGGGAACGGCAGTATCGGCCTGTATCGGACACAATAATCGTTCCATAGCCGTCCCCCATTGTGACAAGGAACGAACACATTTGAACATCGTCTACCGTGATATTCCTATTCAAGAGGCGTATCACATTCTGTTCGATGAAGCACTTGCGGAGTACAACAAGGGAAAGAAGCCCAGCCGTCAGATTAAGGATTACTACGAACATATCCGTAAACAGTTTGAGGCTGGCGAAAAGAAGCTGGACGAAGCCAGAGCAAGAGGAGCATCCAAAAAGGAGCTTGCTAAAATTCGCTCCACATATCCGAAGCCATTTTATGAACTGATAGTATCAGTCGGCAACCGAGACGCCTATAACGGCATTTTCCGAAACGGCGGCGAGAAGGAGGATTTATGTGTTGATACTCTGAAAGAGTACATTGCAGATTTTGAGAAACGAAATCCAAACCTCTATGTGTTCGGAGCTTATTTGCATCGTGACGAGCCTTCCTCGTGCGCCCATCTCCACATCGACTATATTCCGTGGTCGGATTCAGAGCAATCCAGAGGCTTGCCGAAGCGAGTATCAGAAAACGGTGCTTTTAAGCAGCAAGGTCTATGCTCTGGCGAAAAGGGCGATATTGGCACAATCGCTTTTCAAGAGCAAGAGCGCAGAATACTTGCAGAAACAGCCCATAGACATGATATTTACATCATTGATGGCTCACACTCCCATAAGCACTTGGACAAGGTAGAATATGCCCTTGCCACAGAAAAAGAAAAGGTCAGCACAGCAGCATCCAAGGTCAATGCTGGTATGCGACAGCTTGTGCAGAGCCAAGATGATTTCAAGGAGTTCCTTAAAAAGAATAAGGACGGTCGACTGTTCGCAGAAGTACAGTCCTTGAAAGCCCAGAGTGAAAAGTATTCCGATATGCTGACCGCCGACAGCAAGCGATTAGCGGAATACTGGTCGGAGTATCGTTCTGCATCTTCTGAGTTCTTTGCTGAGTATCGTATCAAGAAAAATGAGCTGTGGACTGAAATATCCTCCGCTCGCGAGGAGAGCCGAGCAAATGAGAAGAAGATAAAATCGCTGCTGGATTCCATTTTATATGATTCCGACTTGCTGATTATCAAGCTGATAAAGCTGATGTCTTTGCTCTGCCATCTGATTAAGGGTACGGCTTTGGATGCAGAGATAACAGCACTCCAAGAGGCCAATGCAGCCGTAAAGGCAGAGGCGAAAAAAGTGATAGCATTATCCAATGGCATTGCCGGTGAGCTTCGCTCCAAAGAGCATGCGGCTCTGCAAGATGCCTTGACCGAGTACGAAAACCAGCTTGTTCATTCGATGGAATCCATCGAAAACACAATCCGATTGAATCTTGATTTGCAACGATGAATCATCATATAAAACCGCAAGATTTCCTCATATCTTTTTTATAACGGTCATTTTTACAACAAATGAAACAATTCCTCCCAGTTTCAAGCCCGTGGTGCTTCCTCAGTCGAGCATCACGGGCTATTTTTATGGATTATGTTATAAATCCTCCCAAAAATCGCAGGAAAAATACTTATGAGGAAATGCGGCAATTTTTCGTAGCGATTCTTGAATCCAATAATTTTTGTGATTCAAAACGAAAAAGCACCTCGCCAGAGCGAAGTGCCTGTGTTTAGTCCTTTGAGAGAATCCAGCCGCCGTGAGGGAATAGGTCATCTGGGTTGTCTTGCTTGTATTTCTCGTAGCTGCCGTCCAAGTAAATAATTTCTGACTGTGGCTGGGCTTGATTTGCCAAAACATTCTGAATGATTGTATTTATATTTGGTGCGGATTCCTCAACTACCGTTCGTGTGTCCCTTTGCGGCTCCGTCTCGATTTCGTCATCTATCAAGGTAAGAAAGCCTTCTTCACTTCGCAGGCTTAACTTGGTAAGCAAATTATCATCTATAATTTCAAAATCAACCATTATCGTTCCTCCTCTTGCTCTATCTCATTTCGCTGCTGTTCAGCCTCTTTCATGTATTCCTTGGCAAATTCAAGGATATAATCGGATGCCTCCTGTGCTTTCGCCGATGCCGACACGAGTTCGGTTCGAGCATCTTTTAGGTAACTGCTCCATCCATCCAGATAGGCAATGTTATTGTCCCTCTGGGAAGTGGGACGGTCATCGTAACAGCCCAATGCTTGTATTAAGTATGACCGCAAAGAAATGCAAAGAAGCACACCCGTGAAGGCGTGCTTCTCTCTGCTCTAATTATTTTTATCTTCCGGATTTTCTTCTTCATCCGGGGGAAAAGGTGTGGGTTCCCAAACCCCAAAATCTGAAATATAAAAACCGGGTGTGCTGCAATGCTGCTTTCGCTTCTTCTGCTGCAGTGTAATTTGTAACCATAATCTCTCCTTAATACGAATCCTCAATTCCCTCGGCGATTGTATCATTCAGTTCTTCCTCGGTATACCCCAGCAAGTGGGTGCTGATGTATGTGCAGATGCTATTCACAACACCGGCAAGCACCAACATTCCAATACCGGAAAGCACGACTTTGAAACCGCCGCCGGTAATGCCGGTCCAAATCATGTATATTCCGTCAATACCGATAACCAAGGAAAGAATGCCGCCAATAATCGGCAAAAAATGTCCGAAGATGCTGACAATAACGCTAATGGTGATTGCAGCAATCAGCAGGTAAAAGAGCGGCTTAAACATGCCGGATAGGTCATGCAGAACAACGCGGAAGAATCCCCAGCCATTTGCAGCCTTTAGCAGGGAGTAGTGCTTGAAAAAGTGCTTGAATCCATCCCATGTGAAATGCTTCTCAAACGAGTCGGAAAAGGAAACCGCAGACACAACATCTTTTCCATCTGCAATAGCATAGCAGCAGTAATAGAGCAGGAACAAAATGAGCGCAATAATTGAGAACCCGACGAAGGAAATTATGAAGTCCTCCTTTGCGGTGAGGGTCGTATCCTCGCTTACTGTGGGTCGGGTCATATTGGTGTTGGTAGTTTTGTTATTCATGGCTTTTATCTCCTTTAATGTGTCTGCCAATAACCATCTTCGATTGCATCATCAATTTCGCCTTCGGACCATCCGCTGATTTTTGTGGCAATGAACATACACAGACGGTTCCAGAGGAATGCCAGCACCAGCAGACCAACGCCCAGAAGCACCAGCCCGGAATCACCATATCTAATATTGGTCCAGATGATGACAACACCGACGCCACCGAAGAGATAGCCGAGGAGACGGCCAATGGTGGGCAGCAGAGCAAACAGGAATACCTTAATGACATAAATCGCAATGGCGATAATCGCTGCCCAAAACAGCAGATAAGCGATGCCGACAAGGATTCCGGACAGGTCGTGGAGAACAATACGGAAGAAGCCCCAGCCCTTAATTTCCTTCAAAACGGAGAAGTGCTTGAAAAAGTAAACGAATCCACCGGGGGTGAAATGCTCGAAGAAGGAGCGGGAATAGCAAATCTCTGACGAACTGCCGGCATTGGCTGCGGCATAGCAGATGTAATAGAATATGGCGAGAATTACACTGCCCACAATGGTGTTTCTGCACTTCTCTTTTGCGGTGAGGGGCTTATCCTCGTCCGCTGCGGGTTGGGTCATGTTGATGTTGGTTGTTTCGTCGTTCATGAGTTTTTATCTCCTTTTATTTGTTTATACTTATAGGTGGGATAAAGGGAGAAAAAAGTTTTATGCTTTGAAAAATTTTTTGATATTTTTTATGGAATATCTTTCCTATCAATTCTGCGACGAAACATAGAGTGCAGTATCTATTGCATTGCGGATTGCGGAACAAATTCTGTCAATATCCCGCTCGGCACATCCCAGCGCATTTCCCTTGGCCATACTAATAAAGAAGAAGCCGTTGTTTAACCGAGTAATAATACCATCGGGTTTAATTAACTGGCCGTAAACGCCGCCCTCTTTTGCATCGGGGGACATCGCTGCTGTGATTCTGGTCAGAACATCCCCATTGATAAGCTGCGCTGCACTCTGGTCACTTGCACTAACAGACAGCTTCTTCGCAGCCTTATCCAGATGCTTCAGTTTGCTTAGCTTTTCGCCGGAGTACTCTGCCATATCATTGCCGTACTGAATCGAGAAAGGCAGACCGGTATTCACGGCTGCATCCAGCACGACTTCACGAGGTGTGCAATAAGACTCGAGGATGACCGCATCAGGAGCATTCTTGCTCGACTGCTTCGCAATTACAGTTCTATAGGTAATTTGGACTTTGAAAGGAATGTTGCGATAGCTGCCGGAGAAAGCAGAGTAGTTGCTTCCCTCGGTGCTGAATTTCGTGGTAGTGCCCGCATAATATGAGGCCAGACCACTCCGCACATGGTAGTCGGTGACGGTTTCGTTCACTCGTTCGCAGGCGATATAACCGTCAAAAGAACCGCCAAATTCCTCAGCCACAGCTTCGCTTACAATATTGCGATAGAGGTCATCCACATCGTTGTTAATTGCATTTTCAGCAGACCGTGCCTTGTTCCGCTTGTTTCTGCCGATGATAGCCACGACTATGCCAATAACGCTGACGAGAAACATCGAGGGTTTAATGACAATCATCAGAATGAGGCCGCCAAACAAAAGGGCAATGCCAATCATAAGCATCATAAGGCCGGTTTTCTTTCCTTGTAAATGAGCGGCAAGTGCCTCTGACTGGGATTTCTGCAAAGCATGAAGCTGTTCAGCAAGTGTTTTTTTATCCATTTTCTATTTCCTCCATTTAATTATTCCATATTAGGTGAATATGCCGATTCCATATGTGTAATGCCCCAATAATCGGCTCCTTCGGGGCTGACCCATACGCTGCTGTACTTGTGGTCAATCATAATGCGGAAGCTACCCACAATGCCGTTTTGGATGATGGGAGCACCGCCGTAATTTGCACCGGCAGCATAGATTTCTTTCAGAGCAAGATAAAAGCCGTAATCGGAATCGCCCTCGCTCAGTTCAGAGAGTGCTTTCAACACTTCATCCCCAGAAGGAACGGAAGCGCCGGGGGTGTAGAAGGTGTAGGTTGTTCCCTTCTGACTCTCGATGTATTGCATAAGCTGCTCTGTGGGTTCGGGCGCATCAATGGAATTCTTGGAATCTGCGACACGGGTCACATAGTGACCATCGGCAACTTTGTAAAGTGTACCGTATGTGCCGCACCACGCCCGGATTGTCCGTATGCCGAAGGAATCAAAATACCCGTTTTCGTGTACAAACATTGTAGGAGCCATCATATCAAGGGTGGAGCCATACCCCTCGCTGTCTCCGACAGACAGAGAGCCATTAGGCATGTGCCATGCATCATAGGTTCCGAAAACCTCAGAAAATGCGGCTGGCTCACCTTGAATTTCCATTTCGGCAGGCTTGGTATTCTGCCCAGCGGCATCCTCCACCGTCACCTGTACTGCCACAGTATCTTCCGGAATCAAATCCGGCTGTGCTGGGCGGGTTGCGAAGTAGGCAACCGCAACTCCGGCAATCGCGACAGCAGCAACAGCAATGCTGATGACGACGCTGTGTGACAGCACGGAAACCTTTGCGGCGGCAGCACCTGCTCCCTTGGTGGAAGCGGCGGCTCTGGCAGATGATTTTGCCGCAGCTCTGCCGGAGGAGGCACTATGCTTGCCCGTGGCCTTGGTGTGCTTCGGCTGTGCTCCCCGATTGGGGGTAGATACATTGGCGTAGTGAACAGAGTTAAGCACATTTTGCTGAATCTCCACAGCCTTGTCTGCCGGCATATCTTGCTTTCTGAGGAAAAAGAGCAAAAGCAGAGGCAGGAAGCTGACAGAGTAAAGACGGGTTCCGGTTTTCTTTTCGTATTCCTCTGCCGCTTTTTTGAGTGATTTTTTTGCATAGTTCAGTCGGCTCTTTACAGTTCCCTCTGAAACGCCTTGAATCTCCGCAATCTCGCGGATAGACATTTTTTCAAAGGCTTGCATCAGTATTGCCGAACGCTGCTCGGGAGAAAGCTGGTCAATCATCTTCCGAACAGCTTCCCGAACCTCCTTCTTTTCAAGCAGCTCGTGGGGAATGGCGTTAAAGTCAACCTCCTCCAAAAGGTCAAGAATGCTGTCGCCGTCCTCATTTTCCAATGCAACCGTTTCCTTCATGGACTTCTGCTTATCAAAGAAGCTGGTGCAGCAGTAGAATGTAATCTTGCGGAGCCATTTGGGGAATGCTGCCGGCTCCCGCAGCGTGGGCAGACTCTTGAATACGCTGATAAATGCCTCTTGCACCACATCGCAGGCATCATCGGGATTGCCCAAAGTTTTTACTGCAAAATAGTATTCGGAATTATAAAAGGCTTCGAAGAGCTTTGCAAACGCATCTTCGTCCCCGGCCTGCGCTTTATGAACGCAGGCAATCATTTTTTCTTTTTCCAAGAGAAGTCCTCCGTATCATTTTTTATGGCTTTCAGAATCCGCAGCCAGAGGCTTTGTGCCATCTGAGCCGAAAGCCGGTTTTCTTCGCTGTCTTTCAAAAAGATATAGTATAAAAAATTGTGTTTTGGGGCAAGGTCATTTTCCATTGTTTTTCACCACCTTATTGCTTTCTGTTTATAGGTGGGGTAAAAGCACGAAAAAGTTTTATCATTTATAAAAAATTTTCATGTTTTCAAATCATTAAAAATGACCGTTCCGGCGGGTTGCTCAGAAAGGTGCTCAGAATTTGGCTGGAAAGAATAGATTACCTCAAGTCTTATAAGAAGCGGGAGGGTGTCTAACCGGGATTGGATTATTGATTCTCGACACAGAAGTTTCAAAACGGGCTTCGTTACAAGCCTCCCATTATAGACTTTTTCTGCTCTATATATGGGACATTTGCTTGTTTATTTCATGTTAATACATAATATAGTATACTATTGCTCAATATATCAGTCAAGTGCTTTTACTCGTGTGCAGTAATATACATTGAAAAAAGTATAATAGATGTAGGCAGGTGATGTGCATGAGTAAACAAAGCGAATTTAAGAATCGTGACCGCTTTATTCAATTAGGTATCGCAATCTCCACATTGCGAAGGATGCGAGGTTTATCTCAGGAACAACTGGCAGAAAAAGCAAATGTCAGTCGGTCGCACATCAGCTCCATTGAAGCCCCGGGAATCGTCCGCCCTTTCTCTCTGGAAGTCTTTTTTAACATTGCGGATGCACTTGACATCGACCCCGCCGATTTAATCAACGCTTCCGTATTTCCCGATAAAATCATTCGCAGCAGCAAATAAAAAAGTCTGGTCTTTACTGGCCAGACTTTTTGTTATGTATAAGTTATTTATCGTGGGGAAGCAGCTCCAGAACATTAAATGCAGTTTCTACCGAATCCATAAGGATATTATAGTACCTTGTGGGCAGCCGAACCTCTTTGCCGTTCTGATAATAGCAGAAGCTTCCTTTGAGCTGATTCAGAATATTGTCCCGTACCTTGAATATATCCCGTGGAGCAGAGAACAGAAATAGTGCATCCTTGGCCTTCCATTCTTCAAAGTCATAGGGGAAGAACATCTCATAGGGGGTAATGTCCAATACTCTGAGTATCTTCATAAGAGTGGACTTCTTTGGAATCCCCTCGCCGTTTTCAATACGGATGAAGTTTACTCGGTCTATTCCCGCCTGAGATGCAACATCGCTTCTGTTGATACCCCTCGCTTGACGGATATAGCTGATTCTTTCACCGATGCAGTTCAAGCAATTTTTGTTCAGTTTTCCCGGGAACAAACGGCTCGGCTCGTTGTCTTGGCGTCGGTCGTTTTGAATCTCTCGCAGATAGCTTCTGTATTCATCTATAAGCTGCAGTCCCCGCTGCTCAAGTTCAGCAGCCAGCTTCCTCCGGGCTTCCATCGGATTCGGGATATTTTCAGCTTCTTCAAGCGAAAAATCGTATGCAGAAATTTCTTCCAGTTCCATAAAACCACTCCGTTTATATTGGCTTTCAAATAGTATACGCTAAAACCGCCCGAAAAGCAACGGATATTGTTGCTTTGCATCAGGCGGTTTTATTTTTTATCCTCCGCATAAAGCTGTTGCAAACCGTAGTTTTGCAACAGCTTTATTGTTGTAATATGCTTATAAAGCAACTGTTTATGTTGCTTTATATATTGATTTATTGTATGTGGCGCGTTAGAATGTAATTGTAGTTGAGAGCTACATATAAATTTTGAGAAAGGCGATATACGAATACCCGCTCACAAATACCATCGTGTTTCTCCATTTTGAGAGGATATTACAATGAATACGACACATAAAGAACGAAAAAATCTGACCGTTGCATTTTATGCACGAGTATCTACTGAACATGAGGCACAGGTCAATGCTTTTGACAACCAGCTGCAGTGGTGTGAGGAGCTGCTGGCACAGCACCCAGAGTGGAGAAAGTACAAAACATATTCCGACAAGGGTATCACAGGTACATCTATTGAAAAACGTCCAGGTTTTACCCAAATGCTGGAGGATGCAAAGGCTCATCGGTTTGACCTTGTTGTCACAAGAGAAGTCAGCCGATTTGCCCGAAACACCGTTGACACTCTTGCAGCAACCCATGAGCTTCGGAAGCTCGGAATCGAAGTGTATTTTGTGAATGACGCCATTTGGTCATTTGATTCTGAGGGCGATTTGCGTTTGGCTATCATGGCCGCTGTTGCCCAAGAGGAAAGCCACAAAATCTCCACGCGAGTTTCCGCAGGGCAAGCTGTCAGCCGAACCAATGGCGTGTATTACGGCAACGGCAATGTCCTTGGTTATAACCGCATCGAAACCAAGGAGGCAAACAAGCCCAAAACCGTAAGCTATCCCATTAACCCGGAGCAAGCACGGACAGTCAGAAAAATTTTCGATATGTACCTTGAAGGTCACGGACTTCGTGCCATCCAGTACGAGCTGGAACGGCTGGGGCATAAGACGGCAACGGGCAAATCTAACTGGCATATGTCTAATATCAGCCGAGTGCTTTCCAACCCGTTTTATACCGGTATTATTGTGTATCGCAAGCAATGGACACCCGATTTTCTGGAGCAGAAGAAGATTAACAATATCGGTGATATGCCTTTTGAATATGCCCAAGGAACCCATGAGCCCCTTGTTACGAAGGAGGAGTTTATGGCAGTTCAAGAGCGTTTAGGTGCAAGGCATACTGATAATGAATCCCTTGAGAGGGACGAATACGGCAAGATTCTTCCCAACGGCGAGAAACGCCAGCGATTTTTCGGCAAGAAGGACCCCGTTGATGTATGGAGCAAGCTCTTGGTTTGCGAGTGCGGTGCTCATTTTAACCGCAAAATTTGGCACAGGGATGGCGAGGGAAAAGCTCAGTATGCCTATCAATGCTATTCTCAAAAGGCAACCGGAACCGCCAAAAGCCGTGAGAATCACGGACTTTCTACCGAAGGTATTTGCAGCAGCCCTATGGTTCCCGAATGGAAACTTCAGCTCATGGCAGATAGGCTTTTCTCCGATTTCTTCCATGACAGAAAGAAGATGTACGGGATGCTCAAGGTTCTTGCATCGGAAATCGCAGATGCCCGAAAGAGACGCGAGAAGGCTGAAAATGACAAAGACAGCGATATTGCTCAGATTGATTCCCAGATTGAGAAGCTCCAAAAGCGGCTCAACAACTTCCAGATTATGCGAGCCGATGGCGAACTGTCCAAAGCAGAGTTTGACAGCCACAAGAAGGAGATTGACGGCTCTCTCCAGAAGCTCCGCAAGGAGCGCCAAGAACTGCTTCCGAGTGTGGACGATTCCGAAGATGCAGCCCAAAGAGCGACGGTTCTTGCCGAGAAGCTGCTTGCACACCCCAGCCGTGACGAGTTCGGACGAATCAAGCTCATGCAGGAAGCTATCGGTCTATTTGTTTCTAAGATTGTTGTCCACGATGATTATTTTGAGTGGTATCTGAGGTATTCACCCGAACCCGAAAAACCTACCAAGTGTACCATCAAAGGCGGCAAGCGTAGAGGGCAAGTTTCTCCCTACTACGCTTGCCTTGAAAATGACGATTTGATTCCTTCCTTAGTTCATGCCAGCACAGGCAGCTATCAAGGAAGGCAGGTAATTGCCCGGAAGTTCGCAGAATTCACCGTGACCGGCGATGATGCAAGAGCTTATCTCTATAGCTTCGGCCCCCGCCGCCGTGTCCTACGATGGAGCGACATCCGTGTAAGCCTTTATATCTAATAGTGATCCCCTCCGGAAGTAATTCCGGAGGGGATTTTTGCGTCTGTGCGGTTGGTTATCCTTGTCCCTGCTAATTTCCCCTTAAAATCGCACGGATCCTAAGGGGAAATATGCTATGGTGTTGTGCTTGACGGTCTTTATGTTACAGACGATCACTATACGGAAGTGCCATAACTAATTTTTCCATCTGCTTGAAATCGGGTTTGCCATCTTGACCAACGGGTAATTTCAAAAGAAGATTTGGCAGCGTTTTGTTCGCCTGCCGTCCGTAGCTAAAGCGATATTTATTAGCTTCAATAATAGTACAACAAAATAGTTTCGAATACAGCGACATTTCTTGCTTTGGAATTAGCAGATAAAGATCTCGACCGCTATAGAAGTCACGACGTTGTACAAAGGTAGATAGCACGCTACCTCCACCGGCACAAGTAAGTAGTCCGGCTTTTTGCGGCTCTTTTCCAGGTACAATACCAACACACCCAACTACGCCGTTGTCGTTTTCCGTACGGGCAACAAAATGAACTGTTTCATTCTCAATCCAATCTCTGTACGAATCGCAATTTATTAGTTCCATGTTAATTCCGTATTTTACCTCGAAAATATCCTGTACAAGGAACTCGCCCCAATCATTGGGATTAATTGTAGGAATTTCTTTCGCTACGTAGTGAGAAGATAAATCCGTCATCTGATGGCAAATCAAATGAGCCAGGTGTTTATTGACGGTCTGCTGGAAATCGTATACACTCAACTTCGCATAATCCGTTTTCATATACGCCTCGCAGAGCCATTCATCAGTATCCTTCACGCAATGTCTTGCGCTGAGGCCGTCCTCCACATCTCGATTCCGGTAAAGTGTCAGCCACTGCTTTTCGATCTCTTTCCATCTGCCGTAGGCATCAACACGACCCAGTTTTTTCCGCTTTACATAGCCATCGTCCTTGCAATAACCAAAGAAGGTCTGACGGCTTGTATCATGCGGGCAGTGGGCTTTCCAAACCATCACACAGACATTGGTTCCGGTCGGATAGAAAATATCATCAGGCATAGAGAACACCGCATCGAGTGTATGCTTTTCAAAAAGGCGGGCGCGGACATCCTTGAACTTAGTTCCGATGGCACAGCTCATGGGAAC
This sequence comes from Candidatus Limivicinus sp., assembly GCA_045599525.1. Lineage (GTDB taxonomy): Bacteria > Bacillota > Clostridia > Oscillospirales > Oscillospiraceae > Limivicinus. Next base: position 1,669 of record JAZRWD010000208.1, on the reverse strand, counting down.
AACCACTACCGCTGTACCGTTAACAGAAAGAATATCGAGCAAATGCTCTACAAATTCCAATTCGACCACATCGTCCTGCGAGTACGGGGGATTGATCAGACCGATATTGATGTTCTTGCTCTTTAGCTTGCGGACAATTTCGGGCTTAAAGCAGTCACCGTGCTCAATGTTGGATTTGCCGTCTTTGCGAATAATCATGTTGGCAACGGCCAGGGTATAAAGTTCATCATCGAATTCTACGCCGTACAGGCCATCTTCTCTTATACGCTCGACTTCATCAGGATTGGCGTCCTTAAACATCATACTCATGGCAGTTACAAGGAACGAACCGGAACCGCAGCAAATATCCACAACACGGCTATTCTTGTTCACACCGGCAAGATCACACATGAACTCCGTCAAGTGCTGAGGGGTTAGGACAATTCCAAGGCCGCTGCCGTCACCACCGGAATACTTGATAAACTCGTGATAGAACACGCCCAGTGCGTCAATCGTACTGTCAGCATGATCCATCATAGGTTTGATCTTCATTTCCAGTTCTTCGATATACCATACGATGGACTTTTTGCTTCCAAGAGGAATCGCAGCAAATTTGGAATTATCCAGCAAATTCTTAAATGCCTGCTTGATGTACTGGATGCGGTTGTATTTAATCCCACTGTCGCGCAGCACGTTGTCGATGGCCGTTGTAACATTGGAAATTACGCTGTTAAAGGACGGAAGATTCATATAGGTTTTGGCAAAGTCCTCATCATTCAACGCAATCAGCAGACCTGCAATAAAAATTGGCTTGTGACGTTCCGTCATTTTTATCTCTCGCAGGTATTCATGCATATCAATAGCGGTCTCCCGGATACTGTCGAGAGAATATTCGCGCTGGATTTTCTTGCCCTTCACAAGATTGACATAGTTGCGAGGCTCCAGAATGATGTCACGGGCCTTGCGAAGCTCTGTGAAATCATCTTGACCTTTATTCCACAGAAATGCATTGGAACGGAGGGTGTCTCGCTTGGTTCCGCTAACCGCAATGGCGATTACATTATACTCCTCTTTCAGAAACTTCGCATAGTAAAGCGCACCGTCAACGGCATAGTCCTTTGGGTGATCACGATTTTCACTCTCGTGCTTGTTGACCGCCTTTTTACATTCAACAACAATGATCGTATTTACATCATCATTGAAAGTAATAATGTATTCGGGTTTCGCTTTGCCGTTGCCGCCAAGGGAAAAATCATCAAGGGCACAAGTCTTTGGTTTGCCTCCGGCTTTCTTCAATAGCCGTTCTGCCTTTTCTACATCTGCTACATCACCCTGAGGGAAAACAAAACCGAAACAATTTTCGCCAATATTGCACTTCATGCTTTGAAGCGTCAAGCTTTCTGTATACTGTTCATTAGGCATTATTCTTTCCCCCAATTATTTTATCTATCTTTTCCATTTGGGCAAGCACTCGGTAACCGACTGAGGTTACCCGGTAGCTGCCTTTTTTCTTTTGCTCCACGCATCCAGTCTGCTGGAGTGATTGGATCCATTTGTTGATAGTTGCAGGACTGCTGCCATATTCAACGGCAATTTCCTCCTGTGAGAAGTTGACCACAGCACCTTGTGTTGTCTTTTGACTGTGCTCTGATAGCCAAAACAGAAAACGGCACTCTTTTGAGCCGAACAG
>JAZRWD010000207.1:0-9056 GCA_045599525.1 Candidatus Limivicinus sp. | reverse complement strand
GTTCCCCTGGCGCGTTACAGCACACACCCCGTCTGCGCCGCGGGAGAGGAACACGCGCCGCATGCCCATGTCCAGCAGCCGCCGCCCGGCTTCAAAAGCGTCCTCGCGGGAGTTGATCTTCACCCCGGTAAGAAGCTCCGCTTCCAGGTGGTTTGGCTTAAAGGTGTGGATCCGTCCCAGAATATTCTTCAGCTTTCCGGCTTTGCGGGTCGACACCGGGTCGCAGAACAGGGGCACGGTAACGTTCTCCGCCAGATATTCGAGCGATTCCTGCGGGATGTTGGTGTCCGTAATCACGAGCTGAGCCCGGTTCAGCAGCGGCAGGTTCTCGGCCAGATAGGCGGGCGTGATGCAGTCACATACCGCCATATCGGAGACTGCCAGAGCCATTTCCCCGTCCGGATGGGTGATATACAGGTAAGTTGAGGTGGTCGCTCCGGGCACGACCAGCGCGTGGCGCATATCAATGCCGAGTTCGGAGCAGGAGGCACCCACACGCTGGCCGTTTGCGTCATCCCCGTAGGCTGTCAGCATGCGGGTATCCAGCCCGAGAAGGCTGAGATTGTGGGCAATATTACGCCCGACGCCGCCGAGGCTTGTGCTCACCCTGCCCGGGTTGGAGTCTGCCGTGACGAGCGGCTGCAGGGAGCAGCCCGCAATGTCCACATTGACCCCGCCGACAACCACGGCGTAGCTTCCCTCGGCCAGTACATAGCCTTTTCCGGCGATGTGCCCCTGCTGCATGAGCTGCCGGATCTGCCCGGTGATGACGGCCGGGGAAACACCCAGACGCTCTGCGATCTCCTGCGGAGAAGCCAGAGGGTTAACTTCGATATGCTGAAGGATCTGCCGCTGCAGCTGCGTCATGTTGTCACACTCCTGTCCGTTATCAATAGAAGAGCTGTGCGATAGGACTGCTTGCATCCAGGACCAGTGTTTTCTCGTTTCCGGTCATGGATTTTTCCAGTGCATCCAGTGCGATCATGAAGGTGTAAAAATCGGCTTCGTCCTTGCTGTCATACACGTCGGACAGAATGCGCATGTATTCGGCATCGCCCTCGGCACGGATGGTCTCGGCCTGGGAGCGGGCCTCCGACAGGGTGATCTCCACCTGCTTGTCCGCTTCGTTGCGGATCCGCTTGGCTTCGGCTTCACCTTCCGCGGTGTAGGAGGCGGCGATGTTGTTTCGTTCAGAGATCATGCGGGTGAAAACGGCGTCTTTGTTGTCGTCCGGGAGGTCCAGCGTTTTGGTCTCCACCGAGAGGATCTCGATGCCGTAACGGGAGAAGCTGTCCCCGATACTGTCCATCACCAGGCTGACGACATAGCCGTCACGGCCGGAGATGATGGTCTCCTGCTTCTGCGAGGAGATGACGGTCTTCAGTGCGTTGTAAACGATGGCGTTGATGCGGCTCTCGGCGTTGCCGATGCTGCCGGAGAGCGACTCAATAAACTGTCTGGGGTCACTGATGCGCCACAGGGCAAAGGAATCCAGCACCATGGAGTGCTTGTCTGCCGTAATGACATCGGAAATGGGCAGGTCATACAGCAGCTCAGTCTTTGGCAGCGTGGTCACATTCTGCGCGAAGGGGAGCTTGAAGTAAAGCCCGGGTTCCGCCTTGATATCCTTTACGGCGCCGAACTGCCACACGATGCCGTACTCATTCTGCTGAATGGTGAACAGGGAGGTGGATAAAACCAGCACCAGCAGCACCAGAACGGCGATGGCCGGTATAACACGTTTTTTTGTCATGGTGTTTTCCTCCTTCAGGGTTTCTGTCCGTTTTCGGCAGCGCTGCCCGTGAAGTCATCCAGCGGCAGCACGGTCTGCACGGCAGAACCGTCCTCGCCAAGGATAACGACCTTCATTTCCGGGAAAATGTCGCCGATGGTTTCATAGAACAGGCGCTGGCGGGTGATCTCCGGGAAGCGGCTGTATTCTTCATAGAGCTGGGAGAAGCGGGAGGCCTGGCCGGTTGCTTCGTTGATGCGGGCAGTCTTGTAGGCTTCGGCCTGCTGCAGGATCTGGTCTGCGTCGGCAGCGGCAGCCGGCAGCACTTCGTTAGCATATTTGTTGGCGTTGTTTGTGGCGGTCTCTGCCTGCTGCTTGGCCGTCTCGACGGCCTTGAAGGCGACCTGAACAGCCTGTGTAGGCGGTTCCGCGTCCTGGATCGAGATGCTGACCAGCGTGATGCCGATGTCTTCCTTCTCCAGGCGGTTCAGGATCTTTTCCTTGATCGAGGCCTGAATCTCGCTCTTGCCGGTGGTGATCACGTCGTCAACCTTATACAGGCCGATCGTGTCACGGATATAGGACTGGCACAGCATCTTCAGGATGCCCACCGGGTCCTGCGAATTATACAGGTACTTCACCGGGTCGGTCACGCGGTATTCCACGTAAAAGTCCACATTGACGAAGTTGTAGTCCACCGTGATCATCACCGACTCGGAGGACACGGTGTTGCCCCAGTTGTCATAGCCGATCGGGAAGCCCTTCGTCGCCTTGGACACGATGTGCTTCTGCTGGATCAGCGGCAGCTTGAACTTCAGGCCGGAGGTAGCCACCACGCTCGGACGGCCGAAGGTGGTGATCACGGCGTATTCGTCCTCCTGCAGCTCATAAAAGCTGTTCAGGAAAAGCGCGGCGACCAGAATGACAACAAACAGGGCAATTGCCTTGCCCTTGCTGAACCGCGGGCCGCTGCGGGTCGGGCGCGGCCGCTGTGCGCCGCCCTTCGCCCCAAAACCGCCGAAGCCGGGCCGTGGTCCGCGCGGACCGCCTGCGCCGCCGGTAAAGGGGTTGCTCCTATTGTTTGGTGCACCGTTGCCGTTCGTGCTACCTGTGCCGCTTGCGTTGCCGGAGCTGTATGTGCCGCCTGTGCCGTTTGCACTGCCGGTGTTGGACGTGCTGCCGGAGCTGTTTGCGTTGCCGGAGCCGTATGTGCTGCCAGCCCCCGGCGCGGCATTGCCGCCGCCTGCCCGGTAGCTTCCGTTGGGGTTGCCGTATACGTCCTGCTGTGCGCCGCCCGGCCCGGCTGTGGGATTCGTTTTGTTTTCCGGATCCGGCCGCTTCCAGCGGTATTCGTTATTCTCCATTTCTTTCCTTCTTTCTGCCTGCCTTCTGCAGGCGGTGGTTTTCCATGCGGGTATTTTACCATGAACGGGTTGCTGCTGCAAGGGCGACCGGGCGCCCCGAAGTTTGTGCTTCCCTGTTGTAGCCCAGTATATGCTGTGCCGTCTATTTTTTCCACCGCAAACACAGCGGAATAATGCTGCTTATTTCTGCGCTTTTTGCGGAAAACAAAATTCGTTTACCACTTCGCCACGCCCGCCCCGCGAAAACCTACGCCCGTTTTCACAATCCCAATTCCGCCATCAGTGCCGCCTCGGTCGCGTCAGCCTTCGGGGCAAACTCCTGCAGAGGGTCATCCATCCGCAATTCGGGGGGCAGCTGGGAGATTTCCGGCTGCCCCTCATTCCATGCCGTCGCATTGCGGATGAGCAGCAGCATTTTATCCGCGGCATCCCTTGTGTAAGGGTAGGTCTTATGAAAGGCACGGTTGGCCAGCTCCTTGCAGAGCTCGTCATAATCCATCATCGGCAGGCCGGCCTTTTCGACGGCTGCCACAATGTCGTCCAGGCGGGCATTTTCCCGCTGGGCTGCTTCTTTGCGTCTGGCCTGTTCGTTGTCCAGCTCAGCCTTGATCAGGGCCTGCAGGTTTTTCACATCGCCCCATTCGCCCTCTTCAAAGCAGTGCTCCTGCTGCAGTGTCCAGCGGCAGATCTTCATCAGGCTCAGTTCAGCCTGCAGGCTGCGGTTTGGGTGCTCCTGCGCATAGGCCGCGTAGATCTCCTCCAGCCGCTGATAGTCCACAATGCGGTAAGGGGTCTTGGCCGGCCCAAAGCCCCATTTGTTCACCAGAGCGGGGTCGGGTTTATCGGGGTTGATCTCTGCCTCGCACAACGGCATGCCCTCTGCCATCGCATTTCCGTCCGGCGTTGCGGTGTCCTGCCATTTGGGCACCGCGGTGGTTTTCATTTCTTTTTTCATGGTCCATCTCCTTTAGGGATAAAAGATAATCACCCCTGTGGCGTGAACCACAGAGGTGAAGGATAAGTATTATTTTTTCAGGTTCATAAGTTCTTTTTTCTTTGCCTCGAATTCTTCCTGTGTAATCGCACCGGATTCTAAAAGTTGCTGATAACTAATAAGGGCAGAAGCTGCATCGGTATTGCTGACGTTTTTATCTTTAAGACAAAGCGCAACGATGAGTGCAATCAACCAAAGGAAAAGGCCGAAGAACCAGAATCCGACCTTACTGTAGCCTTTATTACCGGCTACAGTTGCGGGAATTAACGCCAAAAGTGCCATGATTATGAGAACAATGATTTCTTGGGAACTAATTGCCATGGGGTAAATACCTCCTGTAATTTTTTCCAGACCATTATATAAAAATATATATATTTGCAAGAGAAATCTGCACAAAATGGCAATTAATTACGCAGCGCCAACCGGCCCATCCGTCTCTCATACCGCGGCCGTAACATCGGTTCGTAATCCGGGTTGCTGCCCAGCAGCTCGCTCCAGTCATTGTACCGGCTGTTTGCCCCGTACAGCTCCTCCTGTTCCAGCCGCTGTGCCAGACGGCAGGCATACAGCAATGCCGACCACATGTCCTTCGGGATGCGCTTCGTAATCGCAACCTCCGTCCAGCCGCCACCCGTGTACCGCTTCTGCAGGTTACCGATCTGCCGGCACAGCTCGCTCGTCTTCCGGTAGGGCAATTCAAGTTCCGCGTTGCGTTCATCATCTGTGATGCCCAGCGCCAGCTTGGTCGCGGCCACACCCGCACCCGCGTTGGCCACCAGCAACTGCAGGTTGCCGTTTTCCAGCTCACGTTCCACATAGTCCAGCATCACGCTGTTCGGGTCCGTGCCGCTGGTGCCCGTGGCCGAAATGGGGTAGATGCAGGGCACCGCGCCCGGCCGTTCCAAACTGGAATATGGCGCACGGTGGTCCAGCGTGCACAGTGGTGTGCCGTCGGTATCGCCGTGCAGCTGCTCAATGACCGACTGCCCGTAGCTGCGTGCGTCAATGATGATCAACGCCTCTCGGCTGTTGGCATGGCGGAAGCGGTTCCAGTGGCTGCGGATAATGCGGGCATGCTCGGCAGCGGACTTCGGCGGCCTCGTGTCCGCCACATACACCAGCTGCTTGAGATACCCGGCCTGTCCGGGCTGGCGGGTGCATTTGAGCACGGCCAGCGCCGTCATGGCGTTCGATGCCGCGTCACGGCTGGATACGTCGTAACCGAGAATGTAAAAGCTTTCTGCATCGCCGCAGTGCATGAACTCGGTGCGCGTAACTCGGCGTGCCTCCTGCAGTACCGTGTCGCGTACCACCGGGTCCTCTGTGCCGCCCGTGCAGCGGCTCTCGCACTCACGCAGGAACTGCTCCATCGTCAGCTCCTTCTTGAGGCTCAGATAGTAGTCGGGCGGCTTCATGCGGCTCAAGACCACCACCTGCCACGGGATCCATAACGCATACGCAGACCCGCCCGCCAGCATATCCCTTCGGATACGGCGGCAGACGGCATAGGCCTCGTTCTCGCGTCGGCTGGCCGAAGTAATATAATGTCGCTGCAGGTCCACATGGGTGCGGTCCGGCTTGCCGCGCACATAGTGCTGGCGGCGTACCGTGCCCAGCGCCACCTGGCGAAACTCATCCCAGCGGAAGGGGTTCTTGTCTTCCTGTCCGCACTCTTCCGCGATAACGGCAGAGGTATCAATGCCACGGTCGATATCCATGACAAAGCGGCTCCCATCGGGTGTCGTAATCTTGAAATGGTCCTTGGCATCGCTGACCTTTTCCCAGTGCGAGGCCAGCAGGGGATAGTTCCTTGCGTAGGATGCAAACGCCTTCGAGGCCAGCGGTGCGGCCTGTTTCTCAACAGGTGCGTAATAGCCCGTAATTTCCCCCGGCCAGAGGATGCCGCTGTCGCAACGCGAGGCAACGACGCACGAGGTCTTGCCATAGCCGCGGCAGGCGTAGGTGAAGCTCTCCTGAAACCGCGCCATATAGCGGCGCGTCACCCGCCCCATCAGGCTGTTGCTGTATTCTGCGTTTTCGCCCTGACAGATGTCTTCAAGAATGTCGGGATACCAGCGGAAGAAGGAAATAAGCAGCGCCCATTGCCGTGTTGCGTAAGGGCTTTTCGTATTGTCCTGAACCGGTTTGTCCAGTACGATCTCATCATGCATGTTGTCCTCCTTCACGGCAGCACCATCACATTCACCCGCACGGCAACCTCGGGTGCCACCTCTGCCGCAAACTTCAGTGACCCCGTGCCCTGCTCCGTGCAGCGAATACTGCAGTCCTGCCACACCGACCAGCTGGCCGGCGCGGGGGCACAGATCACCCCGGCATCCGAAGTGACCGCGGTGAGGGTAATGGTCCACTCGGTGAGCCCCGCAGCCAGGCTGACCGTTTTCATGACCTTCTTTGCTTGTGCTCCCAGTGCATTGCGGGCCGTGGACGCAGAAGTCCCGCCCGTTCCGCCGTTGGCCAACGGCAGCACCCCGGTCATTTTCGTGGCCAGGTCCAGGGATTTGTCCGCACCTCCAAGCGAATAATTTGTTGTTGACGCTAAAACGGAAGAAGGCTTATATTCTGCCGTAGAGGGTTCTTGCTGAAGGAAAACAGGTACCGAAACGATCTATTGCAGGAAGGTTGATTATCCGTGACGAATATAGACTACGCACTTCAATCTATGGATGAGGGTGTCATAATTATCTCTCCGAAAGGACAGATCAATTTTATCAACCCATATGCGAAAAGAATTTTTGATACAATAGATTCTACCGGAATCTTCTTCACCAAAATACTGGCTCAGGACAGCAACCGTAATGATGAGATTATCGACCTTGTAATGGATACCATCCAGACAGGAGAAAAGACAACCAACCGTATGGTGCACTATACCACCAAAAACGGAACGGTATACAGCTTGCTGACCTGCTGCACCAAAATGGAAGACGGCAATTTTGTTTTCACGTTCTCAGACCAGACTGCTTTTGCGGTTGAAACACAGAAGCGCCATGACTCCGTTTTTGTGCTTACGGTGTTCTTCCTGACGGGATCCCTTTGGACGGTAGGTGTATCCTTCTGGATGCACACCGGAGAAGTTTTTCCCGTAGGCGATCTGACGAAGATCGTTGAGGTTATGGGTTTTATCGCGCTACTGTTCCTTTTAAGATATACCCACATAACGATCAGGGATTTTGGCCTCTCACCGGAAAAGATCAAACCAACGATGAAACGCACGGCAATCCGGCTTGCCGTGCTTCTGGCGGTTTTCTGTATCGTCAAATGCGTTATTCTTCTTGTACGCCCGGATTATTTCCCTGATGGTGCTCCTTTTTGGGATTGGCGACAGGCGGACATGCGTTTGATCCAATACCTGATTACCGCGTTTGTGCAGGAGTTTCTCGCCAGAGGTGGCGTGCAGTCTGCCCTCGACCGTGTCTTTTCAGACGGGAACAACAAAAACATTGGGATTTACTTGACTTCTCTGTATTTTATGTCTTTGCATTTTCCGTACAGCCTGCCGATGATGATTGGTGCAGGAGTACTGTCCATACTATTGGGATTCATGTATAAAAAGGACGGCAATATTTTTGGTGTAACACTGTTCCATTACTGTTTTGGCAAATTTGCCGATTTCCTCCTGCTGCTGCAGTGATTTGCTTTTCGTTTCCTGCCTCCCGTAAGCACGCGAATGGTCGAAAGTATAGTCGTGGAGCAGGGCAGAAGCAACAACGGAACGATCCCCCGGCAGGGTGTTTAGGTTTGCCACGCGACAAAAAACGGGACCGTGCAAACGGTCCCGCGAAGCATATGGCATTTTCTCAGATGAAGGCGCTGTATATGATGGAAAGTTTTTATTTCAATGACACAATTTCACGAGAGCACTCACCGCGATAATTTCCGCTCCAACCATCATTGAATTCTATTTCCGGCGAAAACCGACGGATCAGATCATAGCCTTTTTCCACGGTAATATCTTCTGAAAACCAAATATTCTTCTCTAATGAAAATTCGTGTCCGTCTTCGAATTTAAATACGATACCACGTGTCAATAAGACTTCGTAAATCTGCTCATCATTTTCAAAAAGCTGCTGTCGCTCATTAACGACTAAGATTTCACTAACCGTTGCCTCCACTGGAATCTCAATCATGTCTTGCCCCTGAACCAATGACCGAATACTTGAAAATGGCTTTCGTTCAACCCTAAACACAGCAACATCCTCTTGCTCCCAATAATAATCCATGACGTCGACCATATTTGTGAATGCATAATCTGCAGTCTCAAATGAAACACCAACAATGCCATATACTGAAGTAGAAAATTCAAATGGATCACATTTATATTTAACCATCTTCTTTCCTACCATGCTGTGAATCTCAGCTATCTCAGAGGCTGAAAAACGTACATCTATTTTTTTCATTTAATCATCCCCCTGTACAAAATGGATTTTTTGACCTTTGACACCGCCGGTATGCGTACTGGGTTTAATATTGATGTCAACAACAGGTGTCCCATCAGAATGTGACACGTGGAGTTTGATTCTTTCTTTGCGGGCGTTCATCTTTCACATAGTATGGTATCATCTCAATCAGATGTTGCCAACATATACCGTGCATCTTTTGCGAATTCATGCACGTTAGCGTTCTTCGTGCATCTATAAGCCTCTGCGTTTCATTTACCACACTGAACCATCAAATTTTACGTTAATATAAATCTGCCAAATTTACTTCTAAATTCCATTTCAGCCACAGCTGATAGCGCAAGAACTCAATAAATCCGCAAAAAACCTGCATTTTGCTGCTTCTTCTATTGATTTAGCGGCTCATATGAAGTATAATAATTACGTAAGTTACGTTAATAGAAAGGACTTCATATGAGCATTCCGGAAACTATAAAAGCCAAGCGACCGACTCAGTTTGGCGCAGTCGAAATACGCTGCATCGGCGGTTACTATTATGCATATCTTGT
>JAZRWD010000206.1:0-4705 GCA_045599525.1 Candidatus Limivicinus sp. | reverse complement strand
CACATCCACGGGCTTGCCGCGGGCAGCTGCTTGTTTACATGCTTCCAGAATCGCTTTGCCAGCTTCTTCTTTGTCAAAGATCACACGCCCCTGCACTTCCATGCCGATAAAGTCTTTTTCGGGAAGCGGATGCGCAGAGAGCGTAGCAATGTCCTGCTCAAAACAGGAAATGAGTTTCTTTGTCTGCTCGATGTCCTGGGGAAATGACTTGAGCAGCTTATCCTGCAAACGATATTGTTTGCTCTGATGGTCAGCTTTCATCAACTTCAGACGGGAAACATCCACATCCAAGTCCATCTTTTCCTTGATCCTCGGATCACCGGCACAAAGCGCCTTGATCTCGGCATAGGATAGAGCGGTCTCGTCCACGTCCTCGCAGGATCTCACCGGCGATTTGCTTGTCATGATCTGGCTTATAAACCGCTGTTTGTTTTCAACCGTTTGCCAGAGGTACGAATCAAAGGATGCTTCGGTCACATAGCGGTAGATGGTCACGTCCTTGTTTTGATTGCCTTGACGCACGATTCGACCGGCCCGCTGCTCCAGGTCACCAGGTCGCCACGATAGCGATAGGTAAGGTCTGAGCGGCGCGTCAGCGCCGCTTTCCACCTTTTCCCCCGCTTCACACCGTGCGTGCGAGTTTCCCCGCACACGGCGTTCCATCATTGTGAAAGAGTTGTTAGATTGATAAGAATTTCAAAGCTGTGAAACTGAAAATTTAGATTTCGGGATTGCCCGCCATTACACGGAGAGCATTTAGTTTTGCTAATGCTTTTTTATCGGGCTGTACGATTTTTAGGTATGCTTCTATGGTTTCCGGTGCAACGGCATGGATAAGCCGATGAACATCACAATGCACAATGACAAGATTGGCGTATCTGTCATCACCGCCCATCGCAACAGGCAATTTGTGGTGACAGTGTATTTCGTCAAGCCAAAGCTCTTTCCCTGTGACTGCACACCGTCCATACTGTGCGGCATAGAGAGAAATCCTGTTATCCATATACTCAACACTTCGTCGAGGCTCTTTGATACGCATGAGCGCAAGCATTACCGTCGTGTTGATTCCAAGGTTTTTGTGGATCTCCGCTCTACCCTCCGGGGTGTATTTACATACCTTTTTCTTTTTGAACAGCGGGGTTTTCGTCTGAATATATCCAACCGGGGCTACGGTTTTGCTGCTGATAAATCGTATCTGCTTGCTTCCTCCGTAGTGTTCGCGGATATATACCTCATTGATTTGCCCCTTTTTCGTAAGCCTGCCATAAAGCCGGTTTTTCATCACCGTTGACACAGCGCGGTGTATCTGCTCACAATCCGTTGCTACCATGGTTGCGTAACGGTAATAGTTATGAATACCGAAAACCATGGAATTGTAGAGTGTGATTTCTCGCGCCTCATCATCCCGGTCTTGAACATGAGCGATCTGCTTGACCTGCTCAATGAGCTTGTCCCGTTCACGGTTGATTGCTTTTGCCGTCATGTGAGACTTGACCACATATCGCTTTCGCTTCTTGACCGCTTTGATTTCAAAACCTAAGAATTCGGAATAATGACGCTTCAGGTTGACGATTTTAGACTTTTCCTCGCTGACTTCCAGCTTTAGCCTATCTTGAAGCCACAGCTTTACTGCAATAAACACCTTTTCGGCATCGCTTCTTTTTCGGCAGAACAGCTTGAAGTCGTCTGCGTAGCGGATAATATGCACCTCTTTGAGTTTTGTCGTGTTTTTGAACGCACCGTAGATTGCCGTCTTGTTTACCGTGCCGTTGGGACGTATTTCACAGCGGTATTCCTGTCTCGTCGGCATATCTTCCCATTGGGAGTCTATCCACCAATCCAGTTCATTCAACACGATATTGGAGAGAAGCGGCGATAGTATGCCACCCTGCGGAGTTCCTTTCGTGGGATGTTCTACCGTTCCATCCGGCATTACAACAGGTGCTTTCAACATTTCTCGGATGATACATAAAAGCTTTTTATCCCGTATTCCCATGTGCCATATCTGCTGTATTAGCTTCGTGTGGTTCACGTTATCAAAGAAACCTTTGATGTCAACGTCTACCACAAAGTAGAGCTTTTGCAGATTAATCATTTTATAGCACTGGGCGATTGCATTTCCCGCTGACCGATTAGGTCGGAAGCCGTTGCTCCGTTCATAGAATTTTGCTTCGCATATCGGCTCCATGACCTGCAAGATACATTGCTGTACCAGCCGGTCAACGATTGTCGGTATTCCAAGAGGACGCAATTTCCCGTTGGGCTTTGGGATTTCCACCCGCTTTACAGGCTTTGGTTTATAAAACATTAGCTTTCTTTGCACGATACCGACATACTGTTCCACTGGGAGTTTTTCTATATCCGCAATGGTTTGTTTGTCTGTACCGGCTGTCATGCTGCCGCCGTTTCGCTTGATATTTCGGTAGGCAAGACGGATATTCTCTTCACTGCTGATAATTTCCATCAGCTTTGTGAAGATTTTTCCGTTTCTGCTGTCCGCATACAACTTGTCAAACAACGGCTGCATATCATAATATTCGCTGTGTCTCAGTTTCTTTTGCTTTGTCATAGGCAACACCCCCTTCGGGTTGTTTTTCTTTGTCATACTCGAAGCTATGAATGTTCCTATCTATAACTATCTTTCATAATGACTGGTGGCTGTTGCTCTGCTCCCATTACAGGAACTTCTTCGCTCGTGCCACCACTTTCACAGCAATTGAAGGCGCTTATTATTCTTCGTCGCCACCGCATAAATGCGTTATGCTGCTTCCCACGTTCCGATAATTCTATCTTTACATATATACTTAGGTGCTTGCTCTGAGCCTGCCAGTCCAACAGTGCCTATAACACTGTAAGGTGTTTCGTAACTGCCATTTCTACTAAACCTCGCTGGCTGTCATTTTTCAGACCGGCGTACATTTCTATACGCTCCTTGGTGTAGACCCGTACATTCGCAAGTTCGTCAGGCATTTCTGCCATTCTCACCATATATATTTTGTAGACCCCCGGCATATAGGCTACAGCCTCCACCTCTGGAGACCTTTCGTTTGCGTTGTTTCACAGCCGCAGTTACGGTAGCTCTCTGCCGACTTTACCGAGCTTCAGACTGCATTTCTGCCGCCTGTCGGAGTATCAGGGTAGGCATTTCAGGGCGTTACCCCGTCATTCTACCTATCGAATTATCAGTTCTATAAAGCATAGTTTTACGGCTCCTTTCAATCCGTAAAAGTTATATCTAATGCTTCACGCCTAACCTTTTCCGTTAGGAACGTGTCGCACGACAATCCAAATCGTGAGAGGCCACAAGGCGCGTCTGCACATTGGTGCCTGCACCCATTTTGGCGGTCGAGCCCATGAGGACACGCACTTCACCGGAGCGCACTTTGGCAAACAGGTCTTTCTTTTGTGCCTCGGTCTTGGCTTCATGAATAAAGGCGATTTCCTCTTTCGGGATGCCCATCTGCATCAGTTTGCCGCGAATATCGTCATAGACGCTGAACGAACCTTCGGAAATTTCCGGCTGGTCAGGTGTTTCGGCACCTTCCTCTGCTTCAGCCACCGGAGCGTTCTTGCCGCGCGGTGTGGAGAGATCACAGAAGATGAGCTGCGTCAAGCGGTCGGCCTGGCCTTCCTCCCAGATACGATACACATTGCGAACGCAGGCATTGACCTTGCTGTCAGGATTGTCCGGCAGCAGCGGGTTCATCAGACGCTGATCGAGACCCAGCTTTCTACCGTCTGAAGTAATCGTCAACATATTGTCTACACTGGGATCGACCGAACCAGAGTGAACCTCGGCGGCACGCTTGGATAATTCTTGAATCATTTCGCGCTGAATTTCGGAAGGAGGCACCACGACAGTTTCATAATGGGGAGTAGGTGTCGGCAGGTGAAGCTGATCGGCCATTTTGATGTCCGCAACTTCCTTAAAGATCGTCATCAACTCCGGCAGATTGAAAAATTTGCTGAACCTGGTGCGCGCACGATACCCCGTCCCTTCGGGAGCCAATTCCATGGCGGTCGTAGTCTCCCCGAATGTGCTTGCCCAAGCGTCAAACTGTGTCATGTTCTTCTGCATCAGAGTGTTATACTGGAGATACCGCTGCATCGTGTACAATTCGGTCATGCTGTTGGAGATCGGCGTGCCGGTGGCAAAGATGACGCCTCGGCCACCAGTTATCTCATCCAAATACCTACACTTCATAAACATGTCGGAGGCACGCTGGGATTCAGATTGCGACAAGCCTGCCACGTTCCTCATCTTTGTGTACAGAAAGAGGTTCTTGTGCGCCTGGGCCTCGTCCACATACAGACGATCAACACCCAATTCTTCAAAAGTGACGACATGATCCTTCTTTTCAGCGCCGTCCAGCTTTTTCAGACGTGCTTCCAGCTGCCGTTTGGTCTTTTCCAACTGCTTGATGGAGAATTTTTCGCCACGATTCATTTTCAGTTCCTGGATACCTTCGACAACATCCTGAATTTGATCCTGAAGGAGCTGCTGCTGCCGTTCCAGGGATACAGGGATTCGCTCAAATTGTGAGTGACCGATGATGATGGCATCGTAGTCGCCGGTGGCAATCCTCGCACAAAATTTTTGGCGATTCGCCTTTTCAAAGTCTTTTTTGGTCGTGACCAGCAGATTGGCGCTGGGGTAAAGCCGGAGAAACTCGCTTGCCCATTGCTCTGTAAGGTGGTTCGGTAC
>JAZRWD010000205.1:0-5985 GCA_045599525.1 Candidatus Limivicinus sp. | reverse complement strand
CCAATGCGGTTGATATTCGCAAAAACAACAACTAACGAAAAAACAATGTAGAGAACACTCATTACCGGAATAAGCTTTTCGGTAACGGATCCAATACGCTTAATACCACCGAACAGAATTACAGAAATCAGAAGAGCCATGATGACACCCAGAAGGAAATTGATGATCATACGGACGGAATGGACATCTGCAATTTCAGGAATAAAGATAGCAAGAGAATTATTAATAGCACCAACGATTGAATTTGCCTGGGCACCATTACCAATACCAAAGGAAGCAAGCATGCCGAAGATACAGAACAGAACGGCCAGCCACTTCCATCCATTTCCGAGCCCATTTTTAATGTAGTACATCGGACCACCGACCCAGTCACCGTTTTCATTGCGTTCACGATATTTAATGGAAAGAACGACCTCAGAATACTTCGTGCACATTCCGAAAAGTGCGGCTAGCCAAAGCCAGAATACGGCACCATAGCCACCGAGAGCGATTGCCTGAGATGTACCGACAATATTACCGGTCCCTACCGTTGCCGACAAAGCTGTGGTTACTGCCTGAAATGGTGTGACTGCCCCTTCTGCGGCCTCCTGTTTGGAAAATATTTTTCCAACTGTATTCTTCATTGCATAGCCAAAACGGGTAAACTGAACACCTGAGGTACGAATCGTCAAAAACAGACCACCGGCAATCGCGCAAGGCAGGAAAATATAAAGCCAAGCGATGGTATTCAGCGTTCCGGTAAAGAAATTGACAATACTATTTAATACTGACATAACGGATTCCTCTCTTTTTTGTTTTTAGGATAGCCTGTATAAAAACAAAAACGGGCTTTTCTCAATGGAAAAGCCCGTCAAGCCAACAATACAAAACATGGAAAACCACGTATTTTTTCTTTTCAGAAAAAATGTATCCCTGTCCTTTTGCCTGAGAGATTTAACGGCTAACCGTCTTGCACCTTCGGCACTCAAGTAAATGAGCTTCTCCAGAGAGCGATCCTTTTACAGTCTGTTTACCTGAGATTACTACCCCTTCGGCGGTATTTTGCAAGTGAAAATACACTTTCCTGTAAAAATCATTTCGCACGTTATTGAATTTATGGAAAATAATACAAGAAACGGTCGAAGATTGCAATTGTAAATATATCTATATTGAAATCGGTTATATATTTAAATTTTGTGCATTTTATACCACAAGTCAGTATTTCAAACGCAGATAGAGAATCGTTAACTATTTTTCTTATCCACGGATGCTGCCGGTGCAAGCTTTCGGTAAACGGTCAGAATCATTGTTGCACAGCAGGCTGAACCGCCGAGCACATTGGAAATTGGCTCAGACCAAAAGACTCCGTTTACCCCCATGCCCGTCAAAGGCAGAAGATAGATTAAAGGAACGACAATAAATACCTTGCGGAGCATCGAAAAGAATATTGCTCTTTTTGCATAGCCTAAGGCCTGAAAAACACTCTGACCGGTAAACTGCAGCGCCATAAAAACGTAGCCGAAAAAGTAAATTTTTAAAGCCGAAGGTCCGATAAGCAGAAGCTCATGGTCATTTGTAAACGCCGCAACGATCGGATTAGCCAAAACCAGACATAACAGCCAGCTTGTTGCCGTAATTCCGATTCCCAAAGATGCCATAAAACGGATCGCCTGCTTCACCCGTCCAAACTCTTTGGCACCATAATTATAACCCAGAACCGGCTGCACACCATTGGTTAATCCGGCGCAGGGCAGATAAAGTAATTCACGCACAGATGACAGCACCGTCATTACACCAACATACAGGTCCCCGCCAAAGCGTGACAGATTCGCGTTACAGCAGATGGTCACTAATGCATTGGTAACCTGCATAATAAAGCCGGCCAGACCCAGTTCAACGATTTTCTTTGTTCGCTTCAGGGATATCTGCAGCTTTTCAAGACGGATCCTGTGCTCCAGCTCCGGCCTCGTCAGGAACCGCAGAACCCACAAGCAGGATACTGCCTGGCTCAGGATCGTGGCCAATGCGGCTCCGCTGACCCCCATCTTCATTCCGAAAATAAACAGCGGATCTAAAGCAAGATTCAAAAGAGCTCCGAGGACCGTCGTAAGCATACCAACTTTGGGAAATCCCTGTGCATTTATAAAACCATTCATGCCCGTTGTAAGCACCGAAAAGAAGGTTCCCAAAAGATATATGCGAAGATAGGCATCTGCATAGGGAAAAGAAGCGTCACTGGCGCCAAATAAGAAAAGAATGGGCCTCTTCAAACAGTACCCAAGAAGCATAAGTCCGGCAGAAATACCCAATAACAGGCTTAGGGCATTTCCGAGAACCGCGTCCGCTTCCTCTTGATCTTTCGCACCACGGGCTATGGAAAACAGGGGTAAGGCGCCATAACTGACCAGACAGGTAAAGGCGGCAATCATCGTCGTGAGTGGAAACACGAGTCCGACCCCCGTCAATGCCAAAGAGTCTGTGCTGGGTAGATGGCCAAGATATATTCGGTCAACGATGTTGTATAACAGCTGCACAAGCTGTGCTACCGTCATCGGTACAGCCTGCGCCAATACCAGTTTAGAGATTTTCCCCTGTGAAAAATCGCGGCTCAACGGAATCATCCTCTCTCCTGTTTTCCATATGGAAAATAGGACTATTTTTGAACTATACTATCATAAGGCTTCTTCCCCTGCAATGGGCTCTCCGGATCAGTAAGTTTATCCAGCATCTAGTATCCTATACTACCGTGAAAACTTCCTTGCATTTTTTCCGCAAATATGGCACAATTCTGATCAAACAACAAGAAACGAGGCGTAAAATGCTGCACTTATTCCACGCAGAAACAAAAATTCGTCCGCACTCTTTAGTGATGCTTGCAACATCACCGTTGCTGGCGGCAATACTGCTCAGCTCGGCTGCCTTCGCTGTTCCCTGTACACCGCCCACAGCAAATCATTCCCGCATTGAAGAGAAAAGCATTGCATATACACCGAAAGAAGAGGGAGACCTACAGGCCACTGCTGCGCTGCAGGAAAACGGTATTGTCTACACCATAGACGGTCACCTTCTGGACAGCAATGCAGAAAAACTGGATCTTCGCTGGCTGACGGAGAAGACCGTCCGTGAAGTCGTCCATATCCTTCCTGCATTCACAAAGCTGAAAACTGTCGACCTGGGTACGCTTGAACTCGATGCTGCCGAACTTGCCGTAAAAGAAGAAACGCTTTCCAATGCATCAGGCGCTGACGACTCTCCAACCTTGTCTGCCCAGACGTTAGAAGAATTATCCTGGGAGAGTATCCTGGCTCTGGAACAGGCCGCTCCAAACGCTCAATTTCAATACAACTTCACGCTTTACGGAAAAAGCTTTGCCCTGACCGATACGGAAATGGACCTGAACCATATAAAAATCCGGGATAACGGTATGCTTGTCCGCCGCATTATTGCCTGTATGCCCAACCTGAACTACCTGGACATGGATTTCTGCGGCGTAGGTGATGAAGACATGGCTGCCATACGGGATGCGTTTCCAAAGGTTAAAGTCGTCTGGCGAATCTGGTTCGGCGATGATTATTCCTGCCGGACAGACGTGGAAAAAATCCTTGCCAGTTGTCCCGGTGGCGGTGGAAATCTCTACTCTTACAACACGACAGGCCTGAAGTACTGTACCGAAGTAAAATATCTGGATGTTGGTCACAATCCGGAGTTTAATGATATTTCCTATCTGGCTTATATGCCAAATTTGGAAGTGGCAATTATCGCCATGATCGACCTTACCGATCTCTCCCCGCTTGCGAACTGTACGCATCTGGAATTTCTCGAAATCCAGTCAAACTCCATAACGGACCTCTCCCCGCTTGCCAATCTTACCGAACTGAAGCACCTGAACATCGGTCACAATTATTCCCTTACCGATATAACACCACTATATAACCTGACACAGCTTGAACGGCTCTGGATCGGCTGCATGACGCCGATCCCGCAAGACCAGGTAGATACTATGCGCGAGCTTGCGCCGGCCTGCGACATTAACACGGCGGTCGGTGACCCTCATGACGGCTGGCGATACGGTACCGAACGGTATGAGCTTCTGGTTAAACAGTTTGGGTACGATACCCTGGATTACACCTACACCTGGAAGGATCCCAAATATTACGCAGAAAACGGCTAATAAATACTACACTCCCGCAGGAATACCGACAAAAACACCCGCTGTCTGACTCGACAGCGGGTGTTTTCAATCTTAGCGATTAACAGGCATTACTTGATCGGATCGATATACTTTTTCGTATCCTGAGCAATGATGCCGGCAAACAGAATCAGAGAGAAGAGGTTCGGAATGCACATTACACCGTTGCAGAAGTCTGCGGCATCCCAAAGGACCTGTGCAGTGATAACAAAACCAACAAAGGTCATTACGACATGGAGGACACGGAAAACAACGATGGTCTTCGAGCCGAACAGATACTGCCATGCGGACTCACCGTAGGTTTCCCAACCGATAATCGTGGAGAAGCAGAACAGAACAAGGCAGATGGTAACAACAATATCACCAAGCGTGCCAAGACTCATCTGCCATGCCATATTGGAAATTCTAGCGGTTTCGGATACGGCAACGCCGCCATTTGCAACGATATCACCGACACCGGAGGTCATGATAACCAGAGCGGTAAAGGTGCAGATAACGATGGTATCAAAGAATACCTCGACAATGCCGTAAAGGCTCTGCTTTGCCGGGACATCAATATCCGAAGTAACGTGAACCAGAGGAGCACCACCGACGCCGGCTTCATTCGAGAACACGCCACGGGCAACACCCTTGGAAATAGCGGTCTTGATGGTAATACCGGTTACGCCGCCCCACATAGCATTGCTGCTGAATGCGCTGGAGAAAATTGCGCCAAAGGCAGCAGGAACAGCCTTGATGTTCAAAACAATAATGATCAGGCCAAAGAAAACGTAAATCACAGCCATAACAGGAGTGAGGATGGAGCAAACGTTACCGATTTTCTTCAGGCCGCCCATAATAACAAGAGCAGACAGGGCGCAGAAAACAATACCCCATACCCAGCCGGGGACTACCGTGATGCTGGTGCCGAGAACAGAAACGATCGAACTGGACTGAACCGCATTGCAGGAGATGAAAGAAACGAGAACGCAGCAGAAGGCGAACACAACACCAAGGATTTTGCCCAGCCACTTCCAGTTTTCTTTCATGCCACGGGTAAGAATATACATAACGCCGCCGCGCCAGATGCCCTGGTCGTCCTTCTCGCGGAAATGCATAGCCAGCATGATTTCGGAATATTTGGTTGCCATGCCCGTAAGAGAGGCAATCCACATCCAGAAAATGGCACCAGGGCCACCGGAGACCAGAGCTGCAGCCACACCGACAACGTTACCGTTACCAACGCAGCCGGAAAGTGCCGTTGCAAGAGCCTGGAAAGGCTTCAGGTTGCCCTCACCAACGTTTTTCCGTTTGAGTCCACCAAAAACCTCACGAACAGCAGCTCCAAATTTGCGGAACTGCACACCACGGGTGACAACCGTCATCAAAAGACCGGTGCCAAAGAAAACCACCAGCATGATCGGGCCAAACAGGAACCCGGTACAGGTGTTGAAGAAATTGTCTAGTGCGGTAAGCATAGTAATCCTCCCAAATGTTAATAAAGTGTGTACATTTTACGCTAATCGGTACAATATTTCAAGCATTTCAACTGTTTGCGTAAGTACTTATTTTCATAATCATATATAGATTATTCATATTACGAACGTTATTCCGTAACGAACAGATACACATACCGTCCTGTTGCCGGCCAAAAAAGCAAACAATAATACATAATCATCCTAGACGGGAATCGTTCGGGCATTTAATGCAAGAATTTCACTCTCATCATGGGTCACCAGCACCAGGGTCTTCCCTTTTGTCATACGATCTACCAGATCAATACACTGTTTTTTTCGGTTTTCGTCAAGGCCGGTAAAGGGCTCATCCAGAACCAGGAC